>NZ_JAAAFU010000042.1:50213-98854 GCF_019352905.1 Pseudomonas sp. Xaverov 83 | reverse complement strand
CTTCAAAAGTGAGCCGCTGTAAGAGCGGAACCATAGGCGGCCGTTACCTAAATAACGGATATACCCCCAATCCCCAACACACTCACCCCAATTTCACATTCATGGTAATCCGCGCGGTAAACACCAATTTCCCCTCCGCATCCAGCATCTCCACCGGCACCACCTTGTCACCCGCCGTTTGCCAATCAATCCCCTCACCATTGGCCGTCGCCGTCACGCTGCTCTTGGCCTTGGCCAGATACTCCACCGTCATCCCCTTGGGAATCCACCGCGCACCCGCCGGCACAGAAACGTCCGTCATGGTGCCCGCCGCCAACTCCGCAGCGTTGCACATGGCAATGGCGTGCACCGTGCCCAGGTGGTTGGTAATAGCCTTGCTGAACGGCACTTCCACCGAGGCAAACCCCGGCCGCAACTGGGTCATCAACGGATTGATCGTGCTGAAGTAGGGCGCCATCTGGCACGCCAGTTTGCTGAACGCTTCGGGACCGACACTGTTGAACATGCTCAAAGCCTGACTCATGGTGCTGCCTCGCTGAGGTGTGAGATTTACGGAATATTATTTCGATACAGAATTATGTTCTGTAACGGAACAGTATTCTGCCCTTGGGAAATCTGTCAAGCTGCCCGGGCTTATCCTTTCTTCAAACGATTGAGCTCATGTTCAGCATGCAAACCCCGGATCTGCTCCAGCGTTGCTTCCCTGGCCGAAGGGCCGAATTGAAGCGCGACATCTTCAAGGCCGCCCTCGACCTGTTCAACGAACAGGGCCTTGAAGCCACCACCATCGAGATGATCCGCGCACGTTGCGACACCAGCGTCGGCGCGATCTATCACCACTTCGGCAACAAGGAAGGCCTGGTCGCCGCGCTGTTTTTTACTGCGCTGGAAGACCAAGCCGAATTGCGTGGGCGCTATCTTGAATCGGCCGAAACGGCGAAGGAGGGTGTGTACGCGCTGGTTCACAGCTATGTCGATTGGGTGGACAGCGAACCGCAATGGGCGCGTTTTCAGTACCACGCGCATTTCGCCGTGACCAAGGGGCCATTCGCCGCCGAGCTGGAAAGCCGCAACCAGGCGCGCAATGCAGTGCTGAAGGATTGGATGGGGCTACCTGGGCGTGCTGATCAGCTTAATCAGGTACCGGCCGAGCTGCTGGCGGCACTGATCATCGGCCAGGCCGATACCTACTGCCGCGCCTGGCTGGCCGGGCGGGCGATCAGCAGCCCGCGGCTCTATCGCGAGACCCTGGCCGAGGCCGCGTGGCGTTCGGTGGGCGGCGCCTAGGGCGCCGAAGGCATCACGCGCACGGCGCTGGTGTCATCGCTACTTGGTAGCGCTCGTCAAAATCATCCGCCAACTGGGCTAGCGTCACCTCGCCCAAACGCTGCAGGAGCAACGCCTGGGCGTCATCAAAGGCCTGGTTCAGCGCCGCATTGACGGCCTGTTCCACCAGGCATTGCGGGTGATCGGTGGACAAGCCGACGGCAAAGATCGACGACGTGCCGAGGGCGTTGTGGATGTCCAGCAACGTGATTTCACTCAAGGGTTTGCCCAGGCTCCAGCCGCCCTGATGGCCTTTTTCCGAACGCACATAACCCTTCTCCTTGAGCAGGCCGAGGGTGCGGCGCACCACCACCGCGTTGGTACCAAGCATCTGCGCGATGGTCTCCGAGGTGGCGCGTTCCTCGTGGCGGCCCATGTGGATCAGCACATGGAGCATGCGCGAAAGCCGGGTGTCGTTTCTCATCTGCAAGCCTCTGGATTTCCTGCCCGAAAGTATCGTTCGTAACGATTAGAGTTGCGAGATGCTTGACGAGGTATTTTTACGTAACTTATGGTGTGTCGTGAATGCCCGGCAACCGATGCAAGGGCCACCAGAGAGGTCATCTTCATGGTTTACGACGTGATTATCGTGGGCGGCAGCTACGCCGGAATGTCCGCCGGCCTGCAATTGGCGCGGGCCCGGCGCAAGGTGCTGGTGATTGATGCCGGGCAGCGGCGCAATCGGTTTGCGGCCACCTCCCATGGTTTCCTCAGCCAGGATGGCCAGCCGCCGGAGTTGATCGCCGCCGAAGGGCGAGGGCAGTTGATGGAGTATCCGACGGTGACCTGGGTGCAGGACACCGCCGTTGACGCTACCCAACGCCAGGATGGTTTCGTGGTGCAAACCCGCTGCAACGGTGGGTTCAACGCTAAGCGCCTGATTCTTGCCACCGGCGTGGTGGATGAGTTGCCCGAGGTGGAAGGGCTGAAGGAGCGCTGGGGCAAGCATGTGTTTCATTGCCCGTATTGCCACGGCTACGAGTTGGATCAAGGCCGCATCGGCGTGCTGGCGACTTCGCCGCTAGCGATGCATCACGCCATGCTGCTGCCGGATTGGGGCACCACCACGCTGTTTACCAACGGCGTATTTGTGCCGGATGCCGAACAGCAGGCGCAACTGGAGCGGCGTGGCGTCCATATCGAAAGTCAGGCGGTGCGGCGGATTGTCGGTGAGCGGGCGGATATGGAATTGGCAGACGGTCGAGTGATCGCCCTGGACGGTATCTTCACCCTGTCCCGTACGCGTATGGCCAGCCCGTTGGCCGAGCAGTTGGGGTGTGAGTTTGTCGAAGGGCCGACCGGACCTTATCTACTGACCAACGAAACGCGCCAGACCACGGTGCCCGGCGTGTTTACCTGTGGTGATGCCAACCTGGCCGGCGGCTCGGTAGCGCTGGCAGTAGGTGAGGGCGTGCGCGCCGGGGTGGGCGCGCACTTTTCGATGATCTTCAGCTGAGGTCAGCGCACCAGGCACGGCCGTTTGTTATCGAACGTCCAGCCCGGAATCATGAATTGCATCGCCACGCTGTCATTACGTGCCCCCAGGCCCATGCCTTTGTACAGTTCGTGGGCGTGGGCCACGGCGTCCATGTCGATGTCCACGCCCAGGCCCGGTTTGGCCTGCACCTTGATATGCCCGTCGACGATCTTCAATGGAGCCTTGGTCAACCGCTGGCCGTCCTGCCAGATCCAGTGCGTGTCGATGGCGGTGATTTCCCCCGGTGCCGCGGCAGCCACCTGGGTGAACATCGCCAGGGAAATATCGAAGTGATTGTTGGAATGCGAGCCCCAGGTCAGGCCCCACTCGTGGCACATCTGCGCCACGCGCACCGAGCCTTGCATGGTCCAGAAGTGTGGATCGGCCAGTGGGATGTCCACGGACTGCAACTGGATCGCGTGACCCATTTCGCGCCAGTCGGTGGCGATCATATTGGTGGCGGTCGGCAGCCCGGTGGCACGGCGGAATTCGGCCATGACTTCACGCCCGGAGTAACCGTTTTCCGCACCGCAAGGGTCTTCGGCGTAGGCCAGTACGTGATGCTGGTCGCGACACAGGGCGATGGCTTCTTTCAGTGACCAGGCGCCATTGGGGTCCAGGGTGATGCGCGCATCGGGGAAGCGCTCGGCCAGCGCCGTGACCGCTTCGATTTCTTCGGCGCCGCGCAGTACGCCGCCCTTGAGCTTGAAGTCATTGAAACCGTATTGCGCCTTGGCCGCCTCTGCCAGACGCACGATGGCTTCGGGGGTCATGGCCTGTTCGTGACGCAGGCGGAACCAGTCTTCGGCATGGTCTTCACTGCGATAGGCCAGGTCGGTTTGCTGGCGATCACCGATGTAGAACAGGTAGCCGAGCATCTTCACCGCGTCGCGTTGCTGGCCTTCGCCGAGAAGGGCTGCCACCGGGACTTCAAGGAATTGGCCGAGCAAGTCCAGCAGTGCAGCTTCCATCGCCGTGACGGCATGGATGGTGATGCGCAGGTCAAACGTCTGCAAACCCCGGCCCGCCGAATCCCGCGCGGCGAAGGTCTGGCGCATGGCATTGAGGATGCTCTGATACTGGCCGATGGGCTTGCCGATCACCAGGCTGCGGGCGTCTTCCAGGGTTTCGCGAATGCGTTCGCCACCCGGTACTTCACCCACACCGGTACGGCCGGCGCTGTCGGTAAGGATCACGATATTGCGCGTGAAAAACGGCCCGTGGGCGCCGCTGAGGTTGAGCAGCATGCTGTCGTGGCCGGCCACCGGGATGACTTGCAGGCCGGTAACGACTGGGGCGCCGTTGGCGTGGTGCTGGTGTTCTGTGTTCATCGTGTAGTCCTTATTTGCTCAAGACGGGGGCGGGTTGCAGCACGCTGCTGGCGGTCGGCGCAGGCAGTGTCCTGGCGAAAAACACCAGGATGGCCGCAAGGATCGAAGTGCCCGCCAGGCCATACAAGCCGCCCTGGATCGAGCCGGTGGTCTGCTCCAGAAATCCAAAGGTGGTGGGTGCGACAAACCCGCCGAGGTTGCCGATGGAGTTGATCAGTGCAATCACTGCCGCCGCGATCCGCGCATCCAGGTAACCCTGGGGAATCGGCCAGAACAGCGAGGACGCAGACTTGAAGCCGATCGCCGCAAAGCAGATCGCGATAAAGGCAAAGATCGGCCCGCCGGTGGTGGACAGGAACATCCCGACGGCAGCGATCAGCAGTGCCGCCGCGACCCAGGCTTGCTGGAACTTGAACTTGCCCGCCAAGGCAGCGAAGGCGTACATCGCGATGATGGAAATCAACCACGGGATCGAGTTGTAGAACCCCACCTGAATGTCGCTGAGGTCGCCCATCTTTTTGATGATGCTCGGCAGCCAGAAAGTGGCGGCGTAGATGGTGAGCTGGATGCAGAAGTACAAGGCGCAGAACAGCATGATCTGGCGGTCCTTGAGCAGCTTGCCCAAGGTCGGCTTGACCGTAGTGGCGGCATCACGCTCACGTTGCTCGCGGTCGATCTCGCCCACCAGCGCATCCTTTTCTTCAAGGCTGAGCCACTTGGCGTCGTGGGGCTTGGAGTCCAGCCAGAACCACACGAAAAAGCACAGCAGTACCGACGCCATGCCTTCGATGATGTACATCCACTGCCAGCCGTGCAGGCCAAGGCCGGTGATTTGCAACAGCACGCCGGACAAGGGGCCGGAGATCAGCGAGGCGAGGGCCGAGCCGCTGAGGAAAATCGCAATCGCCTTGCCGCGTTCGACACCGGGCAACCAGCGGGTGAAATAGTAAATCACCCCAGGGAAAAAGCCGGCTTCGGCCACGCCCAGCAGGAAGCGCAGGATGTAGAAGTGGGTTTCGTTCTGGATGAAGGCCATCAACGTAGCGGTGATGCCCCAGGTGAACATGATGCGGGTCAGCCAGATGCGTGCGCCGACTTTTTGCAGGAGCATGTTGGACGGCACTTCGAACAGCGCGTAGCCGATGAAAAACAACCCGGCGCCGAAGCCGTAGGCGGCCGCACCAATGCCCAGGTCGTGCTCCATATGGGTACGCACAAAGCCGATGTTGACGCGGTCGATGTAGTTGACGATGAACATGATCACGAAGAGCGGGAGCACGTGGCTCTTCACTTTCTTGATCGCGCGGGCCAGGACCGGGTCGGTGGCAGGCGCAGCTGTCGCAGGGCTGGAAGGGGTCACGAGGTCAAACTCCCACTGATTATTGTTGTGCGGGGAAGTGCTTGGGTTACCAGAGATGTCTGACAACTTGATAGACATCATACAACTGCTATTTCAGAGATGGCAACCCTTTGTAGGCGCGAGTTTTCTCGCGAAAAGGCTCAATGATTGCGCGGAAATATTGAATATTTGCAGTGTGGCGGGGTTTTTCGCGAGCAAGCTCGCTCCTTACAGGTATTTGTTTGTTGTCATACAAGTTGGCTCATCTAAGAATGCTAGTATTGCCAGGCGCCCCTGAACGGAATTCCTGATGCAAAACCCCAGCTCGGCACCTCATCGCAAGCGCTCCCCGGGACTTGCCCACGACATCGTCACCGCGTTGACCCAGCAGATTCTCCTGGGGCAAATGGCGCCGGGTGAAAAACTGCCGTCCGAATCGGCCATCGTGGGTGAGTACGGCGTCAGTCGCACGGTGGTGCGCGAAGCGCTCTCCAAATTGCAGGCCGCAGGGCTTGTAGAAACCCGCCACGGTGTCGGCACCTTTGTGCTGGCGCGCGACGAACGCCAGGGCCTGCACCTGACCCATGACACCGCTGCCAGCGTGCGCGGCATTCTTGAGCTGCGCATGGGCCTGGAGACCCAAGCGGCCGCACTGGCGGCCCTGCGCCGCACCGACGAACAATTGCAGCAGATGCGCCAGGCACTGGATGACTACCAGGACTCACTGGCCAACAACGACAGCGCCGTTGAACCCGATGTGCGCTTCCATCGCTTGATCGCCCAGGCCACCGGCAATACCTATTTCACCGACGTGATTTATCACCTGGGCAATTCGGTAATCCCACGCACCCGAATCAATGCCGAAGAGCGCGGTGACGCGGATCTGATGGAACTGGGTCGGCTGGCGAACCTTGAGCACGAGGCGATCCTGAAAGCCATTCGCCGGCAGGACCCGGACGCGGCCAGAGCCGCCATGCTGTTGCACTTGAGCAACAGCCTGGAGCGGATGACGGGGGAGTAGTCTCGCCTGGGTCATTTTCTTCAATACCGCGATCCGTCTTCCCCTTAAGGTTCAGCTCATACCTGCACAACAACAAGGAACTGCAATGAGCTTGATCATTTCCATGGCCGCCTTCGCCCTGGCCACCTCCATCACGCCGGGACCGGTGAATGTCGTGGCCATCAGTTCAGGGGCGCGCTTTGGGTTTGCCGCCAGCCAGAAGCACGTGGCCGGGGCCGCGCTGGGGTTCACCTTGCTGCTGGTGCTGATTGGCCTGGGGCTGCATGAAGTATTGGTGCGCTGGCCGCTGCTGACCCAACTGATTCAATGGGGCGGGGTGGCGTTCCTGTTGTACATGGCCTGGAAGCTGGCGGTGGACGATGGGCGACTGGACGCTGAAGGCACGGCCACGGCGCCCTCGATGCTCTACGGCGCGATCATGCAGTGGCTCAACCCCAAGGCCTGGCTGGCGTGTGTGGCAGGCATGGGGCTGTTTGTCGCCGATGGTGATGCCCGGCAAGTCTGGCTGTTTGCGGCGATCTACCTGGTGATTTGCTACCTGTCGGTGGCGTGCTGGGCGTACGCCGGGACGTTCCTGCGCCGTTACTTGAGCAACCCCCAGGGCATGCGCCTGTTCAATCGCTCCATGGCCGCGTTGCTGGTGGCCAGCGTGGGGTATCTGCTGCTGGCCTGAGTCAGCCGCGATATTGCCCGGGCGTCGCCGCCAGGTGCTGTTTGAACGTGCGCTGGAAATGCGCCTGGTCAGAAAAGCCGGCTGCCAGTGCGACGTCGGCGATCAACTGGCCGCTGCGTAACTGGGTGCGGGCAAACTGGATGCGCCGGTTGACCAGGAATGCATGGGGCGTCATGCCGTAATACTGTTTGAACGCACGGATCAGGTAGGACGGCGACAGCTCGGCCGCCTGGCAAATGTCTTCGAGCTTCAGGGCCTCGGTGCAATGCTCGCGAATATAGTCGGCGGCGCGCTCCAGTTTGTGATTGACCTCACGCACCGGGGTTGTCGAAGGATTGAGACGCTGCTGCACGTCGGTGAAAAAACTCACCACCGCACTCTGCTTGTGCAGGTGTTCGGCGTGGTTGTCCACCAGCACCTCATACAGCTCGTTCAGCCCGATGTACAACGCGATATCCGTGGTGTGCGTGGCGGTGAACGGTCGAAAGTCCTGGTCCTTGCTGAAACCCAGCTGGTGCTGCAGGTCGGTCAGCCAGGCCGTATCGATATACAGCATGTGATAGGACCAGGGCAGATCATCAATGGGGTTGCAGGCGTGGACATCCCCGGGGTTCATCAAGACCACGGTGCCGGTGCTGATCTTGAGGGTCGATGCCCCATGGATGTACAGGCTCTGCCCGGACGTGATCGCACCGATGGAAAAGTGCTCGTGGGCGTGGCGGGTGTAGCAGACCTTTCGCCCGTCGGCGATGGTCCGCGCCTCAATGAACGGCAGGCGTTCGTCGCGCCAGAAGGAAGGGGCAGTCGGTTCGAGGGGCGATCGCATCACTACAAGTCTCACCGGTAAACAATGCAGTGAATAATTACACAGAAACTGGCCTGCAACGTTTCATTTCATGGTTTCGGGTTCCATTCTGCGCAGGAAACCGACCCGCGGATCTACGCCGTTGATGGCGTCTGCCAGGGAAAGGGGTTGCCTCGCCGCCGCTCGCGCCTCATCGGCGCCTGCCAGCAAATGTTGGTCAATCACGATAGTGGCAATGGCCAGGCTGCGTGGCGAGGTGAAGGTGTTGGGCACCGCAGGGCCCGGCCCATAGACGGCAGGCAGCTCGGCAAAACGTTGGGCGATGACCGTCGCTTGTTGCTGCCCGTTGGGAAGGGTGCCGCGCGCGTACGCTGACCAATCGATCGGCAGCGGGCTGCCTTGGGTATTGCCGGTGCGCAGGGCCTGCTCGAACGTTTGCAGGGTCAGGCCCGGTAGTGGGGCAACCTTCAGTTGCTTTGGGAAAAACTCGTAGAAGCGTTTGTCGCGGGCGTACTGACACAGCACCAGCACCCCGAATCGCCCGATGCCCGGTGGTTGCCCGCTCGCGCTGGTGCGCGGCGTTTGCAGGCGATGGAATTCCAGCTTTCCATATTCCATAGCTTCACGACTCAGCAGGGTCAGTTGTGACATCCAATACATGATCGACTGTATCAGCGCTGCGCGCACCGCCGTGTAGCGTTTCTCGAACTCGGTGGCAAAGGCGGAATGGATCGACCCCAACTCATCGAACCGTGGCGCCATGCTGGCGAAATCCACGTCCTTGACGGTCGAGCGCCATTGCGTAGTGCCCTTGGTCAGCTGGCCTGCCATGTGCAACTGAACCAGCGAAACGGCGGTGTTGGCGGCGATGCCCGGCGGCGGGTGCGTACCTGGCCTGGCCTGCCATTGTATGACCCATCGCTCCAGGTAGGGGTTGCCGGCAAACACCCGCTGAAGATCCTGCAAGGCCATCTCATACAGGCTGATATGCCCGTTCTTCAGCAACTCGGAACTGACCTGCAGCAGGTTGATCTGCTCGTTCAACGCGGCAATGGCGCGATTCTTTTCGGCGGTATCGCGAGGCTCGATGCTTTTGACCAGCACCCCGTTGGCCACGGCCCAATCGGTAATCGGCAGGCTGCCCCGGCGGACCCTGCGGGAAGGAATGATGAAGTAGATCATCGCCATGAAGTCAGTGAAGCGCATGGCCCTTGACGCGCCTGGTGTTTCAGCTTCGATCAGGTCTACGTATTGCTTGAAATGCACCCAGGTATGGGAACTCATGTACGACACCTCATCAGGAATGTCCCGTACCAGGAATTCCGGAGCGGTGCCCGCCAGCAGCAGGTGCGTGGCCATGGGCACGGCGTTGGTGCGCAAGACCTTGAACTGGACCATGGCTTCTACGACGCCAAGTACTTCATCGAAGGTCAGGCCCCAGTTGTGGGAATCAGTCAGGTCGTAACCAGCGACAGTGGCCCGCCGCGTACCGGCGTTCGCGTCCAGGCTGAGAATCAGTGCGGCAAACAACAGTGCGTTGCGGCTGGCACGGGTGTTCGCAGCGCTGGCATGTTCTCCGTACCAGCCCACGGTTTCGGACAGCCGCGCGGCCAGTGCCTGGGCCCGGGGCGACGCCAATAGTTGGTGCAGCAGCAGATCAGCCTCGGCGCGCACTTGGTCGCGGTTTTTTTCGCCTACGACCACTTCGCTCAGGTAGTCGAACAGTTTTACGTCCGGGTTGGGCAGGAAGGCGGCGACGGTCTGCAGCACCTGTTTGCGTTGCGCTGCGAGCAGTGGCATCACCTGCAACGCCCGCCAGTAGTTGCCGTGACGGGGCGGCTTGAGTATCGCGATGCCCAGCAGGCGTGCGGTGATGTGCGCCTCTTCACGGGTGGTGGGGAGCGCCATCTGGTACAGGTTAAGTAACTGTCGCAAGCTGACCTGGCCATCGCTGCTGATGCGCCCGCCGGATTGGCGGGCCAGCTCCAGTAAGGGCTCGGCCATCGAGGTCAGGCTTGAGAGCGGCGTGTCGGTACGGGTGAGTACCTTGGGGGTATCGTCCAGCGCGTAGCCACTGAGGTCGCCGTCCGCGTTCAGTACGTATACCCGGGCAAGGTCGAACTGGCGGCTGGCGCTCACGCGTTGAAAGGCCGCTTCCTGGCGCAGGCCGGCGAGCAATTGCGCGCCTTTGTCGATCAACCCGAAAAAGGGTGAGCCCAGGGCCAGGTTGAAGGTCATGTCCAGGGTGCTGTTGAGCTGTGTATCGAGGGTGATCGACTTGAGTGCTGCCCGCATGGTGTAGCGGTCGTTGAGCACCGCGATATGCCGCGTGTGTTTGCTGACGGCCATCAATGAGTGCGCCGCCGAGCTGACATAAGGAAACGTGGCAGCCGTGGTGGCGCGTAGCTGTTCGATCAGAGCCAGGGCTTCCTCTGCGCTGGCGGGCCGGGGCAGCCGATATACCGTCATCAGCGCGGCCAGGGTGAGGCTGGCGTCCGGCAATACGTCGGTATGGGCGAGATTGGCCAGGCGTTCGAGTTCGTCCCATTGCTGGTTCAGCGGCGAGTTATTGGAGCGATCCAGGGGCGAGCTGTTGACCTCTCGGTCGTCGATCACGGCAATCACTGCTTTTTGGTCGACGGAGTAGCGGTAGGTGGTTACTGCGCCTTCACTCGACAGGTTGAGGCTCGCGAATTCTTCCCCTTGCGTCACGGCGTCAAGCAGCTGTGCCGCGTACTTTAACGTGCTCGACAGCATCGAGTCCGAGTCCAGGCTGCATCGTTGCAGGTAGAGCTGGAGCCAATCGAAAGGCGGGCTGCCGTTTGTGCTTTGCCCCAGGAGCGTCTGCAGCGCGTCGGCCAGTTGCTGGTAATCCCGCTGCTCCTCGGTCAGGCGCTTGCGCAGGGTTGATTTGAGGCGACCGCTTTCATCGACACCGGGCAGCGTGTCAAGGGTGTGGATCTCTTCGAGAATCACCTGGGCCTGCAAATGATTGGTCGGTACCGGGTAGCCGTAGAACGGCAATACCAGGTTCAGCGGCAATTTTCGCGAATGAGGCTCGACGGGGTTTTCCATGAACGGCAAGCCGGCGTTGACCGTGTCGATAATCTGCACCACCTCCAGGATCGGATTCGCGACACGCCACCAGTCCGAGTCTTTGTCCAGGGTGAAGGTGTACGGTGTTTTGACCGTGCCTTCCAGGATATAGGCCTGCAAATCGCCGCCCCGAAACACCAGGCTTGCCAGTTCCAGGTCATGGCGTGAGGCCCACTCACGAAAGGCTGGGCGGCCGATGGCATCGCAGAAGAGGCGCGCCCACTGACCGAGCATGGTGTTTTCGGGCACGCTGACCAGAATGGGTTCGGTGGCCGGTGCGGTGCCCTGGGCAACCAGGCTGATCAACCCGGCGATCAGCTCGGCAATCAGCGCTTGGTCATCCTTGAGGCGCAATGCCTGGCGCTTGATCAGTTCCAGGGCGGAGGGCGAGATGTTCTTCAACAGGTGGGACAGAAAGGGTAAGTCATCCATGGCGTTCAGGCTCTGTGCAAGGTCGCCCACGTGCTATGGGCGACCGGAGCCTGCATCGTCGGATGGGCCGGGCAAGAACAAAAGACGTACCTTCCTGATGGGATGTAGCCCGAGTCGACTGCCGGTGCAGGCGCTACGGCAGTCTGGCGTTTGGGCTCAAAAATCCCAGCGGGTCGCCAATTGCAGGCTGCGCGGCTCGCCGTAGAAACCGGTGCCGAAGTTGCCCAGGCCGGTGTAGTACTTTTTGTCGAACAGGTTCTTCACGTTCAACGTGGTGCTCAGGTGCTCGTTGAAGCGGTAGCGCGCCATCACGTCCACCAGGAAGTAGCTGTCCTGAGTGATGCGTGAGTTGTGGCCGAAATTCACCGAGTCATTGGGATCGGGCTGGAACACATTGCCGAAGAACTCGCTCTGCCAATTCACGCCGCCACCCACGGTCAGGTTTTCCAGAGCGCCGGGCAGCCGATAGGTGTTGAACAGCCGCACCACTTGCTGCGGCGTGGTGGTTTGCAGCACGGAGCCATAGACGTAATCGCCGTTGGCGTCACGGCTGTGCTGGTAGGTGTAGCCCGCCGAGACGTTCCAGCCGTCCAGCACTTCACCGGCCAGTTCGACTTCAAAGCCCTTGGTGGTGGCGCCGGCAATCGGGCGATACACCGAGTCGGTCTCAAACCCGGAAACGTACTGTGCGACGTTGTCCTGTTCGATGCGGAATGCGGCAAAACTGGCGTTCAGGCGGCCGTCGAAAAACGCTGCCTTGAGCCCGGCTTCGTAGGTGTCACCTTCAATCGGATCGAGCAACTTGCGGTCGGCGTCCTTGCTGTTCTGCGGCTTGTAGATCTTGGTGTAGCTGGTGTACACCGACCAGATGTCATTCAGGTCGTAGACGATGCCGGCATAGGGCGTGACGACGCCCGTCTGGCGGTAGGTGAGACGGTTGTCGGCCTTGGTCGGGTCGTAGAAGTCGGTGTTGTCGGTGCCGCTGAAGTTGCTGACGCGGGTACCCAGGATCACCGACAAGTCATCGGTGGGTTTCAAGCGCGTGGCCAGGTACGCGCCGGTCTGGCGTTGCACGATGTCGTTCTGGCCGCTGCGGGGAATGTCAGGCTTCGGGTATTCGCCGCGCCAGTCGTAAATGCTGCCACCCACGGGTGGGTAGATCGAGCCGTACACCGGCACGTCCTGTTTGGAGCGGGTGGCCATGAAGCCCATGATCAATTCATGCTCGCGCCCGAACAGGCTGAAGGGGCCATTGAGGTTGATGTCCAGGGTGTTTTGCACCTGGTCACCCTTGTACTTGCCCATGAACATGTACATCCCGTCGCCCGTGACCGGGTCCGGGTTGCCGCCGCTGGCGGAGGCGAGCAGGGTGTCGTGCTGGCTGCGCTTGCGGTCGAGGCTGACTTTCAGCGACCAGTCGTTCGCCAGCTTTTGTTCCACCGAGGCAAACAGGGTCTGGTTCTGGAAGTCGCGGCGGCTCCAGTCGGCAGCCGGGTTAAACGAGCGCGAGAAATCGGTGCGCGAACCGTTGCTGAAGTACATCGGGAAACCGGTCCAGCTGGCGCCGCGGGAGCGGGTGTCCTGCTGGTCGATGCCGAAGGTCAGCAGGGTGTCGGGCGTCAAGTCGGCCTCGAGGATGCCGTAGGCGATGTCCTTGGTGTTCTGGTAGTGGTCCAGGTACGACTGGCGGTCCTGATACACACCGACGAAACGCCCGCGCACATTGCCGGAGTCGGTCAGCGGCCCGGAAATATCGCCTTCGGTGCGGTAGTTGTCCCACGAGCCGAACGTCTGGGTGACCGAGGCCTTGAAATCCCGGGTGGGCTTTTTGCGAATCAGGTTGACCGTGGCCGAGGGGTCGCCCGAACCGGACATCAGGCCGGCCGAACCCTTGATGATTTCCAGGCGGTCATACACCGCCATGTCGGTGCTGGTGGTGCCGTAGTCATACACGCCGTCGTAGGTGGAGTTGACCCCGTCGTACTGGAAGTTGGTGATCGGCAGGCCGCGGCTGGAAAACTCCCAGCGCTCGCTGTCGTAGTTCTGCACGCTCACGCCGGGCGCACGACGCAGGGTGTCGGCGATGCTGGTGGAACCCTGGTCATCCATTTGCTGGCGGGTGATGACCGTCACCGATTGCGGTGTCTCGCGCATCGACAGCGCCAGGCCGGTGGCCGAAGCCATGGCGCCGGTGGTGTAGGAGTGAGTGTCTTCGGTGGTGGCGCCCAGGCCTTCGCCGGTGATGGTGGTGGCGCCCAGTTCCAGGGCGCCGGTGTTGACCGGAATCAACTCCAGCACGTAGCCGTTGTTGCCCTGGGGCACGGCCTGCAGGCCGCTGCCTTGCAACAGCCGTTGCAAACCGCTGGCCGGGGTGTAGCGACATGAACATTCCCTTTGGATCAAATCGATCGGCGAATTGAAAGCATCTGCTGGGTTAACCGAACGAGTTTTGGAAAAGGGAACTGACGGCTGAAAGTTTTTATGCGCTTGGGTGTTTGGGCCTGACCGTGACCCACCACGGCATGAGTGTGTCGACCTGAATCGGCAGCGCGGCCTGTAGCAGGCGCAGTGCGTGGTCGCTGTCTTTGAGGGGGAACGAGCCCATCACCGGCAGTTGCGCCACGGCTGGATCACAACCCAGGTGGCCGGAGCGAAAACGGTTGAGTTCGGCGATCAGTTCGCCAAGCGGCAGGTTGTCGGCCAGCAACACGCCACGGCTCCAGGCCTCACGGGTGGCGGATGCGGGTGAATTAAGGTTGAGCCCGTCGCGGGTGAAGGCCACTTGTTTCCCGGCCTCGATGATCTGTACCTGATGGCTCGTGGCAGTGCGCACTTCAACCCGGCCTTCAAACACATTGAGCAAGGTGCTGTCGCCGTCCTGCACCACGCTGAAGCGGGTGCCGAGTGCCCGCAGGCGACCTTGTTGAGTCTCCACCAGGAACGGGCGGGTCGGGTCCTTGGCGGTCTCAATCAGCACTTCGCCGAAACGCAGGTGCAGCAAGCGCTGGACCCGGTCAAAACGTATATCCAGGGCGCTCGAGGCGTTCAGCCACAGGCGACTGCCATCGTCCAGCAGCGCTTCGCGGGTTTCACCTCCAGCGGTGGCGTAGTCGGCATTCCAGCCGCCCACCAGCCGGGGCAGGGCGGTGTTGCGCCAGGTGCCCCAGGCCAGCGTTGAGCCGGCACACAACACCAGCAGGGTCTTGAGCGTCTGGCGCCGAGAGCTGCGCAACGCACGGCTGGCGCTGTGGGATTGCTCGGCCAACGGGGCAAAGCGTTGGCTGACCCGCTCTACATAACCCCAGGCGGCCTGGTGTTCCGGACTTTGTCGCAGCCATGCCTGCCAGTGCTGGGCAGCCTCGGGCTGATCCTGCAGGCGTACATACCACTGGGCCGCCTGTTCCAGGCTGACATGGCTGAGTTTTCCGGGGCTGGTCACTCCACGAGCATCCCGTCCAGTTCCGCTTCGAGCACCGCGCAATGCAGCAGCGCCTGGGCCAGGTATTTTTTCACCATCCGTTCGCCCACCCCGAGTTGCTCACCGATCTGCTTGTAGGGCATGCCGTGCAACTGTGCCAGTAAAAACGCTTCGCGCACCTTGTGGGGCAGTCGGGCGAGCATGGCGTCCACTTCGTAGAGGGTTTCGACGATGATCGCCCGTTGCTCCGGCGAAGGTTGCAGGGCTTGCGGCCGATCCGCGAGGCTTTGCAGCCACGCCTGTTCCAGTTGGCGCCGGCGCCAGTGATCGATGCACAGCCCCCGGGCGATGGTGGCCAAGTAGGAGCGCTCCCGCGTCTCATCGGTGTCGGCAGGCGGACGCTTGAGCACCCGGATAAACGTGTCGTGGGCCAGGTCCGCCGCATCCCAGCGATTGCTCAGGCGCCTGCGCAGCAGCCCCAGCAGCCAGGAATGGTGATTGCCGTAGAGGTCGCTGAATGAGGTGGGCGAGGTCGACACAGTATCCATGTGGCGTAGAAGCCTTGGCGTAAATAAGAATTGGTCGCGATTAAACCAAAGGGCCGGGCGCTGCGCAAATGATATTGGTTTGCTTTTGCGGCGTTGTCAGAGCCCACGCTTCTTGGCAATCCACGCGGTGGCCAGGTCGATAAAGGCCCGCAGTTTCGGTTGGCTCTGGGTTCGGGCGGGGAAATACAGGTACAGCCCGCTGCTTGGCGGTACGAAAGATTGCAGCACGGGTTCCAGTGCGCCTGAAGCCAGGTCCTCCATGACCTCGAAATCACTCACGTACGCCAGGCCCTGGCCGGCGCGCGCGGCGGCGATCATCAGGTTGCGGTCATTGACGATCAGCCCGCCTTGAACGCCGACCGTGAATTCCCGGCCCGCCCGCTCGAATTCCCAGCGGTGGGCCATGCCCGACGTCAGGAAGCGATAGCCGATAGTTTCATGGGCGGTGAGCTCTTCCGGCGTTGTCGGCTTGCCGGCCTTGGCGAAGTAGTCGGGAGAGCCCACCACTGACCACTTCAAGTCCGGTGTCAGGCGTACGGCGACCATATCCTTGTCGATGGATTCCCCCAGGCGAATACCGGCGTCGAAGCCCTGGGTCACCAGATCCACGGCGGCATCGTCCAGGGAAATATCGAGCACCACATCCGGAAACGCCTCACGAAAGCGTGGAATCAACGGCTCGATCAGCAGCTTGCCCGACAACCTCGGCACCGTCAGGCGCAAGGTGCCCATGGGGCGGTCGCGGTAGCCACTGAGGGCCGCCAGCGCGTCGTCGATTTCTCCGGCGGCGGGGCGCAGGCGGCTGTAAAGCGTCATTCCAGCCTCAGTCAGCGCCACCCGGCGCGTGGTGCGTTGGAACAGCACTACACCCGTGCGCTTCTCCAGAGTTTTTACCGCATGGCTGACCGCCGTCGGCGTAACCCCCAGGCGCGCGGCGGCTTGAGTGAAGTTTTTAAGCTCAGCCACTGCGAGGAACTCGGTCAAGCCATTGAAGGGATCAAGGTTCATTCACGGACCATTATGAAAGAGAGTTTCATAGTGCTTGTAGCACGAGACGATTTTTCCGGCTAATGCCACGGCGTACCTTTACTTCACTTTCACTCCATCAGGTACGGATCATGACAACGGCACATTCCTTCAAGCGTGTTTGGTTGGTAACCGGGGCTTCCCGAGGCATCGGCGCGAAAATCGTCGCAGCGGCACTGGCCCACGGCGATGCAGTGGTGGCAACGGCCCGTAATGCCCAGACAGTCATCGAGCGTTTCGGCGCCCAACCTGGCCTGCTGGCCGTGCAGTTGGATGTGACCGACGAAACCCAGGCCGCCGACGTTGCCCGCGCCGCCGTCGAGCACTTCGGGCGCATCGATGTGTTGGTCAACAATGCCGGTTTTGGCTTACTGGGTGCGGTGGAGGAGGCGTCTGCCGATGAGGTTCGCCGCTTGTACGAAACCAATGTCTTCGGCCTGCTCAATGTCACACGGGGTGTATTGCCGTTCATGCGCCAGGCGCGCAGTGGGCATGTGATCAATATTTCGTCGGTAGGCGGCTTCCGTTCGGGGGCGGGATTCGGCACGTATTGCTCGACCAAGTTTGCCGTTGAAGGTTTGAGCGAGGCGCTGCACGCAGAACTCGCCCCCTTGGGCGTCAAGGTGACGGTGGTGGAGCCGGGTTATTTCCGTACCGATTTCCTGGACGGCAACTCCTTGGTGGAGTCGCCCTTGATCATCGACGATTATGCCGCCACCTCCGGCGAGGTGCGCAAGCTGGCCAAGGTCTACAACCAGCAGCAACCGGGTAATCCGGAGCTGCTGGCTGTGGCCATGATCAAATTGGTGGAAGCGCCGCATCCACCGATGCGCCTGGCCTTGGGCACCGACACGTTGCAGGCGATCGAGGCCAAGCTGGCCTACGTCAAGGAAGAGACCGCCGCCTGGCGTGAGTTGTCGGCCTCTACCGATTTCTGACACCCAATGGCGTAGCAGCTGTCGAGCCCCAGCGAGGCTGCGTTAGTCGCACCGCTGTTATCGAGCCTGACATTGCACCGAGGCGCGCCTGACGCAGCCTCGCTGGGGCTCGACAGCTGCTACGGTGGTTCTACTGCTAGGGGCCGGGCACCAGGAACGCTGCCTCGAGCAGTTGCCGGGTGTAGGCATGCTGGGGGTTGGCGAAGATCGCAGGTGCATCCCCTTGCTCCACCGCCTGCCCGTGCTTGACCACCATCAACTGGTGACTCAAGGCCTTGACCACGGCGAGGTCGTGGCTGATGAACAGGTAGGTCAGGTTGTACTTGGCCTGCAGGTTGCGCAGCAGTTCCACCACCTGGCGTTGCACGGTCCGGTCGAGGGCCGAGGTCGGTTCATCCAGCAAAATCAGACGTGGCTTGAGCACCAACGCGCGGGCAATAGCGATGCGCTGGCGTTGGCCGCCGGAAAACTCGTGGGGGTAGCGATTGCGGGTTTCCGGGTCCAGGCCTACTTCCTTGAGCGCGGCGATAATCGCCGCTTCCTGCTCGGCGGCAGTCCCCATCTTGTGGATGCGCAGGCCTTCGCCGACGATTTCGCTCACGCACATGCGCGGGCTCAGGCTGCCAAACGGGTCCTGGAACACCACCTGCATTTCCCGGCGCAGCGGGCGCACCTGCTGCTGGCTGAGTTTGTCCATCTGATGACCTTCGAAGCGAATGCCACCCTTGCTCGCAATCAGCCGCAAAATCGCCAGGCCTAAAGTGGACTTGCCCGAACCACTTTCACCGACGATGCCAAGGGTCTGGCCCTGGGGCAGGCTGAAGTTGATGCCGTCCACTGCCTTGACGTAATCGACGGTATTGCGCAGGAAGCCTTTTTTGATCGGGAACCAGACCTTCAGGTCGTCGACTTCGAGCAGCGGAGGGCCAATTTCATTGGTGGCAGGGCCGCCGCTGGGCTCGGCTGCCAGCAGCTCCTGGGTGTACGGATGCTGCGGCGACTGGAACAGGGTTTCGCATTCGGCCTGTTCGACGATGCAGCCTTTTTGCATCACACATACCCGGTGGGCAATGCGCCTGACCAGGTTCAGGTCATGACTGATCAAGAGCAAGGCCATGCCCAGGCGCGCCTGCAACTCTTTGAGCAGCTCCAGGATCTTCAACTGTACGGTGACGTCGAGCGCCGTGGTCGGTTCGTCGGCAATCAGCAGCTCCGGCTCATTGGCCAGGGCCATGGCGATCATCACCCGCTGGCGCTGGCCGCCGGACAGCTCGTGGGGCAGGGCCTTGAGACGCTTGTGGGGCTCGGGGATGCCTACGAGTTCCAGCAGCTCCAGGGTGCGTTTGGTGGCGACCTTGCCGGTCAAGCCCTTATGCAGGCCGAGCACTTCGTTGATCTGCTTCTCGATGGAGTGCAGCGGGTTCAGCGAGGTCATCGGCTCCTGGAAGATCATCGCAATCCGGTTGCCGCGGATATGCCGGATGGTCTTTTCTTTCAGGGTCAGCAAATCGTGGTTGGCGTACTGGATCGTCCCCGACGGGTGTCGTGCCAGCGGGTAGGGCAGCAGGCGCAGGATCGAGTGCGCCGTGACCGACTTGCCCGAGCCGCTTTCGCCCACCAGCGCCAGGGTTTCGCCGCGCTTGATATCGAAGCTGACGTTGTTCACCACACGCTGGTGGGTGTTGCCTACGACGAACTCGACGGAGAGGTCGCGGACTTCGATCAGATTGTCCTGATTCATCTCATTTCCTCGGGTCGAAGGCATCGCGAGCGGACTCGCCGATAAACACCAGCAAACTCAACATGATCGCCAGCACGGCAAACGCACTCATGCCCAGCCACGGCGCCTGCAGGTTGGATTTGCCCTGGGCCACCAGCTCACCCAGGGACGGCGAGCCGGCCGGCAGGCCAAAGCCCAGGAAGTCCAGGGCGGTGAGGGTGCCGATGGCGCCGGTCAGGATGAACGGCATGAAGGTCATGGTGGAGACCATGGCGTTGGGCAGGATATGGCGGAACATGATCGCGCCGTTCTGCATCCCCAGCGCCCGCGCCGCCCGCACGTATTCCAGATTACGCCCGCGCAGGAATTCGGCGCGCACCACGTCCACCAGGCTCATCCAGGAAAACAGCAGCATGATCCCCAGCAGCCACCAGAAATTGGGCTGCACAAAACTGGCAAGGATGATCAGCAGGTACAGCACCGGCAAGCCGGACCAGATCTCCAGGAAGCGCTGGCCGGCCAGGTCGACCCAGCCACCGTAGAAACCCTGCAAGGCCCCGGCGATCACGCCGATGATCGAACTGAGTACGGTCAACGTCAGGGCAAACAGCACGGAAATCCTGAACCCGTAGATCACCCGTGCCAGTACATCGCGGCCCTGGTCATCGGTGCCCAGCAGGTTGTCCCGTGACGGCGGCGCGGGCGCCGGGACTTTCAGGTCGTAGTTGATGCTCTGGTAGCTGAACGGGATCGGCGCCCACAACGTCCAGGCATCCTTGGCTTTGAGCAGCTCCTGGATATACGGGCTCTTGTAGTTGGCTTCCAGCGGGAATTCGCCGCCGAAGGTGGTCTCGGGGTAGCGCTTGAGCGCCGGGAAATACCAGTCGCCGTCGTAATGCACCGCCAGCGGCTTGTCGTTGGCGATCAGCTCGGCACCCAGGCTCAGGCCGAACAGGATCAGGAACAGCCATAGCGACCACCAGCCACGCTTGTTGGCCTTGAAACGCTCGAACCGGCGACGATTGAGGGGGGATAGATTCATCTCAATGCTCCCGGCTGGCGAAGTCGATACGCGGATCGACCAGGGTGTAGGTGAGGTCACCGATCAGTTTCACCACCAGCCCCAGCAGGGTGAAGATAAACAGCGTGCCAAACACCACCGGATAGTCGCGGTTGATCGCCGCTTCGAAGCTCATCAGGCCCAGGCCGTCGAGGGAGAAGATCACTTCCACCAGCAACGAGCCGGTAAAGAAGATGCCGATAAAGGCCGACGGGAAGCCGGCGATCACCAGCAGCATCGCGTTGCGAAACACGTGGCCGTAGAGCACGCGGTGATTGGTCAGGCCCTTGGCCTTGGCGGTGACCACGTATTGCTTGTTGATCTCGTCGAGGAAGCTGTTTTTGGTGAGCAGGGTCATGGTGGCGAAGTTGCCGATCACCAGGGCGGTCACGGGCAGCGCGAGGTGCCAGAAGTAATCGAGGATCTTGCCGCCCCAGCTCAATTCGTCAAAGTTGTTGGAGGTGAGCCCGCGTAACGGAAACCAATCGAAGTAACTGCCGCCGGCGAACACCACGATCAGCAGGATCGCAAACAGGAACGCTGGGATCGCGTAGCCGACGATGATCGCCGAACTGGTCCACACGTCGAAGTGGCTGCCGTGCCGCGTAGCCTTGGCGATCCCCAGCGGGATCGACACCAGGTACATGATCAGGGTGCTCCATAACCCGAGGGAGATGGACACCGGCATCTTTTCCTTGATCAGGTCGATGACCTTGGCGTCACGGAAAAAGCTGTCGCCAAAATCCAGCTTGGCGTAGTTCTTGATCATGATCCACAAGCGTTCCGGCGCCGACTTGTCGAAGCCGTACATTTTCTCGATTTCCTTCACCAGCGCCGGGTCCAGGCCCTGGGCGCCGCGATAGCTGGAGCCGGCCACCGAGACTTCGGCACCGCCACCGGCAATCCGGCTGGTGGCACCTTCAAAGCCTTCGAGCTTGGCGATCATCTGTTCCACCGGGCCACCGGGCGCAGCCTGGATGATCACAAAGTTGATCAGCAAAATGCCGAACAGCGTCGGGATGATCAGCAGCAGTCGACGAACAATATAGGCCAGCATCTCAGTCGCCCCCGCTCGCCGGATCGGCAGTCTGGTTGGTGTCCACGGTTATCGCAGGTTTCGCGTCGGGTTTGCTCCACCAGGTGGCGGTGCCGACGTCATAGCGTGGTGAGACCTTCGGATGGCCGAGGTGGTCCCAATACGCCACGCGGAAAGTCTTGATGTGCCAGTTGGGAATCACGTAGTAGCCGAACTGCAGCACACGGTCCAGGGCCTTGGCGTGGGCCACCAGGCTCTTGCGCGAGTCGGAGTCGATGAGCTCTTCCACCAGTTGGTCGATGGCCGGGTCTTTCAGGCCGATGTAGTTGCGGCTGCCGGGCTTGTCGGCGCTGGATGATTTCCAGTACTCACGCTGCTCGTTACCGGGCGAGGAGGACTGCGGGAAGCTGCCCACCACCATGTCGAAATCCCGGGAGCGGATGCGGTTGATGTACTGCGAGATGTCGACCCGGCGGATCACCAGGTCGATCCCCAGGTCTGCCAGGTTGCGCTTGAACGGCAACAGGATGCGTTCGAACTCGGTCTGGGCCAGCAGGAACTCGATGGTCACCGGTTTGCCTGTGCTGTCGACCATCTTGTCGTCGACGATCTTCCAGCCGGCCTCTTGCAGCAACTGATAGGCCTCGCGCTGCTGGGTGCGGATCATGCCGCTGGCGTCGGTCTTCGAGGGCTCGAAGGCTTCGGTGAATACCTGGGGCGGGATCTTGTCCCGCAGCGGTTCCAGAATCGCCAGCTCATCCGGGCCGGGCAGGCCGGTGGCGGCCATCTCGGAGTTTTCGAAATAGCTGCGGCTGCGGGTGTAGGCACCGTTGAACAGTTGCTTGTTGCTCCATTCAAAGTCCAGCAGCAGGCTAATGGCCTTGCGCACCCGCACGTCCTGGAACATCGGCTTGCGGGTGTTGAACACGAAGCCCTGCATCCCGGTGGGGTTGCCGTTGGGAATTTCTTCCTTGATCAGGCGGCCCTGGGCAACGGCGGGGGTGTTGTAGGCGTTGGCCCAGTTTTTCGCGCTGATTTCCAGCCAGTAATCGAACTGCCCGGCCTTGAGGGCTTCGAGGGCCACGGTGTTGTCGCGATAGTAATCGGTGACGCGGTAATCGAAGTTGTAGAAACCCTTGTTGATCGGCAGGTCCTTGGCCCAGTAGTCCTTGACCCGCTCGTAGCGGACCGAACGCCCGGCCTTGACCTCCGCCACCTTGTACGGGCCGCTGCCCAACGGAATCTCCAGGTTGCCCTTGGAGAAGTCGCGGCCCTCCCAGTAATGCTTGGGCAACACGGTCAGTTGCCCAAGGATCAGCGGCAGTTCGCGGTTGTTGGTGCGCTTGAACTTGAACAGCACCCGCAGCGGGTCCTCGGCGACCACTTCGTCGACGTCGGCGTAGTAGGTCTTGTAGATCGGCGAGCCGTCCTTCATCAGCGTCTGGAAGCTGAACACCACGTCTTCGGCACGGATCGGGTGGCCGTCGTGAAAGCGCGCTTCGGGGCGAATGTAGAAGCGTACCCAGCTGTTGTCCGGGGCCTTTTCGATCTTGCCGGCCACCAGGCCGTATTCGGTGATGGGTTCGTCCAGGCTTTGCTGGGCAAGGGTGTCGTAGATCAGCCCGATATTGTCTGCCGGCACGCCCTTGCTGATGAACGGGTTGAGGCTGTCGAAGCCGCCCATGCTGGATTCGCGAAAGGTACCGCCCTTGGGTGCGTCGGGATTTACATAGTCGACATGCTTGAAGTCGGCGGGGTACTTGGGTGGTTCGTTATAGAGGGTCAGGGCATGTTGTGGGGCCGCATTGGCCGCGCCGCACAACAACAGGCTGCCAAGGATCGCAGTACGCAAAGGCATCATTGGGCTTTCTCCGAAGCTTTCAGCCACCATGCGCTCAGGCCCAGGCTGTAGGGCGGCGTGGTGACGAAGGCGAACCGGTTGCGGTACGCCAGGCGATGATAGTTGAGGTACCAGTTGGGAATACTGTAGTGCTGCCACAGCAGGACGCGGTCCAGTGCCCGGCCGGCTGCCAATTGTTCTTCACGGGTTTGCGCCGCCAGCAGTTGGTCCAGCAGATGGTCGACCACCGGGTTGGCGATGCCTGCGTAATTCTTGCTGCCCTTGATCCCCACCTGGCTGGAGTGGAAGTACTGCCACTGCTCAAGGCCGGGGCTGAGGGTCTGGTTGAGGGTCATCAGAATCATGTCGAAGTCGAACTGATCGAGGCGTTGTTTGTACTGTGCGCGGTCTACCGTGCGCAAGCGGGCATCGACGCCGATGCTTGTCAGGTTTTCGACATAGGGTTGCAGGATGCGCTCCAGGTTCGGATTCACCAGCAGGATTTCCAGGCGCAGGGGCTGCCCGTCACTGTTAAGCAACCGTTGCCCTGACAGCTTCCAGCCCGCTTCGGCAAGCAAGGCGAGAGCGCGGCGCATGGTGTCCCGGGGGATGCCGCGCCCGTCGGTCTGGGGCAGGCTGAAGGCCTGGGTAAACAGGTTGGCGGGCAGTTGGTCGCGATAGGGTGAGAGCATCAGCCACTCATGGCCGGTGGGCACGCCGGTGGCAGAGAATTCGCTGTTGGGGTAATAGCTGAGGGTGCGTTTATAGGCGCCGCTGAACAGGGTGCGGTTGGTCCACTCGAAATCGAACATCAAGCCCAGGGCTTCACGCACCTTGGCCTGGCTGAAGGCCGGGCGCCGGCTGTTCATGAACAGGCCCTGGCTCTGGGTCGGGATCTGGTGGGCGATCTGCGCCTTGATCACATCACCCCGGTTGACCGCCGGGAAGTTGTAGCCGTTGGCCCAGTTCTTCGCCTGGTGCTCGATATAGATATCGAACTCGCCGGCCTTGAAGGCTTCGAAGGCCACGTCGCTGTCGCGGTAGAACTCCACCTCGACCTTGTCGTAGTTATAGAAACCACGGTTGACCGGCAGGTCCTTGCCCCAGTAATCCTTGACCCGTTCGAACACCAGTTGCCGTCCCGGCGAGACCTTTGTGATGCGGTAAGGTCCGCTGCCCAGTGGGGGCTCGAAGGTGGTGGCCTTGAAGTCACGGTTTTTCCAGTAGTGCTGGGGCAATACTGGCAGCTCGCCCAGACGCAGGATCAGTAACGGGTTGCCGGCGCGCTTGAACACGAAGCGAATGCGGTGCCGGTTAAGAATGTCGACCCGGGCCACTTCCTGCAGGTTGGTGCGGTATTGCGGGTGGCCTTCGGTCAGCAGCGTGCGATAGGAAAACGCCACGTCGTAGGCCGTGATCGGCTTGCCATCGTGGAAGCGCGCTTCGGGGCGCAGGTTGAACACCACCCAGCTGCGGTCCTCGCTGTACTCCACCGATTGGGCAATCAGGCCGTAGCTGGAAGTCGGTTCATCGCCGGAAGGGGCGTACTGGCCCGTACCGACCATCAACGGCTCATTCAGCTCGTTGACCCCGTATTGCAGGAAGTTGGCGGTAGAGACCGGGCTGGAACCCTTGAAGGTGTAAGGGTTGAGGGTGTCGAACGTGCCAAAGGCCATGACCCGCAAAGTGCCGCCCTTGGGCGCTGCGGGGTTTACCCAGTCGAAGTGGGTGAATTTGGCCGGGTACTTGAGCGTGCCGAACTGCGCATAACCGTGGCTCTCGGTGATGGTCGCGTTCGCGGAAAAGCTCAAGGCCAGACTTATTAGTAGAAGGAGGGGACGCTTCAAGTCAGAGATCCGATCCAGGCGGCTTGGGCTTTATGAGCCGTACAGTAACAGCTTGTTCCGATTGGAAAAAGGCTGGCGCCGCAGGAGGGAGACTACAGGCTTGGGTGTGGGTTGGCGGGGTGAAGAACAAAGGGGGAACTGTTGCCAGTTCCCCCTTGTGTTTGCTGCTTAGCGCGGTCCGGAAACCACCAACATCTGGCCCGGCTTCAACGCCTGGCCAGTGCGCGGGTTCCAGCGCTTGAGATGTTGCATCTCGACGTTGAAGCGCTTGGCAACGATGTACAGCGAGTCGCCTTTCTTGACCTTGTATTGCACCGGCTTCTTGCTGTCTGCCTTGGCCACCAGCTTGCGGGTGTCCTGCATCACCAGGGTCTGGCCAACCTTGAGCGCCTGGCCATTGAGCTTGTTCCAGCGCTGCAGGTCATGCACATCGACTTTGTTGGCCTTGGCAATCAACGTCAGGTTGTCGCCGCTGCGCACCTTGTAGTTGCGGGTGCGACCGGCAATGGCCTTGTGCTCAACGTCGTCGAACACCGGCTTTTTCGGACGCATGCTCAGCAATTCTTCGGGCTTCATCGCCGAAAGGCTGCTGGCAAGCAACTGCGCCTTGGAAGTCGGCACCAGCAAATGCTGCGGGCCGTCCAGGGTGGTGCGCTGCTTCAAGGCCGGGTTGAGCTGGAACAGTTCGTCTTCGTCGATCTCGGCCAGCGCGGCGACCCGTGACAGGTCCATGCTGGTTTTGATTTCTACCACTTCAAAGTAGGGCGTGTTGGCAATCGGGTTCAGGTTGACACCGTACGCCTCGGGGGCCAGCACCACCTGGGACAGCGCCAGGAACTTGGGCACGTAGTCCTTGGTTTCCTGGGGCAGTGGCAGGTTCCAGTAGTCCGTCGGCAAGCCGAGCTTCTCGTTACGTTCGATGGCCCGGCTGACCGTGCCTTCGCCCGCATTATAGGCCGCAAGCGCCAGCAGCCAGTCACCGTTGAACATGTCATGCAGACGTGTCAGGTAGTCCAGGGCGGCGGTGGTGGAGGCGGTGATGTCGCGGCGGCCGTCGTAGGCGCGGGTCTGGCGCAGGTTGAAGTAGCGCCCGGTGGCGGGAACGAACTGCCACAGGCCCACCGCATCGCTGCGGGAATAGGCCATTGGGTTGTAGGCACTTTCAATCACTGGCAGCAGCGCCAGCTCCAGGGGCATGTTGCGCTCTTCAAGGCGTTCGACGATGTAATGAATGTAGAGGCTGCCGCGTTCGCCGGCGTTCTCAAGGAAGGATGGGTTGCTGGCAAACCACAATCGTTGCTGTTCAATGCGCGGGTTGACGCCTAACCCGTCCTGCAATTGAAAGCCCCGGCGCATGCGTTCCCAGACATCCTGGGGCACTTCCGGGCTTGGCTTCTCTGATAGCCAAATGGGTTTTTGCTTGATCTTGGCGGTAAGGTTTGGCTTGGGTTGCACGGTGGATTGTGCGGCAAAATTGGTCGATTGGCAGCCCGCCAGAGTAGCGGACACAGCCACCGCCACGGCTTGAGCCAGGCGGGTCAATGCGTCTGAATGGTTGGTTTTACGAATAGATGACGACATTGGCTGGAAGTAAGTTCCGGGCAAAAATGTCGGGCGATTCTAGAAAGCGCTTTGGTTCCGGTCAACCATTCAGAAATTACGTATCAGAATCCTTCCACTTAGAACGTATCTTTCCACGACCTCAAGCTAGCAAATACCTCACTCCCGGCCTGGTTATCCCGGCCATTCCGTTCGTCCGCTTTTTCTTTAACGGATGTTTCAGAGGTCCGCAGAAAGGGGTTAGTGAGTTTTTCCAGGGCCAGGGTTGAAGGCAATGTGATTTCGCCGTTCGCCCGCAGTTGCCGCACGTTCTCCACCCGTTCGGCGATATCCGCGTTTTGCGGTTCCACGGCCTGGGCGAACTTCAGGTTACTTTGTGTGTATTCATGGGTGCAGTACACCAGCGTGTTGGCCGGCAGTGCCGCCAGGCGTTCCAGGGAGGTGTGCATTTGCTGCGGGGTGCCTTCGAACAGCCGGCCACAACCGGCGGCGAAGAGGGTGTCACCACAGAACAGCACGCCCTCGTGATAAAAGGCGATATGGCCGAGGGTGTGCCCGGGCACGGCAAACACCTCGAAGTCCCAGCCCAGCACGTTGATGCGGTCGTTGTCCTGGAGTGCGACGTCCCGCGCCGGGATATTTTCGTTCGCCGGGCCGTAGACCGTGGCGCCTGAAACACTTTTCAGTTGCGCGACGCCGCCGACATGATCGTGGTGATGGTGAGTCACCAGGATATCGCTGAGGGTCCAGTCCTGATGCTGCTGGAGCCAGGCCAGCACGGGCGCGGCATCACCGGGATCGACCACCGCGCAGCGCTTGTTCGGCTGATCCTGTAACAACCAGATGTAGTTATCGGTGAAGGCGGGCAGGGCACTGATCTGTATCATTCTTTGATTCGCCAAGCTGAACACATTGGTGCATCTTAGAGCTTCTTGGCGCGTTGGAGAATGCAATGACTGATAAAGCGTTCGCCCAGGCCGATCCCGAGTGGCTGGCACTGATCAGTGCCGCCCGTGAATGGCTGTCCGGGCCTGTCGGGCAATTTTTACTGGATGAAGAACGACGCATGCTCGAAGACGAGCTGGGTCGGTTCTTTGGTGGCTACCTGGTGCATTACGGCCCGTCGGCACAAACCCCGCCGGCGGCGCCCCAGGTACAACGCAATGTGCGCCTGGGGGCGCCGTTGCCGGGTGTCGAGATTGTGTGCGAGGAACAGGCCTGGCCGTTGAGCGAGCATGCGGCCGACGTGGTGGTGTTGCAGCATGGCCTGGATTTCTGCCTGTCGCCCCATGGTTTGCTGCGCGAAGCCGCCAGCAGTGTGCGCCCAGGTGGCCATTTGCTGATCATCGGCATCAACCCCTGGAGCAGTTGGGGTTTGCGCCATGTGTTCGCCCACGACGGGTTGCGCCAGGCGCGCTGCATCTCGCCGTCGCGCGTCGGCGATTGGTTGAACCTGCTGGGCTTTGCGCTGGAGAAACGCCGCTTCGGGTGCTATCGTCCGCCGCTTGCGTCTGCCAAGTGGCAAGGCCGGCTGGCCGGCTGGGAACGCAGGGCCGGTGCCTGGCAATTGTCTGGCGGTGGTTTCTACTTGTTGGTGGCGCGCAAGATCGTCGTTGGCCTGCGCCCGGTGCGTCAGGTACGCCGCGAACCAATGGGCAAGCTCGTGCCGATGCCCATGGCCAAGGTCAATCGCAAGCAGAGCGAACAGTAAAAAACCTTTTTTGATTTCAGGTCGAGTCTCTCGACCTCGGGCCCTTGTCGGTCGATTATCGGCAACCCGCTTTGATGGATCCCGCTTTAATGGACAGTGAAATGACCGATACCGTAGAACTCTTCACCGATGGCGCCTGCAAGGGCAATCCCGGCCCCGGCGGATGGGGCGCCTTGCTGGTGTGCAAGGGCGTGGAGAAGGAGCTGTGGGGTGGCGAAGCCAACACCACCAACAATCGCATGGAGCTGATGGGGGCGATCCGCGGCCTGGAAGAGCTCAAGCGTCGTTGCGACGTGTTGCTGGTGACCGACTCCCAATACGTGATGAAGGGCATCAACGAGTGGATGGTCAATTGGAAGAAGCGCGGCTGGAAAACCGCCGCCAAGGAGCCGGTAAAAAATGCCGACCTGTGGCAATTGCTCGATGAACAATGCAACCGCCACAACATCACCTGGAAATGGGTGCGCGGGCACATAGGCCATCCCGGCAACGAGCGGGCCGACCAACTGGCCAATCGCGGCGTGGATGAAGTGCGCGGCTACAAGCAAAGCTGACCATCAGTTGCAATGCAGCGGCCATTCGAGCCGCTGCTTCACATCCCGCATTGCCCGCGGTGAATCCACCAGCACGGCGTCGATCTTCAGGCACGCTGCTGCCCGGTAATCATCGTCGCTGTTGATTCCAATCGCCAGAATGTTGACCTTGCCCTTGGACTGGAAGCAGTTGATCGCCGGTGGCGTCCATAGCTTGGCATTCACGGGTGAGCGTGCTTCGCCCAAGGTGAACGTCTCCACCAGTTCGACTTTTCGCTGATACTCAAACGCCACCCAACTGCCAGCGTGTGGTACCGGACGGCAGCTCTGTGCCAGGGCGACGGCTGCCAGGCGGTTTCGTGTGTCGTCCCGGGATTCAAATAGCCGAGCTTGAGGGAAGCGCGCGAAAGCGGTTTGGTAACTGGCATCGGTGGAGTAGATCAGCACCCGGTCCCACGCATGATTGTGTTTCAGCACACTGGCAACGGCGTTGGCCTGCGCTTCAGCAGGCAAGGCTTTCATATCGAGAATGACGGGGATTGAAGCGGGAATCCTGTCCAGTGCTTGCTGCAATGAAGGCACCGGAGCGGCGTGCGTGCGGTAGGGATAGGCCACCTGCCCGCGGGTGTCGGTGAGTTTGAAGTTCCACCCCGCATTCAACTGCTGCAATTGTTCCAGGCTTTGTCTGGCGACGGACCCACTGCCTTGCGTATTCGCGCTCAGGTCGGCAGGGCGATAGAGAACGGGGACGCCGTCACTGCTCAGTTGAACCGTCAGCCAGATCATGTCGACGCCATTTTTCAAGGCGTTGTCGATGGCCGGCAAGGTGTTTTCCGGATAATCCGCGGTGCCCGAACGGTGTGCAACGATCAGCGGAAGCGATTTATCGGGCGTGCCAGTGGGGGCAGATGTGCAGCCCGCGATCATTAATACGGTAATGATCAAGGCGATGGCGCGGCGGTTGGGGGTCACCTGTTGTTACTCTCGCTGAAGGTCGGGGCGGCTGTGACCTTACATGACGAGGATTGCCCTGGCCAACTGCTCGTCCGAGTAGTGTTCGTCCTTGAGCGCCAGGCGAATATGTTCCAGCGCCGATTCCAGCTGAACACCCCTGATCACTCCGTCGCTGGCGACAAAGGCGGCAGCGTCGGTCTTGGCGGCCAGTACCACTTTGTCATCCTTGAAGGACGAACTGGTGCCTTTGGTAGCGCTCATGCTCAGGCTGACCAAGGCGTCGGTGGTCATCACGAAGCTGGTGGCCTGGGTGTTGGTGCTCAGGGCGCCGGTCAGCAAAACGAAGGGTAGCAACGATTTACGCAAGGTCATGGGTTAGCGTCTGCAGCAAGTCGAGGGTGCGCAGGCTATCAACGGCACCTAGTGCAGACTTTATAAGGTTTGCTAATTCTTGTTAAAAACTGTCGCACATGGGCTTCATTTGGCCAGCCCTGGGTCGTTCAGGACATGTCGTGCTAATATCCCGCCCCTTGAAATGTACCAAACCGTTGAGAGCTGAACCCTGATGGCCATCCGATCTGTTGTACTCGATACCGAAACCACCGGCATGCCGGTGACCGACGGCCACCGGATCATTGAAATCGGCTGCGTCGAACTGATGGGCCGTCGCCTCACCGGCCGGCACTTCCACGTCTACCTGCAACCGGATCGGGAAAGTGATGAAGGCGCCATCGGCGTCCACGGCATCACTAACGAATTCCTGGTGGGCAAGCCACGGTTTGCCGAAGTGGCCGATGAGTTCTTCGAGTTCATCAACGGCGCGCAGCTGATCATCCATAACGCGGCGTTCGACGTTGGCTTCATCAACAACGAATTCGCGTTGATGGGCGCGACCGACCGGGCTGATATCACCCGGCACTGCTCGATCCTCGACACCTTGATGATGGCCCGTGAGCGTCACCCGGGCCAGCGCAACAGCCTCGATGCCTTGTGCAAGCGCTATGGGGTCGACAACTCCGGCCGTGAACTCCACGGCGCCTTGCTCGACTCCGAGATTCTCGCCGACGTCTACCTGACCATGACCGGCGGCCAGACCAGCCTGTCCCTGGCCGGTAACGCTTCGGACGGCAATGGTTCGGCAGAAGGCTCGGGCAACCGTCCTTCGGAAATCCGCCGCCTGCCAGCGGATCGTCAGCCCACCACGATTATTCGCGCCAGCGAGCAAGACATGGCCGAACACGCGGCGCGTCTTGAGGCGATCGCCAAGTCCGCCGGCGCACCCGCGTTGTGGACCCAATTGACCCAGCAATAACCGTCATCCCAGCGCCAGCCCCTGGCTGGCCCTGATCAGGTCATAAGCCTTGCGTGCAATCGGGTTCGCCGTGTTCGGGCGGATCCACAGGTAATATGTCACCTCCGGCATCCTCGGCAGCCCGTCGTTCTCTCCCAATACCCGCATGTCCGGCCCGAGCATTTCCATGCTCCGTGGGGTCACGCCGAGCCCTGCGCGGGTGGCCGCCTTGATCCCGATCAGGTTCGATGCCAGGTACGCCTGCCTCCACGGAATGTTCGCCCGCTCCAGCGCCTCCAGGGCATAGCGCCGATAGATGCTCGGCTCATCCACCAGAATCAACGGCAGCGGTTCGCTCGGCGAGTGAATGTATTGCGCCGAACAAATCCACCACACCGGCGAGGTGCGCAGCGCAAAGCCTTCCAGGTTGGCATCGGCGCGGGTGGAGATCACCATGTCGACCTTGCCCCGGTGCAAGTCGTCCATCAGGAACGGGCTGCGGCCCACGTCGATTTCCAGGCGCAGGCGCGGTGCCGAGCGGGCGATGTGGCTGAGGATCGGCGGCAGGATGGTGTCGGCGATGTCGTGGGGCGAGCCGATGCGCAGTACACCGCTGAGGCTGCTTTCCCGCAGGGAGTTGAGTGCATCGTCATTCAACGACAGCATCTGCCGCGCATGCCGCAACAACTGCATCCCAGGTTCTGTCAGCTGCTTTTGCCGACCACGTTTTTCAAACAGGCTGACGCCTACTTGCTGTTCGAGGCGCTGCATATGCTGGGTGACGGAAGATTGCGTGCGGGCGAGATGGGTGCCGGCTTCAGCGAAGCTGTGGTGGTCGACCACGGCGATAAAGGTGCGGAGCAGTTCGAGATCGAGGGTCGACATGGCCATTCCAGGGCATTTTTTATATCAGGGGCGTGAAGATAAACATTACATATATTTATGTGTTGTCGCGTCGAATTTTTACAGAGTCCAATGATTACGAGTATATGGCCAAAAGTGAGGTCGTCCATATACGGGAAGTTATAACGATATTAGATATTTGAATTTCCGTTGCCCCGGCACTCTCCCTAGCATGCCCCCACATCAGGTCGGGGTACGCCGATCGCTAATGAGGGGAGTTCCATGGGTTTTGTGCGCGCGGCGGTAAAACGAAGGTTGCCTGTGGTCCTGGGCGCATTGATCGCCCTGGGCGGCAGCGCGGTGGTTCAGGCCGACGCGACCCTGGACAAGATCCAACAGCGCCATGTGCTGGTGGTCGGCGTGCTGCTGTCCGGCGGGCCGTTTGGCGGCATCGATCCCACCACCCAAAAGCCCAAGGGCTTGAACGTCGACCTGGCCAACGAGCTGGGTCGTCAATTGGGTGCCGAAGTGCAACTGGTGCCGGTATTGCCCGCCAACCGCGTGCAGTTCCTGCAACAGGGCAAGGTCGACCTGCTGATTGCCAACATGGAATGGACCGCCGAGCGCGGCGAAATCCTCGGCTTCGTACCAACGCCGTTCTACAGGATCGGCGGCACCGCAGCGGTACTCAAGGACAGCAAAATCACCCATTGGGAAGACCTCAAGGGCCAGCCAGTGTGCACCTCCCAGGGTAGCAGCTACGTCAAGCCGCTGACCGAGCTGGGCGCACAGATCAAAGGCTTCAAGAGCTCCTCCGAATCCCTGCTGGCCCTGCGCGGCAACAACTGCGTCGCGGCGGTGCATGACTCCACCCTGATCAACCCGCTGATCAACGACAGCGCCGAATGGAAGGACTACCGCGCCATCAGCCCCGAGCTGAACCCGGCACCGTCGGTGATCTGGACTCGCCGCGGCGAGAACGACACCCAGGCCAAACTCGACCCGATCATCAAGGAACTGCATCGCAGCGGCTGGCTGATCGACGCCCAGACCCGCAACCACATCACCCCGGCGTCCCCGGCGCTGGTGGAGTTGCAGAAACAGTTCAAGGGCGCCTGACACATGACATTGAGAACCCTGACTGCCTTGGGCCTGGCACTGTGCGCAAGCCTGGCCCACGCCGATGCGACCCTCGACAAGATCCAGCAACGCCATGCCATCAGTGTCGGCGTGATTCTCAGCGGTCCGCCGTTTGGCACCCTCGACCCCAGGACCGGCGAACACCTGGGCTACAACGTCGAGCTGGCCAAGGGCCTAGGCCAGGCGCTGGGCGTAGAGACCAAGACCGTCTCGGTACTGGCGCCCAACCGCGTGCAGTTCCTGCAACAAGGCAAGGTCGACGTGCTGATCGCCAACATGCAGTACACCGACGAGCGCGCCGAAATTCTCGACTACGTGCCCACGCCCTATGAAGAAGTCGGCGGCGCAGCGTTGATCCGCAAAGGCGCCGGCATCACCCAGTGGGCCGACCTCAAGGACAAGCCGGTGTGCGTGTCCCAGGGCAGCAACTTCATCAAGCCGTTGCAGGAAACCTATGGCGCGCAGATCAAGGCGTTCCGCAGCCAGTCCGAATCCCTGCTGTCGTTGCGCGGCAATGGCTGCGTGGCGGCGGTGCACGTCAGCCCGACCATGCACGCGCTGCTGGACGACGCTGAATGGTCCGGCTACGAAATCCCGTTGCCGGGGGATTTGATCCCGTCCAAATCCGTGATCTGGATCCGCAAGGGCGAGCACGACACCCAGGCCAGGCTCGACGCTATCGTGCGTGACTGGCATCGCAGCGGCTGGTTGATCGCCCTCGGCGAACGCACCGGCATGGCCCCGTCCCAAGCCCTGCGGGATTTGCACGAGCAGTACAGCCATGAGTGAAGCGCTATTCGCCACCTTGCAGCAATTGCTCGGCGCCGCCCATGTGCAGCGCAGTGAAGATGCCCCCCAGTACCTCACCGACAAACAGGGCCGCTACACCGGCCAGGTGATCGCCGTGGTACACCCGGCCAACACCGAGGAAGTCGCCGCCGTGGTACGTGCGTGTGTGGCCCTGGAAGCGCCCATCGTGGTCCAGGGCGGCAACACCGGCCTGATGGCGGGCGCGACGCCGGACGCCAGCGGCCGCGCGGTATTGCTGTTGCTCGATCGCATGAACCGGGTGCGCGTGATCGATACCGACAACGACACCCTGACCGTCGAAGCCGGCTGCATCCTGCAAAACATCCAGGACGTGGCCCGTGAAGCCGGTCGCCTGTTTCCGCTTAGCCTCGGCGCCGAAGGCAGCTGCACCATTGGCGGCAACCTCGGCACTAATGCCGGCGGCACGGCGGTGCTGCGTTATGGCAACACTCGCGAGCTGACCCTGGGCCTGGAAGTAGTCACCGCCGAAGGCGAAATCTGGAATGGCCTGCGCGGTCTGCGCAAGGACAACACCGGCTACGACCTGCGGGATTTATACATCGGCAGCGAAGGCACCCTGGGCATTATCACTGCCGCCACCCTGAAGCTGTTCCCGCTGCCCAAGGCCCAGGCCACCGCGCTGCTGGCCTTTGATGAACTGGCCCAGGCGGTAGCGTTCCTGTCTCATGCACGCGCCGGTTTTGGTGCAAACCTCACTGCATTCGAATTGCTCAGCGCCGATTGCCTGGCGTTGTTGCGCGAGCAGTTTCCCGAAGGCCCGCAACCGTTCATCAAGGCCAGCCAACCCTGGTTTGCCTTGCTGGAGCTGTCGGACAACCACGGCGAAACCCACGCCCGCGAAGCCTTCGAAGCGGTCCTCGGTGAAGCCTTCGAACAGTCACTGCTGGCCGACGCACTGATCGCCGAGAGCCTGGCGCAGAGCGAAGCGCTGTGGCTGCTGCGGGAAAACATGAGCGAAGCGCAGAAGCGTGCCGGGCGCAATATGAAGCACGATATCTCGGTGCCGATCTCGCAAATCGTCGCTTTCGTTACCCATACCGACGCGCTGTTGCAGGTGCATTTCCCCGGCGTTCGCAACTTCACGTTCGGGCACCTGGGGGACGGCAACCTGCATTACAACGTCGCCCATCCGCTGGGTTCCACGGTGGACGAGCACATGCGCAACTACGCGGCATTGAGCTTGCTGGTACACGACAGCGCCCATGCCCACGGCGGCTCCATCAGCGCCGAACACGGGATTGGCCAACGCAAGGTTGGCATGCTGGGTCGTTACAAAAGCCCGGTGGAACTGGACCTGATGCGCCGCATCAAACGCGCCCTCGACCCGAAAAACCTGCTCAACCCCGGCAAAGTCCTGGAGGTGCAGCCATGACGGTTCGCCTGTCCAAGCGGGTGCAGCGGGTGTCGCTGTCGGCCAACGCCGCGGCCAAATCCCGCGCCACGGAACTGCGTGATGCGGGCCGCGACATTCTGGACCTGACCACCGGTGAGCCAGACTTCGACACCCCGGAGCACATCAAACAAGCCGCCTACGCCGCCATCGCTGCGGGCGCCACCAAATACACGCCGACACCCGGTGTGAAAGCCTTGCGCATCGCGGTGCAGCGCAAGCTGGCCGAAGAAAACCACCTGGACTATTCACTGCCCAACATCGTGATCGCCAACGGCGCGAAACAGATCATCTTCAACGCCTTCGCCGCCACCCTCGACGACGGCGATCAAGTGCTGGTGCCGACGCCGTACTGGCCGTCTTTCCCTGACAGCGTGCGGTTCAACGGTGGCGAACCGGTGTTTATCGAGTGCGGGCTGGAGCAGGGCTGCAAGCTGCTGCCGGCTCAACTGGAGCAGCACATCAATCAGCGCACCCGCTGGCTGATCCTTAACGGCCCGGGCAACCCGAGCGGCGCCGTGTACAGCGAGGTTGAACTGCAAGCGCTGGCTGAGGTGCTGCGTCGCCATCCCCAGGTGCTGGTGCTGCTGGATGAACTCTACGAACACATTCGTTTCGACGGCCGCCCGGCCCAGAGCCTGCTGAACGTCGCACCGGATTTGCAGGACCGTTGCCTGCTGGTAGGCGGCGTGTCCAAGACCTACGCCATGACCGGCTGGCGCATCGGTTTCGGCGCGGGGCCACAGACCTTGACCAATGCAATGGCGGTTGTTCAGTCGCAATCCACCTCCGGCGCATCTTCTGTCGGGCAAGCCGCCGCGTTGGCCGCATTCACCGGCGGGCTGGGTTTCCTCGCCGAGCAGGTAGCGGCCTATCAACTGCGCCGGGACCTGCTGATGATGGCCCTCGGCACCGTCGACGGCCTGGAAGTGCTCGAACCCCAGGGCGGCTTTTTCGTGTTTGTGCGTTGCGCCGGTTTGCTTGGCCGCTATCGCCCGGACGGTCAGCGGCTGAACGATGATGGTGATGTCGTCGCGTACCTGTTGGAGGAGGGCGTCGCCGGTGTAGCGGGGAGTGCCTATGGCCTGTCGCCGTGGTTTCGGCTGTCCATCGCCACCGCGACCGACAGCGTGGCCGAGGCCGGTCGCCGTATTGCTGTCGCCTGCGGCAAATTGCGGGGCGTCGAATGAGTCATTGGCTGGAGATTTTTGTGCACTGGGCCGCCGGTATCGGCCTCAACTACAGCTTCCTGCTGGATGCCTATCAGCGTGGCACCCTGGAGCAGGGCGCGCTGACCACCGTGCTGTTGTGCCTGTTCACCATCGTCGGCAGCCTGCTGGCGGGGATCAGCCTGGCGACACTGCTGACTTCAGGCAACCCGTGGCTGGCCAAGCCGGCGCGGGTGTTTATCGAAGTCACCCGCAACACGCCTACGCTGGTTCAGCTGTACTGCGCGTTCCTGGTGTTGAACATGCTGCTGACCCAGGCCGTCGGCGCGGCCAACCCGCTGACGCCGTTTGCCTGGGTGGTGATCGTGATCTCGCTGCACAAGGGCGCGTTCCACGCTGAGGCCCTGCGCGCCGGTATCGAGGCGGTACCTTCCGTGACCCTGGAAGCTGCCAGTTCCCTGGCCTTCAGCAGCCGGCAGTTGCTGTGGAATGTGCAGTTGCCGTTGGCCCTGCGCTTCGCCTTGCCGTCGCTGATCAACAACCTGATCGACCTGGTGAAAATGACCGCCGTGGCCTCGGCCATCGCCGTGGGCGATATCACCTACGCCTCGATCATGATCTGGACCCAGAGCGACAACGTGCTGGAACTGATGATTCTGATCCTGAGCTTTTTCGGCTTGCTGAGTTTTACCGTCAATTGTGTGGGGCGCTGGCTGGAAGCGCGCCTGAGGATGCCCGGTTATGGCCATTGATTCATTCCCGGTGCTGTCGGCGTTGCTGCAATGGTCGCCGGCGCTGGTGACTGGTTTCGGCCAGAACATCCTGATCAGCCTGGTGGCGATTGGTCTCGGTTCGCTGCTGGGGCTGATGGTGGGCGCGTTGGCCCTGTCGCCGTTGCGCCTGCTGCGGTTGCCGGCGCGGATCTGGGTGCAGATTTTCCGCAACGCGCCGTGGCTGGTGCTGATCTATTTCACCACCTACGTGTTCCCATTCGAGATCCATATCGGCAGCTCTTACGTATCGTTCCCGGACTGGGTCAAGGTGACCATCGGCCTGGCCTTGCCGGCCAGCGCCAACGTGGCGGAAATTTTTCGCGGCGCCATCGGCTCGATCCCCAGCACCCAGTGGGAAGCGGCACGCTCACTGGCATTTACCCGTGGCCAGATCTTCCGCTCGATCATCCTGCCCCAGTGCTTCAAGCGCATGTTGCCGCCGTGGATGAACCTCTACGCGGTGGTCACCATGGGCACCGCCCTGGCTTCGCTGGTGGGCGTGCACGATGTGATCGACACCGCACAGATCGCCAGCAACACCGTGAACATGACCGGCTTCACCGTGGTGATCTACCTGAGCCTGCTGGTGCTGTTCTTCGCCTACTGCTACCCGATTTCCCGTTTGACCCAACGCCTGGAGCGCCGTTATGCCTTCTATTGAACCCCTGGTCAGCCTGCGGGACTTGCAGCTGTCGTTCGGTGACAACCGGGTGCTCAAGGGCATCGACCTCGACGTGCATCGCGGTCAGGCGGTGTCGATCATCGGCCCGTCGGGCTCGGGCAAGTCGACCATCCTGCGTTGCATCACCGGGCTGTTGCAGCCCCAGCGCGGCACCATCCGCGTGGGCGAAACCCGGGTCGACACGCTGACCCAGGAAGCCCAGCGCATCGAGTTGCGCAAGCGCGTCGGGTTTGTGTTCCAGCAATACAACCTGTTCCCGCATCTGTCCGTGCTGGAAAACCTGGTGATCGCCCCGCGCAAGGTGCTTGGCCGTAACCGCGCCGAGGCAGAGAAGGACGCCCGGGCGCTGTTGGCCAAAGTGCGCATGGAACACAAGGCCGATGCCTATCCCGGCCAGTTGTCCGGCGGCCAGCAGCAGCGAGTGGCGATTGCCCGGGCATTGGCCATGCGCCCGGAACTGATCCTGTTCGATGAAGTGACCTCGGCCCTGGACCCGGAAACCGTCGGAGAAGTGCTGACGGTGATTCGCGAGCTGACCGAAGAGGGCATGACCTGCGTGCTGGTGACCCATGAAATGCGCTTCGCCGAAGAGATCAGCGACATCGTCTACTTCACCGAAAACGGCGTGATCGTCGAGCACGGCAGCGCCGAGCAGATCTTCCAGCGCCCCACCAGTGAACGCACCCAGGAATTCCTGCGCCATGCCTTGGGCGATCCCGGCCGCCGGCCACCGACCGCCAACGATCCGTACCTGTTGACCAACCTGAGCCGCTACACCCTGTCTGTCTAATAAGAGGAACCTCGTCATGAGTACCGCAAACCGTGCCGCCGTTATCGAAGACTTCCTGCAGCAGATCCGCGTCATCAACCAGCGTGGCGTAGACCGCGCGGCCCTGGTGGAAATTGTAGGGCTGCTGGAAACCCTGGCCGAGCGCCGGGACCTGTTCAACTTCAACGAATTCCCCGCACCAGTACCGGGGCAGGGCAGCACCGCGTTCCGCTATCGCCTGAATGACGACGGCGACACGCCGACCCTGTACCTGAACTCGCTGCTGCCGGGCAAAAGCACCATTGCGCACAACCACGAAACCTGGGCGATCATCAGTGCCGTTGAAGGCCAGGAAATCAATTACGTGTATGGCCGCAACGATGAAGGGCGTGAGGAAGGCTTCACCACCCTGACCCTTGAGAAAGAAGTCGTCGTGCAGCCGGGCACCTCTATCTCGTTCCTCGGTGAAGACCTGCATGGGATTCGTGTTGAAGGTGAGCAGGCGACCTTGCACTTTCACCTGTACGGCTTGCCGCTGGAGTCCCTCAATGGCCGTTATGGCGTTGAGGCCGACGGCCGGATTCTCAACTACAACGCCTCGCAGATGGCGCCTTCAATCCGGGCCTATTCCTGAGCACTACACACATCAAATGTGGGAGCGGGCTCGCTCGCGAATGGGGTGTGTCAGCCAATGAATGCGTTTCTGACCCACCGCATTCGCGAGCAAGCCCGCTCCCACAATTAGATTCGCGTTCATCCAGGGTTTTTTATGATTGATCTGTATTACTGGCCTACGGGCAATGGCCTGAAAGTCGGCATCCTGCTGGAAGAGCTGGAGGCGGAGTACCGCCTGATTCCGGTCAACATCCGCGAAGGCGCGCAGAAGCAGGAAAGCTTCCAGCGCATCAGTGCAAATGGACGGATTCCGGCGATTGTCGACCACAGCCTTGAAGCACCCCTGAGCCTGTTCGAGTCCGGGGCGATCCTGAATTATCTGGCGGACAAAGCGGGGCGGTTCCTGCCGCCCGGCGGCACCGCCGAGCGCCAGAAAGTCCAGGAGTGGCTGTTCTGGCAGGTGGGACATATCACCCCGTACCTGAGCCAGTTGCAGCTGTTCAAGGAGAAGGCGCCGGAGCCGATTCCCTTCGCCCTCGACCTGCTGAACGCCGAAGCCACGCGCCTGTATCGGGTGCTGGAGAAGCGCTTGGCCGAGGTGCCGTATGTGGCGGGGGAGTACTCGGTGGCCGACATGGCGATCTTCCCGTGGATCCAGCCCCTGCGCCAGGGCCAGGACTTGACGGACTACCCGAACATCCAGGCCTGGCGTCTGCGGATCAAGGCGCGCCCGGCGGTCCAGCGGGCCTATGCCAAGGGACGTGAAGTCGCCGCCGGCGAGCGTTCGTTGGCCTTGCAGTAACTCACCTTTTTTTGCGGGACTTCCATGAGCCAGACCATCACACCCGGGCAATTGCAACAATGGCTGTTCGACGGCCAGGAAATCGCCCTGTTCGACGTACGCGAGCACGGCCAATACGGCGAGGCGCACCTGTTCCACGGGGTAAACCTGCCCTATAGCCGCCTGGAACTGGAGGTGCAGCGCCTGGCGCCCAACCCTCAGGTGCGCCTGGTGATTTACGACCAGGACGGCGGCGACGTGGCTGCGCGCACGGCGCTGCGCTTGCAGACGCTGGGCTACGGCCAGGTGCATGTGCTGGAAGGCGGCGCGGACGGTTGGCAGGCAGTTGGCCTGCAACTGTTTGCCGGGGTGCATGTGCCGTCAAAAGCCTTTGGCGAGTTGGTGGAAGAAGCCAGCCACACGCCCCACGTCACCGCGCAGCAACTGGCGGAGTGGCAAGCCAAGGGCGAGCCGCTGGTGGTGCTGGACGGCCGACCGTTCGATGAATACCGCAAGATGACCATTCCAGGCTCCATCTGCTGCCCCAACGGTGAACTGGGCTACCGCGTGCATGACCTGGTGCCGGATGAGACCACGCCGATCGTGGTCAACTGCGCCGGTCGTACCCGCAGCATTATCGGCGCGCAGACGTTGATCAACCTCGGTGTGAAGAATCCGGTTTATGCGTTGGAAAACGGTACCCAGGGTTGGTACCTGGCGGATTTCAAACTGGAGCATGGCAGTGCCCGGCGTTATGCCGATCAGGTCTCGACGGATCTGGGCCAACAGCGCGAGTCTGCCCGGCAACTGGCGGAGCGGGCAGGGGTGGTCAGTGTCAAGGCGGAGCAGGTTCGCCAATGGGCAGCGGACCCGACTCGCAGCCTGTTCCTGTGTGATGTGCGCACCGCCGAAGAATTTGCCGCCGGCAGTTTGCCAGGGGCGCAACATACGCCGGGCGGGCAGTTGGTCCAGTCCACCGACCTGTACATCGGCGTGCGTCAGGCGCGGGTGGTGCTGTTGGACAGTGATGGTGTACGTGCACCGATTGTTGCCAGTTGGCTGCGTCAGTTGGGGCATGAGGCCTATGTGCTGGAGGATGGCATCCACAGTGGATTGGCGCTGGAGGTCAAAGAGGCCGTGCCCTTTGACGCGCTGCCGCTGATCTCGGTGCAGGCGCTGGCCGATGCGCTGAAGGACGACGCCGTGGACCTGGTGGACCTGCGCCCGAGCATGACCCATCGCAAGGGCCGGATTGCCGGTTCGCGCTGGTCGATCCGTTCCCAGTTGACCGCCGGTGCGCGCCCGTTGGTACTGCTGGCGGATGATCCGGCGTTGGCTGCTTTTGCTGCGCTGGAGTTGGGCGACGATGTGCGTTTGCTCGACGGCGGCTATGCCGCATGGGTGGCGGCAGGTTTGCCGGTGATCGAGGACGCGCAGACGCCTACCGACAATCAGTGCATCGACTTTTTGTTCTTTACCCATGACCGCCACAGCGGCAACAAGGACGCCGCCCGCCAATACCTGGCTTGGGAAATCGGCCTGTTGGCACAGATGAGCGAAGCGGAAATCGCCAGTCTCAAGCCGTTGTTGCCCGCTTCACGCGTGCGTACCCGCTTGATTCACGCGGCGCGTACCGAAGGTGGCAATGGTGGTCGGGCGGTGAATATACCGATCACCCGCCTGAGCACCGTGCTGTTCGACAACCTGGCCCAGATGCGTGACGCCCGCTCCCGGCGCGACAGTGAACGGGTCCTGAGCTACGGCGCTCGCGGGAATCCCACTGCGTTTGCACTGGAAGATCTGGTCACCGAACTGGAAGGCGGCTACCGCACCCGGTTGTATGGCACGGGGCTCGCCGCAGCGGCGCAGACGTTCCTGGCCTACCTGCGGCCCGGCGACCATGTGTTGATCACCGATGCCGTCTATTCACCGGTGCGCAAACTGGCCCGGGAGTTCCTGCAGCCATTCGGCATCGAAGTCAGCTACTTCACCCCGGATGGCAGCGGCCTGGAAGCGCACCTGCAGGCCAACACTAAAATGGTCTACGCCGAAGTACCCGGTTCGCTGCTGTATGAGTTGTGCGACCTGTCCGCACTAGCCGCACTGTGCAAGCCGCGGGGCATTTTGCTGGCGGTGGACAACACCTGGGGCTCGGCGTACCTGTATCGCCCGCTGGCGCTGGGTGCCGACATCTCGATCATGGCGTTGACCAAGTACCTTGGCGGCCACAGCGACGTGATGATGGGCAGCGTCTGCACCACCGAAGCGGCATGGCCGGCCCTGGCGAAAATGAGCGATACCTTTGGCAATGCGGTGAGTGCCGACGATGCCTACCTGATCCTGCGCGGCGCGCGCACCCTGGCTTCCCGGCTGGACGTGCACGAGCGCCAGGCGCTGAAGATTGCCCAGTGGTTGCAGGGGCAACCGCAGGTCAAGCGGGTGTTTCATCCGGCCTTGCCCGAGCATCCAGGGCATGCGCTGTGGAAGCGTGATTTCAGTGGTAGCAATGGTTTGCTGTCGTTTGAACTCAGCAGTGCGGATGCCGGTTACGTCGAGCGCTTTATCGACGGTTTGCAGCTGTTTGGCCTTGGCGCATCCTGGGGCGGTTATGAAAGCCTGGTCACCCTGGCCGACACACAGGATCGCCAGAGCGCCGTCGACCGTGGATTGAACCCGGTGATACGCCTGCATGTGGGGCTGGAGGATGTGGAGGCGTTGATCGAAGATTTGCGGCGCGGGTTTACACTGGCCACATGACGTTGACCGCAAGGGCTGGCACAGCCAGCTCTTGCGGGAGCGCCGCTTATGCGGCGAAGTCAAGCACCTGTTTGGAAAGTGTGCTGTCGAACAGACCCGGTCCGGCTTTTGCCAGCGTGAAGGTTCCGTTCGGTTTAACCTCAACACCGCTGGAACCTGCGAATACAGTCTCCACGCCGGGCTTTTGAAGAATATCCAGAAGCGGTTTTTTTCCGTTGTATTCCTGGCCCACGACCATCCCCATGCCAAATCGGGACGAGGAGTTCACACCGCCGACAAATATCACCTTGCCGCCACTGGCCAGAGACTGATCCAGGTCGTCCATCAGTTGGGCGGTATCTTCATTGGGCAAGCCGAACTCCAGGCTGCTGCCGGTTAAATGCATCAACGTCCGTTTTTGATAGACCCCGTCTTTCAAGTCAGTCAACACCACCAGGGCGGAGCAGTCGGTCAAGCTTTCGGTTGAGAGCACCGAGTTATTGTCTTCGATAGTACGGGAGTTGCCCATCAGCACTTCGACTTTTGGGGGGACCACGCTCGGACGGACCGGTTCGCTTCCCTTCGGTGGCCCCACACGGACAGGCCGATAGTTGATGGGCATATCAACCCAGACAGGTTTTGCTGCCGTTCCATAATTGACTCGGATCGGATCGCCGTGCTCTTTAATCACCACAGGAAAGATATCTTGCGTGGCGTAGTATTCATACAGATCGTTGTTGGCAAGCTGTTTAATAGCATTTATCGGTAGATTTTTTTGATCCGCGGCTTTATAGCTGGCGTAAAAGTCTTCGTATATTTCATCCGGGAATTTATTGTCCGAGTAGCTGGCAATTACCGTTCCCTCAAAACCTTTAACCGGTTTGCCCGTAATGGTGTGCAGGTCGCTGGCGAACGACCGGGTACCACCGTCTGCCGAATAGCAGAAAAGGGTGCGAATGTTCCGGTATTTTTTCAGGTCGATCCCACGGGCCAGTAGCTTGTCGTAGATCTCCTGGGCTGAATAGAGTGCACCATTCTCGCCGACGATTTTTGTGGGTTGGCCAGGTTTTGGCTCTTCGCCATGTCCGAAGATATTGATACGCTCGGCGCCGTCGTAGGTGTCCACGAACGTTTGAATTTCCCCTTCGATGGCATCGACCTTGGTGACCGGCCCTCCCAGCTGTATTGGATACGTTGGTTGCGTAGGTGATGACGTTTCTGGTGGCAGGAGCCTGCCACTTGTCACCTCCTGGGAGGCGTTTGTTTCCGAGGCATTGCCAGGCGATGGTGTACGAAAGTGCAGAAACAGTGTCGCCAGGTTAAGCAACAGATCGGCGAGTGCCGTCTCTTTGTTCTTTCCGTCTTTGCTGGCCAGGGCATTTATATCTTGGCCAATGCCCAGTGCCTGCATCGCTATGCCGATATAGGCGAGGGGGCCGCGCAGAACAGGCAGCACGCTGTTGAGCACCAGCAGTCCGCCCCTTTTGGCAGATGCCCAGCGATTTTCAGCATTCGAGACCGATTGCTGATCGGCCAGGCTGGCCAGGCCATTCGCGTTATCTTCGTACAACCGATTAATCAATTGCCCCGAGTTCAGCGCCTGCTGCAACTGGGTCGCAGCATGACCTTCTGTGGTGAGGACGGGCGGTGCGGGCGTCGACAGCGGCGCAAAGTCGTCGCCCATGGTAAAGCGCCGGATGTGAGGTTCTTTAAATCCGCTGTTGTTGTAGATCTTCCGGGTCGCGTCGTCCGGTAGCCAGGCGAGGATATCTTTTTGCAACTGGTTCGGTTTCTGAATGGCCTCCATCAAGGCCTGGCGGGTTGGAAACTGCAGCAACTGCGCAGTGGTGTTCAACGGGCGATACAGAATATGCGGTCCGGTGGTGCTGTCCTTGGGTTCAATCAGGTACATGTTGCTGACAACATCAGGTGTTGTACCCGGCTCGCGCGTAAAGGCCAGGGGCCGGATAACGATCTCCTTGCCGTCGACGGTTTTTGTGCCCGGCGTTGGATCAAGTATTTGCTCAACGTACCGGAACCCCGTGGTGTCGAAGCCGAATGCGCCTGTTGTTGCCAGTTTCAGGGCCTGGAGCTTCAGCTCGATAGGTACCTGCTGGGCAAACAACGAGAGACGCTGAGCTTTTTTTGTGGGGTCGTCGAGCAACTCTTGCTTGAGAAACTCCGGGTATTTCTTGCCGATGTCAGCGTCTTGAACCTTCTTCTTGAGGACGCCTTCACCCTCAAGCGCGGTTATTCGCACAGTGCCTGGCTTGCCATCGGACTTGTAATAGACGTCGATCTGCCCGTCCGGCAACCCCGACAGATTGCGCAGGAGCATGTCGGTCATGCTCATTCTGACTCGTTCGACGGTACCGACGCCCGCCGAGATACCGCCTCCCCAACCGGCAAACAGCGAGCCGTCTGTCGGCTTCAATTCAATTTCAATCTGCGAGGTGTTGTACGACCTGGGGCTGGGCAGTTGTGCGTCGAATTGCTTTTGGGCAAATGTGCGCAGGTCGTCTATTGCGTAGTCGTACGACTGCCCTTTGTTGCGCTGCACGAAGCCCGCCAGCTCCAGCATCAGGTGGTGCAAGGCAACGCGTTGCGAGTCGTTGGCCTGATTTACCCAGGCCGGCGGCTGAGCGGCTGCTTGAGTCTGGCTCGGCGCATCCGCTGCAGATGGGTTGACGGACAGCGTGTCGCCCAATTCACCGTCGATAATAATGCTGGCTTGGGTATCGAACGGATTGCCGGTCAGCTCCGACTTGACGTGGCCGGCTTGGTCGAAGGCGTCCCAGGAGTCATAAGGTGTAATTTTGCCGCTGGGTTCCACCAGCAAGAGAATCTCGCGATTGGGTCCTGCCAGGGCGCGATGAATCAGTAGGTTGGGCGTGTCCTCGTTCTCGGGCCCGTTTGTAAGGCGATAGACAGTGGCTGGAGAACTGCTTGGGTCCTGAGGGGCAGCACGAGTCGATCCTTCAGAATGCTTTACGACCATGTCTACGGTTTTGCGTTGTTCGGCATCCAGCCCAGGCTGCTTGAGGCCAGCTCGCTGCAGATTGTCTTGCAGGAGGCGGCTGACCAATGACTGACGGCTGCCGCTATAGACCGCAGGCGCAGTGAAGGCGGGCTGCCTCCAGTAACCGTGGGTGGCCGTTTTGTAAATCGTCTCCAGTTGCGTCGGTAAACGGAGCAACTCATTCTTCAGTGCGTTCATATCGATAGGGACGGGGACGTATCCTGGCGTCCCGGTACGTGCCAGAAGGTCAGGGCGGGTGTCGAACAATTTGGCGCCTGCGGGGATGCTCAGTGATTTACTGTTGCTCAACGCGTCCATGGCGTACTGCATAAGCGGGATGTCTTTGCGCTCTCCGGGATTCTCCGGGTTGAGTACGCCAATGCTCAGGTGGTTGATGTCCAGGTCCCCTGCACCATGGGCGGTGCGTTGGACGTAGAAGCCCAGCCATGAAGCGACCGCCGAATACACGCTGGGTGCCGCGGAAAACAGGCTGTTGGCGATACTGGTTGCGGGGTCGATGGTGTTGACGGGCGTTTTATCGAGCACCGACGTGACGGGTTGAACGGTACTTGCGTTCTCGAGCTGCTGGATAGCGGCGAGCTGTGCTTGTTGTACCGCGCGCGCTCTCTCGTCGGCAGGAGGGGTATCCCGGTTCAAGGCGGGGAAGCCTTTATGATAGAGCGCAGTGCTGCGTGTGAGAGCGTCTTTCAGGGTGTCGGCGGGGAGATGCTCACCATAAAAACTCAGCGCTTTGATGACGGAGATGGAGCCATCCGGGTTATAGGACATGAGCTCCTTCGTGCCCTTGCCCAGTTGATTGGCCAGCGCCCTTATCTCGGACGATACCTGGGCCCATCCGGATTGATCGTTGACCGTGGCGATCGTGCGAAAAACGCGGTTTGGCAGGTCAAGGACCATCAGGTCGCCCGCTGGCTGGCTAATGTTCACGGTTGAAATATCGACGTTTTTTTTTCGCGCAAAATCCAGGAATTCCTCAGCCTGAAGTGCTGTGTTAAAGGCTTTGATCGTTTGTCCGATAGTGGAGCGCTCAGGGGGGGTAATTACGTAGCCTGACGTTAGGCTTGCGTCGGCAGGTCGTATTTCGTTTCTTCGCAGCAGCAGCGCGGTTGCGCTCATTTGCGCCACTTCTTTATCCGCCTCAATAACCTGTGTTGCTACCGTTTGAGCAGGCAGCATAGGTGGCAAAATTTTCCCGCTGAGCTCAGCTCCGATGGTTTCTGTTGCTTGCTGTTGGCGTTCGATAACGTTTTGGTGTTGCCGATTTTTTGAATCTGAATGAGCCGGGAATGATCGGGTCGTCAGTATTTCGCCGATCAAGGGTAATTTCCTTGGCCCCCGGGGCCCCTGATCGTGACCGTAAAAGTTACCGAGCAGCTCCAGAGGCACTTTGTTCTCGCCGTAAAACGGAAATGTATCGCCGTCTGGTGAGAGCCATTTTGCTGTGGTTATAAGGTTGGCGGCGGCTTCTTCCCAACCAGGAAGGGTGTCTGCAAAGGTTGTTTTCCCATCAACCAAGCAGCGCATCGATGCGGGTGGATACCAGTCGAACATCGAAGTATCAATTTTGTTGTTTTTGGCAAAGGTTGCAAACGGTTCTGCTGTCAGTGCGAGATTGAAGGCCGACCATGCCGTGCCAAACGAGGAAGCATGCGGGATGTTGGAGAGGCTCGTCGAGATTTGGTTTATCTGTCCGGAAGTGTCTCCTGCTATCTCTTTATCCACCAGGGCCAAGGCATACTGGATTGCTATATCGCTATCGCCTTGTTTTACCATCGCTTTGGCGTTTTTCGAGTCTTCCAGGCTGACAATATTCACGTCGCTCTGCGGAGGAACCGGGGAGACGAGCCCGCTCGATGCGTGATTTTTCAGAGCAGCCGACTGCGGCTGGACGGAGAGTGCGTGGTGTATGGATATGTTGGCAGCGGGGCGCAAATCAGCAATTCTCATGAGGCATCCTTCAGGCGGCGTTAGGAAGACTACGGCCGTTGATGGATGTCCTTGCAACGGCATTCGCTGTGTCGTTCACGAGTACGCTACGGTTCCGAGGACTGCCTGGCAGAATTTATTGCGAAACGATGCGTGAAGCGCGGGTGCGACGCTTGAGAAATGTCACCAGGGCCTGTGGAGTGCCTGCGCTTATTGCGTGGGCGCTCCATAACAATTTGCGTCCGCCCATAGGTGCCCATCGAACTTTGTGTTTAACTTCGGCACCTGAAATTCGTTTCACTACCACCACTAGAAGGATTCCGTTCATGGCTCAAGTTACCCTCCGAGGCAACCCTGTCCAGGTCGAAGGCGATTTGCCGAAAGTCGGCGCCAAGGCGCCAGACTTCACCCTGACTGCCGGCGACCTGTCTGACGCGACCCTGGCGACTTTCGCCGGCAAGCGCAAAGTGCTGAACATTTTCCCAAGCGTTGATACCCCGACCTGCGCCACTTCGGTTCGCAAGTTCAACGCCCAGGTCAACGACGTGAACAACACCGTAGTGTTGTGCATCTCCACCGACCTGCCATTTGCCCAGGCGCGTTTCTGCGGTGCGGAAGGCCTGGAAAACGTGAAGAACCTGTCGGACTTCCGTGAGGCAGCCTTTGCTGTCGACTACGGTGTTGCGATTGCTGATGGCCCGCTCAAAGGCCTGACCGCACGTGCCGTCGTGGTACTGGACGAGAACGACAACGTGCTGCACAGCGAACTGGTCAGCGAAATCGGCCAAGAGCCGAACTACGAAGCGGCCCTGGCTGTTTTGAAGTAACTGTTACTACGCATTACTGTCGTTTTGCAGTAACACGCGTGATGCAGTATTACGGCCTGGCCTAGTCCAGGCCGTTTTTATTTGTGCTTCAGATGCTTAGCCGGATAGCAAATGGACTAAGCACAGAAGTTAAAAGT
>NZ_JAAAFU010000042.1:0-50075 GCF_019352905.1 Pseudomonas sp. Xaverov 83 | reverse complement strand
CCCCTCGTCACTCCCGCCGCTGGCTGTTCGGCCTGCTCGTGCTGCTGGTCATTGCCGGCTTGTGCTGGAAGTTCTGGCCCGGCAGCAGCCACAAAGACAGTGCCGAGAAGAAGCCCGCCGGGCATGCCGGCAAGTCGGGCATGATGCGCCCGGGGTTTGGTGGTTCTACCGGCCCGGTGCCGGTGCGTGTGGCGCCCGCGGTGCTGGGTGAGTTCCCGGTGTACTACAAGGCGCTGGGCACGGTCACCGCACTGAACACCATTAATGTGCGCAGCCGGGTAGGGGGAGAGCTGGTCAAGATCGCCTTTGAAGAAGGGCAGATGGTCAAGGCAGGTGACTTGCTGGCGGAAATCGACCCGCGCAGTTACCAGAATGCCTTGCTCCAGGCCCAGGGCACGTTGCTGCAGAACCAGGCCCAGCTGAAAAACGCCCAGGTCGACGTGCAACGTTATCGCGACCTGTATGCCCAAGACAGTATCGCCAAGCAGACCCTGGACACCGCCGAAGCGCTGGTGTTGCAGTACCAGGGCACGGTCAAGACCAACCAGGGCGCGGTGGATGACGCCAAGCTCAACCTCGAATTTACCAAGATCCGCGCCCCGATTACCGGGCGTGTCGGCCTGCGCCAGGTGGACGTGGGCAACCTCGTCGCCGCCAACGACACCACCTTCCTGGCGGTGATCACCCAGACCCAACCCATCAGCGTGGTCTTCACGCTGCCGGAAAACACCCTGGAAACCGTGCTGGCGCGTTATCACGCCGGCAACAAGCTGCCGGTAGAAGCCTGGGACCGCGGCGACGTGGCCCTGAAAGCCAACGGCGTGCTGCAGAGCCTGGACAACCAGATCGACGTCACCACCGGCACCCTGAAATTCAAGGCGCGGTTCGATAACAAGGACCAGGCGCTGTTCCCCAACCAGTTCGTGAATGTGCACTTGCTGGCCGACACCCTGCATAACGTGGTGCTGGCGCCATCGGCGGCGATTCAGTTCGGCAACAATGGCACCTTCGTCTACGTGCTCGATGGCGACAAGAAGGTCAAGGTACGTCCGCTGGTGATCGGTGACTCCGACGGCGACAACACCGTGATCAAGCAAGGCTTGGCAGCCGGCGACCGGGTGGTGCTGGAAGGCACTGACCGCCTGAAGGACGGCAGCGACATCGAAGTGGTCAACGACAGCACTGAAGTGCCGACCACGCCGACCGAACACCTCCAGGGCCAGCCGGCAGCCAAGACGCAGCAAGGCCCGGCTGATGCCGGCAAGGCGCAAAAGGGCGGCGCATGAACCTCTCGCGGCTGTTCATCCTTCGCCCGGTAGCCACTACCCTGAGCATGCTGGCCATTGTTCTGGCCGGGGCGATCGCTTATCGCCTGTTGCCGGTTTCGGCCTTGCCCCAGGTGGACTACCCGACCATCCGGGTGATGACCCTGTACCCCGGCGCCAGCCCGGACGTGATGACCAGCGCGGTGACCGCGCCTCTGGAGCGTCAGTTCGGGCAAATGCCCGGCCTGACCCAGATGGCGTCCACCAGCTCCGGCGGCGCCTCGGTGCTGACCCTGCGGTTCAACCTCGACATCAACATGGATGTCGCCGAGCAACAGGTGCAGGCCGCGATCAACGCCGCCACCAACCTGCTGCCCAAGGACTTGCCGGCACCGCCGGTGTACAACAAGGTCAACCCGGCGGACACCCCGGTACTGACCCTGGCCATCACCTCCAAGACCATGTTGCTGCCCAAGCTCAACGACCTGGTCGACACGCGCATGGCGCAGAAAATCGCGCAGATCAGCGGCGTCGGCATGGTCAGCATCGCCGGTGGCCAGCGCCAGGCGGTGCGGATCAAGGTCAACCCCGAGGCCCTGGCGGCCAACGGCCTGAACCTGTCGGACGTGCGCACCCTGATCGCCGCCTCCAACGTCAACCAGCCCAAGGGTAACTTTGACGGCCCCACGCGGGTGTCGATGCTCGACGCCAACGACCAGTTGGTCTCGCCCAAGGAATACGCCGAGCTGATCCTCGCCTACAACAACGGCGCGCCGCTGCGACTCAAGGACGTGGCGCAGATCGTCGACGGCGCCGAGAACGAACGCCTCGCGGCCTGGGCCAATGAAAACCAGGCGGTCTTGCTGAACATTCAGCGCCAGCCCGGGGCCAACGTCATCGAAGTGGTGGACCGGATCAAGGCATTGTTGCCGAGCATCACCGACAACCTGCCGGCCGGCCTGGACGTGACGGTGCTCACTGACCGGACCCAGACCATCCGGGCCTCGGTCAAGGACGTACAACACGAATTGCTGATCGCCATTGCCCTGGTGGTGATGGTGACGTTCCTGTTCCTGCGCCGCTTCAGCGCGACCATCATCCCGTCCATTGCCGTGCCACTTTCCCTGGTGGGCACCTTTGGCGTGATGTACCTGGCCGGTTTCTCCATCAACAACCTGACGCTGATGGCCCTGACCATCGCCACCGGTTTTGTGGTGGACGACGCCATCGTGATGCTGGAGAACATTTCCCGCTATATCGAGGAAGGCGAGACGCCCATGGCGGCCGCGCTCAAGGGCGCCAAGCAGATCGGGTTCACCCTGATTTCCCTGACCCTGTCGCTGATTGCGGTATTGATCCCGCTGCTGTTCATGGCCGACGTGGTGGGGCGCTTGTTCCGTGAATTCGCCATCACCCTAGCGGTGGCGATCCTGATTTCCCTGGTGGTCTCCCTGACCCTGACGCCAATGATGTGCGCGCGTTTGCTCAAGCGCGAACCCAAGGAAGAAGAGCAGGGCCGTTTCTACAAGGCCAGCGGCGCCTGGATCGACTGGTTGATCGAAGCCTACGGGCGCAAGTTGCAGTGGGTGCTCAAGCACCAGCCGCTGACCTTGCTGGTGGCCATCGCCACCCTGGGCCTGACCGTGGTGTTGTACATGGTCGTGCCCAAGGGCTTCTTCCCGGTGCAGGACACCGGCGTGATCCAGGGCATTTCCGAAGCGCCGCAGTCGATTTCCTTTGCGGCCATGAGCCAGCGCCAGCAGGAACTGGCGAAGATCATCCTCGAAGACCCTGCGGTGGAGAGCCTTTCGTCCTACATCGGGGTGGACGGTGATAACGCCACCCTCAACAGCGGCCGCCTGCTGATCAACCTCAAGCCCCACGGCGAACGGGACCTCAGCGCGGCACAGATCATCACGCGCCTGCAACCACAGCTGGACAAGCTGGTGGGTATCCGCCTGTTCATGCAGCCGGTGCAGGACCTGACCATTGAAGACCGCGTCAGCCGCACCCAGTACCAGTTCAGCATGTCCTCGCCGGACGCCGAGCTGCTGGCGCTGTGGAGTGACAAGCTGGTGCACGCCCTCAGTCAACTGCCGGAACTCTCCGACGTCGCCAGTGACCTGCAGGACAAAGGCCTGCAGGTGTACCTGGTGATCGACCGCGACGCGGCTTCGCGCCTTGGCGTGTCGGTCTCGACCATCACTGATGCGCTGTACGACGCGTTCGGCCAGCGGCAGATTTCCACCATCTATACCCAGGCCAGCCAGTACCGCGTGGTGCTGCAGGCCCAATCGGGGGAAACCCTCGGCCCGGCCGCCCTGAACCAGATCCATGTGAAAACCACCGACGGCGGCCAGGTACGGCTGTCCAGCCTGGCCCACGTGGAACAGCGTCAGGCCCAGCTGGCGATCGCCCATATCGGTCAGTTCCCGGCGGTGATGATGTCGTTCAACCTGGCCCCCGGCGTGGCGCTGGGCAAGGGTGTGGAACTGATCAACCAGGCCCAGAAGGACATCGGCATGCCCGTCGGCGTGCAGACTCAGTTCCAGGGTGCAGCCCAGGCGTTCGAGGCTTCGCTGTCGAGTACCTTGCTGCTGATCCTGGCGGCGGTGGTGACCATGTACATCGTGCTGGGTGTGCTCTATGAGAGCTACATCCACCCGATCACCATTCTCTCGACCTTGCCCTCGGCAGCGGTGGGTGCCTTGCTGGCCTTGCTGCTCAGTGGCAACGACCTGGGGATGATCGCGATTATCGGCATCATCCTGTTGATCGGTATCGTGAAGAAGAACGCGATCATGATGATCGACTTTGCCCTCGATGCTGAGCGCAACCAGGGCCTGGACCCGCAAACCGCGATCTACCAGGCGGCGCTGTTGCGCTTCCGGCCGATCCTGATGACTACCCTGGCGGCGCTGTTCGGTGCGGTGCCGTTGATGCTCGCCACCGGTTCCGGTGCGGAGCTGCGTCAGCCCCTGGGTCTGGTGATGGTTGGCGGGCTGCTGGTGAGCCAGGTGTTGACCCTGTTTACCACTCCGGTGATCTACCTGTATTTCGACCGCCTTGGCCGGCGCTGGCGCAAAGAGCCCGCGCGTCTGGAGCCGGTTGAGTCATGAACCTGTCCGGACCTTTCATTCGCCGGCCGGTAGCGACCATGCTGCTGAGCCTGGCGATCATGCTGCTGGGCGGCGTCAGCTTCAACCTGCTGCCAGTCTCGCCTTTGCCGCAGATCGACTTCCCGGTGATCGTGGTGTCGGCCAGCTTGCCCGGCGCCAGCCCCGAGGTGATGGCGTCTACGGTGGCCACGCCGTTGGAGCGCTCTTTCGGCGCAATTGCCGGCATTACCACCATGAGCAGTTCGTCGAGCCAGGGTTCGACCCGGGTGATCCTGGCGTTCGACTCCAATCGCGACATCAACGGCGCGGCGCGGGAAGTGCAGGCGGCGATCAACGCCTCCCGTAACCTGCTGCCCAGTGGCATGCGCAGCATGCCCACCTACAAGAAGATCAACCCGTCCCAGGCGCCCATCATGGTGCTGTCCCTGACGTCGGACGTGTTGCCCAAGGGCCAGTTGTACGACTTGGCCTCCACTATCCTGTCCCAGAGCCTGTCCCAGGTGCCGGGGGTGGGTGAAGTGCAGATCGGCGGCAGCTCCTTGCCCGCCGTGCGGATCGAACTTGAACCCAAGGCCCTCGACCAGTACGGCGTGGCCCTGGACGATGTGCGTAACACCATCGCCAATGCCAACGTGCGCCGGCCCAAGGGCTCGCTGGAAGACAGTGAGCGCAACTGGCAGATCCAGGCCAACGACCAGCTGGAAAAGGCCAAGGACTACGAACCACTGCTGATCCGCTACCAGAATGGCGCGGCCCTGCGCCTGGGGGATGTGGCGAAGATCAGCGATGGCGTCGAGGACCGCTACAACAGCGGCTTCTTCAACAACGACTCGGCGGTGCTGCTGGTGATCAACCGCCAGTCCGGTGCCAACATCATCGAGACGGTGAAGCAGATCAAGGCGCAACTGCCGGCCTTGCAGGCGGTGTTGCCGTCCAGCGTCAAGCTGAACCTGGCCATGGACCGTTCGCCGGTGATCACCGCCACCTTGCACGAAGCCGAGATGACGTTGCTGATTGCCGTGGCCCTGGTGATCCTGGTGGTGTACCTGTTCCTCGGTAACTTCCGTGCCTCGCTGATTCCCACCCTGGCGGTGCCAGTATCGCTGGTGGGCACCTTTGCGGTGATGTACCTGTTCGGCTTTTCCCTGAACAACCTGTCGCTGATGGCACTGATCCTCGCCACCGGTCTGGTGGTGGACGATGCCATCGTGGTGCTGGAGAACATTTCCCGGCACATCGACGAAGGCGTGCCGCCGATGAAGGCGGCGTACCTGGGGGCGCAGGAAGTCGGCTTCACGCTGCTGTCGATGAATGTCTCGCTGGTGGCGGTGTTCCTCTCGATCCTGTTCATGGGCGGGATCGTTACCAGCCTGTTCCGCGAGTTTTCCATCACCTTGGCGGCGGCGATCATCGTCTCGCTGGTGGTGTCCCTGACCCTGACCCCGATGCTCTGCGCCCGCTGGCTCAAGCCCCATGTCAAAGGCCAGGAGACAGGCTTGCAGCGCTGGAGCCAGAAAATCAACGACCGCATGGTGGCCGGCTATGCCCGCAGCCTGGACTGGGTGCTGCGTCACAAGCGCCTGACGCTGCTCAGCCTGTTGGTGACCATCGGGGTCAACGTCGCCCTGTATGTGGTGGTGCCGAAAACCTTCATGCCCCAGCAGGACACCGGGCAACTGATCGGTTTTGTGCGCGGCGACGACGGGCTGTCATTCAGTGTCATGCAGCCGAAGATGGAAATCTTCCGCAAGGCAGTCCTGCAGGATCCCGCCGTGTTGAGCGTGGCAGGCTTTATTGGCGGCAACAGCGGCACCAATAACGCGGTGATGCTGGTGCGGCTCAAGCCCATCAGCGAACGCAAGATTTCTGCCCAGGCGGTGATCGAGCGCATGCGCAAGAATGTGCCTCTGGTACCGGGCGGGCGCCTGATGTTGATGGCTGACCAGGACCTGCAATTTGGTGGCGGCCGCGACCAGACCACCTCGCAGTATTCCTACATCCTGCAAAGCGGCGACCTGGCGGCCTTGCGCCTGTGGTACCCGAAAGTGGTCGCCGCGTTGCGCGAACTGCCGGAACTCACCGCCATCGATGCCCGTGAAGGGCGTGGTGCGGCCCAGGTCACGCTGATTGTCGACCGCGACCAGGCCAAGCGCCTGGGCATTGATATGAACATGGTCACCGCCGTGCTCAACAACGCCTACAGCCAGCGCCAGATTTCCACCATCTACGACAGCCTCAACCAGTACCAGGTGGTGATGGAGGTCAATCCGAAGTACGCCCAGGATCCGATCACCCTTAATCAGATGCAGGTGATCACGTCCACCGGTGCACGCGTCCCGCTGTCGGCCATCGCCCACTATGAAAACAGCCTGGCGGATGATCGGGTCAGCCATGAAGGCCAGTTCGCCTCGGAAAACATTGCGTTTGATATGTCACCCGGGGTCACGGTGGAGCAGGGCACGGCCGCTATCGAGCGAGCGATTGCCAAGGTCGGCTTGCCCGAAGATGTGATCGCGAAGATGGCCGGTACGGCCGACGCCTTCGCCGCCACTCAGAAAGGCCAGCCGTTCATGATCCTCGGTGCGCTGGTGGCGGTGTACCTGGTATTGGGGGTTCTGTACGAGAGCTACATTCACCCGCTGACCATTCTGTCGACCTTGCCGTCGGCGGGGGTGGGCGCGTTGCTCTCGATCTATCTGCTGGGGGGCGAATTCAGCCTGATCTCGCTGTTGGGGCTGTTCCTGCTGATCGGGGTGGTGAAGAAAAACGCGATCCTGATGATCGACCTTGCACTGCAACTGGAGCGCAAGGACGGCATGAGCCCGCTGGAATCGATTCGCGCCGCCTGCCTCGTGCGGCTGCGCCCGATCCTGATGACCACCCTGGCGGCGATTCTGGGCGCCGTGCCGCTGCTGCTCAGTACCGCCGAAGGCGCGGAAATGCGCCAGCCCCTGGGCCTGACGATTATCGGCGGGCTGGTGTTCAGCCAGATCCTGACCCTCTACACCACGCCTGTGGTTTACCTTTATCTCGACCGCCTGCGCCACCGTTTCAACGGTTGGCGCGGAGTGCGTACCGATGCTGCCCTGGACACTGCGCTATGACCGACTCAACGTTTCCCACCGTGCAACGTCTGGCGATGACTCGCGGCTCCAAGCTGCTGAGCCTGGCCCTGTGCGGCGTGATGCTCAGCGCCTGCGCCGTCGGCCCGGACTACAAACGCCCCGAATTGACCGAGCCTGCCCAGTACAAAGAGGCCCAGGGCTGGCGCCAGGCCGCGCCCAGCGACTCGTTGGCCCGGGGCGCCTGGTGGGAGTTGTACGGCGACAAACAATTGAATGAGCTGGTAGAAAAACTCAACAGCTCCAACCAGACCGTGGCCCAGGCCGAGGCTCGTTATCGCCAGGCCGCCTCGCAGGTGCGCAGTGCCCGTGGGGCGTTCTTCCCCACGGTTGACCTGAGTGCCTCGAAAAGCCGGGCCAGCCAGGGTACCGGCAGCAGTAACGCCAGCCTCAGCAGCTCCAGCAGCGGTATCCGCGACACCCTGAACACCCAGCTGGGCGTGAGCTGGGAAGCCGATATCTGGGGCAAACTGCGCCGGGGCCTGGAAGCCAATGAAGCCAGCGCCGAAGCCAGCGCAGCGGACCTCGCGGCGATGCGCCTGAGCCAGCAATCGGAGCTGGTGCAGGATTACCTGCAACTGCGGGTCATGGACGAACAGACCCGTTTGCTGCAAGCCACGGTGGATACCTACCAACGCTCCCTGCAAATGACTCAGAACCAATACCGCGCCGGTGTCTCGGGCAAGGATGCCATTGCCCAGGCCCAGACCCAATTGAAAAGCACCCAGGCCAGCATGATCGACCTGATCTGGCAGCGGGCGCAGCTGGAAAACGCAATTGCCGTGCTGATCGGTGTGCCGCCGGCCAACTTCAACCTGGCGGTGAGCAAGGATATTCCGGCGCTGCCGCAGATTCCGGTGAGCCTGCCGTCGCAACTGCTGGAGCGCCGCCCCGATATCGCCCAAGCTGAGCGTTCGGTGATCGCGGCCAACGCGAATATCGGCGTCGCCAAGACCGCCTACTACCCGGACCTGACCCTGAGCCTGGCCGGCGGCTATTCCAGCAGCACCTACGCCGACTGGATCAGCCTGCCGAACCGCTTCTGGTCGGTGGGACCGAAACTCGCCATGACCCTGTTTGACGGCGGCCAGCGTTCGGCGGAAGTCGACCGCGCCGAAGCGTCCTACGACGAAACCGTAGCTAAGTATCGCCAGACCGTACTGGATGGTTTCCGCGAAGTGGAAAACTACATGGTGCAGCTCAAGGTCCTGGAAGACGAAGCGGTTGTCAGCAACGAAGCCCTCGACGCCGCCCGTGAATCCCTGCGCCTGACCCAGAACCAGTACAAGGCCGGCCTGATCGCTTATCTCGATGTGGTCACCGTGCAAGCGACGGCCCTGAGCAACGAACGCACGGTGCTGACCCTGCTGCAAACCCGGTTGGTGGCCAGCGTGCAACTGATCGCGGCGCTGGGCGGTGGTTGGGATGGGCAAATGCAGCTGAGCGACAAGAAGTAAACAACGATCCGCAGCTGTACTGGCTTGTGTGGGAGCGGGCTTGCTCGCGAAAGCGGTGGGTCAGTCAACTGTGTGTCAACTGACCCGCCGTTTTCGCGAGCAAGCCCACTCCCACAAGGGTTTTGCGGTGCTTTTGAGCCAGTAGTTTGGCGTCAAATTCTGAATGATGGCTATACGATAATATTTCAGGTGTACAAGAATTAATCTCGCTACAATCCCCGACTTTTCACCCCGGCACGGAAGCCGTTTGGCCCATTGGTCACGAGAAGTCCCATGCTCACCGGTAGTTATTCCCCCGCCCTGGTCCTGATTTCCCTGTTCGTCGCGATCCTCGCGTCCTATACCGCGTTGGACCTGACAGGCCGTATTGCCACGGCCAAAGGCCGCGCCGTATACCTGTGGATGGGCGGCGGTGCGCTGGCAATGGGTGTGGGCATCTGGTCGATGCACTTTATCGGCATGCTTGCCTTTCGCTTGCCCATCAGTCTGGGCTATGACATCGACATCACGGCGCTGTCATTGCTGATCGCAGTCCTTTCCAGTGGTTTTGCCTTGTGGCTGGTCAGCCAGCCGCGCTTACCTGCCTGGCAGCTGGCGTTTGGCGCCTTGATCATGGGCGCCGGCATCAGCGCCATGCATTACACCGGCATGGCCGCGATGCGCATGACGCCCGGCATCGACTACGACCCCACGCTGTTCACCGCCTCCCTGTTGATTGCAGTGGGCGCTTCGGCGGCGGCCTTGTGGATCGCCTTCAATCTGCGGCGCAACACGCCTTACGTGCGCTTGGCCCGGGGCGGAGCGGCGATGGTGATGGGCGTGGCAATCGTCGGCATGCATTACACCGGCATGGCCGCTGCGCGTTTCGCCGATGGCAGTTTTTGCGGCGCAGCCCTGACAGGCCTCAGCGGCAAGGGCCTGGATAATCTGGTGCTGGTGACCACCCTCGCGGTGCTGATCATTGCGCTGCTGACCTCGCTGGCCGATGCCCGCCTGGAAGCCCGTACCGCGGTGTTAGCCAACTCCTTGACCCAGGCCAACCAGGAACTCACTCACTTGGCCCTGCACGACATGCTCACCGGCTTGCCCAACCGCACCTTGCTCGCTGACCGGATTCAACAAGCGATACAGCGGGTGAACGAGGAGGGCGGTTGCTTCGCGCTGATGTTTATCGACCTGGATGGCTTCAAACCGGTTAACGACGCCTTCGGCCACCACATGGGCGACCAGTTGTTGCAGGAGGTCGGCCTGCGCCTGCGGGAAGACTTGCGCAGCCAGGACACCCTGGCCCGCATCGGCGGTGATGAGTTTGTCTTGCTGGTGCAGTTGACCCAGCCCGACGACGCGCTGCGCCTGGCCGAGCGCCAGGTGGGCATGATCAACCAGTCGTTCCGCGTTGCCGAACACGAGCTGAAGATCTCCGCCAGCATCGGTATCGCGCTGTTCCCCGGCAACGGCGCCACGCCCCAGGAACTGCTGATGAACGCCGACGCGGCGATGTATCACGCCAAGGGCATGGGCAAGAACGGCTACAGCTTTTTCGATGTGTCGATGAACACCAATGCGCGCAAGCAACTGCAACTGCTGCAGGACTTGCGTAGCGCCGTGGAGCATGAACAGTTCCGGCTGTATTACCAGCCCAAGTTCGACGCCGTCAGCGGTCGCCCGGTCGGTGCCGAAGCCCTGCTGCGCTGGGAGCATCCGCAACAGGGCTTGTTATTGCCGGACAAGTTTATCGAGCTGGCGGAAAAGACCGGGCTGATCATCCCCATCGGCGACTGGGTGCTCAATGAAGCCTGCCGCCAGATGCAGGTGTGGTACGCCCAGGGCTATCACGACTGGCGCATCGCGGTGAATCTGTCGGCGTTGCAGTTCTGCCATGCCGGGCTGGTCAAGAGTGTCGCCAACGCGCTGGAGCGCCACCGGTTACCGGCCAACAGCCTGACCCTGGAAATCACCGAGACCACCGCCATGAGCGATGCCGATGCGAGCATGACGGTGTTGCAGAAGCTTTCGGACATGGGCGTCGATCTGTCCATCGACGACTTTGGCACCGGCTATTCGAGCCTGATGTACCTCAAGCGCCTGCCGGCCAATGAACTGAAAATCGACCGTGGGTTTGTCCGCGACCTGGAGCACGACAGTGACGATGCCGCCATCGTCTCGGCCATCGTGGCCCTCGGCCAAGCCCTGGGCCTGCGTATTGTGGCCGAAGGGGTCGAGACCGATTCACAGCAGAGCTTCCTCACACGGCTGGGCTGCGACTCATTGCAAGGTTATCTGCTGGGGCATCCGTTGCCGGCGGACCAATTTATGACGGACATTAAAAAGGCCACCGCCGGAGTGGCCGATACCCGCGGCTGAGTGCGGTTATACCTGTTAGTTCTGACAGTAGCGACCGTGATACAGCGCGTATAGAGTCGATTCCAGGAAGCTGACTTCGGAGCCGACCGACATGGCATCGCTCATGACCGGTGTATTCACGCCCACAGGTTCGATGCTCGAACCCCGTTATTTCCACAATTCTGTGGGCATCGGCGACCTGGGCGTACTGGTCATCGCCGGGGAAGGCCCCGGCGAAGCTTCAGGCCCGCGTTTCGACAATTGGCGCCTGGCACACCCGGTTGCGCATCGACCACCCGCATCATGGCCAGCGTGGAGTTCTACCACCAAACGTCAGGGCAGTGGTCGACGGTCGCGCCGCTTCCGTTTCCCCGCAGTGCCAGTGCGGCTGTGGTTTTGCAGTCGGGCACTGTGCTGTTGACGGCTGGGAGCGAGTCCGGCCAGTCGATCAGTGACGTGCAGTTGTATAACGTTTCAACCAACCGCTGGACACCAGCGAGACCCTTGTACACGCCGCGCTTCGGCCATACCAGCACACTGTTGGCGTCAGGAAACGTCTTGGTGGTCGGCGGCAATAATCAGCAATCCGGTGGCGGGCAAGTGCAAGACAGCGTTGAATGTTACGACCCGCTCACCGGCCATTGGCAGCGTAAAGCCTGGCTCCCCGTGGATGCCATGAATCACACCGCAACCTTGCCGGCGAGCATTATGATCCGAGGTCCGCTCAATGGACGCTGACCGCGGCCCTCCACCCCGGGCGTTTCGGCCACCGCGCGTGCTGCCTTTCTGCGGGGCAAGTGCTGATTGCGGGGAGCTCGAGGGCCACCCCTCATCCGGCGCCGCTGTCCAATGCCGAGCTTTTTAGCCTGGCGTGATCAACACGCTCTTCTCGGGTTGACCTGAGCCCATGCAAAACCTGCCGGTCGCAGGTAGTATTGGATCCATCAGCTCACGTTGAATCAGGAGACCTTACACATGGACAAAGTCGTCATCATCACCGGTGGCAGCCGTGGGATCGGCGCCGCCACGGCGTTGCTGGCCGCTGCCCAGGGCTATCGTATCTGCATCAACTACCAGGCTGATGAAGACGCTGCCCACCGGGTGCTTGAGCAAGTGCGCGCCCTCGGCGCCCAGGCCATTGCGGTGCGGGCCGATGTCAGCATCGAAGACGAAGTGATCGGCCTGTTCCACCGGGTCGATAACGAATTGGGCCGGGTGACGGCGCTGGTCAACAATGCCGGTACCGTCGGGCACAAGTCTCGAGTCGATGAGATGTCCGAATTCCGCATCCTGAAGACGCTCAAGACCAATGTGTTGGGGCCGATCCTGTGTGCCAAGCACGCGCTGCTGCGCATGTCGCCCAAACATGGCGGGCAGGGTGGCAGCATCGTCAACGTGTCGTCGGCCGCCGCGCGTCTCGGGGCCCCGGGTGAGTACGTGGATTACGCTGCGTCCAAGGGCGCGCTGGACACGTTCACCCTGGGGCTTTCCAAGGAAGTGGCGGGCGAGGGGATCCGGGTCAATGGCGTGCGTCCAGGTTTCATCTTCACTGAGTTCCACGCGCTGAGCGGCGACCCTGACCGGGTCAGCAAGCTGGAACCGGGGATTCCCATGGCCCGTGGCGGGCGTGCCGAAGAAGTGGCGGAAGGGATTATCTGGTTGCTGTCGGACAAGGCGTCCTATGCCACCGGGACCTTCATCGACCTGGCGGGCGGTCGATAAAGTTATAGCGCCTGTTCGGGCGTCATCGCGGGCAAGCCCGGCTCCCACAATTGATCGCGTATCTCTGTGGGAGCCGGGCTTGCCCGCGATGGCGTCGGTTGTCTTCACACAGCCTGTCAAAACGAACGCACAATTTTCCCCAGGGTCTCCATCGCCTTCTCACACGACTCATCCCACGGGCTGCCGTAATTCAAGCGAATGCAATTCCTGAAGCGCTGTGTCGGTGAAAAGATCGGCCCCGGCGCGATGCTGATGCCCTGGGCCAGGGCCATCTGGAACAATTTCAACGAGTCGGTCTGCTCCGGCAATTCCAGCCAAAGAAAGTAACCGCCGGCCGGCTGACTGACACGGGTCTGCGCCGGGAAGTAACGGGCGATGGCCGCGAGCATGGCGCTTTGCTGCTCCTCCAGCGCATACCGCAATTTGCGCAGGTGCCGATCGTAGCCGCCGTGTTGCAGGTAATCGGCAATCGCCGCCTGGGCCGGCATCGATGCACACAGTGACGTCATCAGCTTCAGCCGCTCGATCTTCTGCGCATAACGCCCGGCAGCCACCCAGCCAATGCGGTAACCCGGGGCCAGGCTTTTGGCGAACGAGCCGCAGTGCATCACCAGGCCTTCGGTGTCGAACGCCTTGGCCGGTTTCGGCGCCTGTTGCCCGTAGTACAACTCGGCGTACACGTCATCTTCAATCAGCGGCACCTGATGGCTGCGCAACAATTCCACCAGTTCCTGTTTCTTGGCCTCGGGCATGGTCGCGCCCATCGGGTTCTGGAAACTGGTCATGCACCAGCAAGCCTTGATCGGATAGCGCTCCAGGCTTTGCGCCAGCACCTTGAGGTCAATGCCATCGCGCGGGTGCACGGGGATTTCCACTGCCTTGAGCTTCAGGCGTTCGAGGATCTGCAGGCTGGCATAAAACGCCGGGGCTTCGATGGCTACGAGGTCGCCCGGTTCGGTCACGGCTTGCAGGCACAGGTTAAGCGCCTCGAGCGCACCGTTGGTGATCAACAGTTCTTCCATCGGCAGCATCAGCCCGCCAACCATGTAGCGCAGGGCGATCTGCCGGCGCAGTTGCGGGTTGCCCGGCGACATGTCGGTGACCACCATGCGCGGGTCCATTTCCCGGCTGGCACTGGCCAGGGAGCGGGCCAGGCGTTGCAGCGGGAACAGCGTCGGGCTGGGGAAGGCCGAGCCGAAGGGCACGGTTTGCGGGTCCTTGATGGAGTCGAGTACTGAGAACACCAATTCGCTGACGTCCACCTCGGTGGATTCGTGCACATGGGCACTCACCACCGGCTCGGAAAACGGGCTCGGCGCATGGGTGTTGACGAAGTACCCGGAGCGCGGTCGGGCGCGGATCAGCCCGCGACGCTCCAGCAGGTAGTAGGCCTGGAACACCGTGGACGGGCTGACCCCGTAGGTCTGGCTGGCGTAGCGCACCGAAGGCACGCGTTGGCCGGGGCCGAGGACGCCGGAGCGAATCAATTCTGCAATGTCGTCGGCGAATTTTTCGTAGCGTTTCATTGAGTCTCAGTGCTTTGAACGGATTTTGCTGATTGAACACAGATCAAACTGTGGGAGCAGGCAAGCCAGCTCCCACAGTTGATCTCCAGTGTTGCTGAAAGCTCGGGTTCAGCGATTCAATGGCGCCACAAACCGGCTATCCGCTGCGCTGTAGATCCACGGCTCATCCACGTCCGTGACCTTGAAGCGGATGGTCTGGGAGCTGCTGGCCGGCTTGTCTGCCGTCATCGCCACCGACACCGGCACATCGGTAATCTCTCCCGGCGCCAGGCTGATGTCGGTCTTGCCCTGCAACTGGAAGCCATCGCCATCTACCAGCTCCAGGCGATAATCCTGGCGTTGCTGGGTCTTGTTGATGACCTTGAGGCTGTAGATGTTCTCGATCAAGCCTTCGCTGTTCTCGCGAAACATCCCACGGTCCTTGGTCACGTCCAGCGACACCATCGGGCGCGCCACCAGGGCCACCACCAGTGCGCCGATCATCACCAGCAGCACGGCACTGTAGCCGATCAGCCGTGGCCTGAGCAGATGGGTCTTGCCACCTTGCAACTGATGCTCCGAGGTATAGCTGACCAGTCCACGGGCATAGCCCATCTTGTCCATGATCGAATCACAGGCATCGATACATGCGGCGCAGCCGATGCATTCCATTTGCAGGCCGTCACGGATGTCGATACCGGTAGGGCACACCTGCACGCACAGCTGGCAATCGATGCAGTCACCCAGGCCAACGTCCGCCGGTTGCATGTCACGTTTGCGCGGGCCGCGATTTTCGCCACGGGCCACGTCGTAGGAAATGGTCAGGGTGTCTTTGTCGAACATCACACTCTGGAACCGCGCATACGGGCACATGTGCATGCACACCGCTTCCCGCAGCCAGCCGGCATTGATGTAGGTAGCGCCGGTAAAAAACAGCACCCAGAACAGGCTGACGCCGCCCATTTGCCAGGTCAGCAGTTCTTCGGCCAGCGGCCGGATCGGTGTGAAGTAGCCGACAAACGTCAGCCCGGTCAGCACGCTGATACCCAGCCACAGTGTGTGCTTGGCCGACCGTCGGGCCAGCTTGTTCAAGCCCCAGGGCGCGGCCTGCAGCTTGATGCGCTGGTTTCGCTCACCTTCAGTGACTTTTTCGCACCACATGAACAGCCAGGTAAACGAGCTTTGCGGGCAGGTATAGCCGCACCACACCCGGCCTGCGAACACGGTGATCGCGAACAGGCCGAATGCGCAGATGATCAACAGCGCCGACAGCAGGATGAAATCCTGGGGCCAGAACGTGGCGCCGAAGATGTGGAATTTGCTTTCAGCCAGGTCCCACAGCACCGCTTGCCGGCCGCCCCAGTTCAGCCACACGGTGCCGAAAAACGCCAGGAACAGAAAGCCTGCGCCCGCTACACGCAAGGTGCGGAACAGGCCGGTAAAACTGCGGGTATGAATCAGGTTGTCGCTGGATTTGGCCTTCACCTTCTTTGGATGTGCTGGCTCAAACACGTCTACGGTTCGGACGGGGATTCTATCGCTCATGGTCTTTCGCTCATCAGCCTCCATCAGGCAGATGAACTATGACCGGCGCTCTGTTTGCATAACAGACTCAGGTAGGGCGATAAAAAGCGGATCAGATGGGCCGCCAACGCGTACCTGCGACAATGTGCTGCACCCGGTGGTGCGCGGGGTGCAGCGCTTTTCAGGCAGTGATGATCCAGATCAATCAAATCACCGAATCACCGTCGGTGGCCTTCAAATGCTTACGGCCATCCTTGGCGCCAGCGACGGTCAATGCGTCGGCTTCAGCTTCGGTGATGTAGGTGCAGTCACCGTTCAACTTCACAAACGACATGGATTTCTCGCTGTCTGTTTCGACAGTGACATGGGTGGCTTCAAGTTGTTTCTCCTGGCCGTCGGCATCGACGGTGAAGAAACATTGCTGACCTTCGATACGTACGGGCATATCGATCTCCTTTTTGTGGGCTATTGCTAGTTAGGGTGGGATGCGAAGGCAATGGTTCTGCGCAACTGACTGACGGTCGGTGCTGTCCATGTTCTATCGAACCCTAACAAGGACACGTCCATGGACGCCTGGTGGCATGAAGTCTGGGAAACCCTGCAAGCGGAATTTGCCGATATCGGCGATGCCCGGCAACTCACGCAAATCACCGTGCGGCTGATGATTGCCGCGATATTGGGCGGGATCCTGGGTTATGAGCGTGAACAGAAAGGCAAGGCCGCCGGGGTACGCACCCACATGCTCGTGGCCATGGGCGCCGCGTTGTTCGTGTTAGTGCCGAGTATGTCGGGCTCCCAGGCAGACGCCATGAGCCGTGTGCTGCAGGGCGTGATCGCTGGCATCGGCTTTCTTGGCGCCGGCACCATCCTTAAGGGCAAGGAAGATGAAGAGGGCCAGCACGTCAAAGGCCTGACCACCGCCGCCGGCTTGTGGATGACCGCCGCCATTGGTGTGGCGGCGGGGATGGGGCGGGAGTCGACGGCGGTGCTCAGTACGTTATTGGCATTGGCGGTGTTCAGCGTCATGCCAAGGATAGTGCGGCTGCTGGAGAAGGATTAGACGATGACCGGCGGCATGGTCGTCGGTGGTTCCTCCACGGGTGGTGGCTGAGTGCCAGGTGGCTCCTGCTCGGGAACCGGGTCGGGCTCGGTCGGCGGCAATGTCGGCTTATCTATATTGGGATCAGGCGTTTCAGCTGGAATAGGGATATTCATCGGTGTGGCCTCCTTTGTGCTTTGCTCTACCGGTGGACAATCGCCCGGTGGATTTGATTCCCCGCCCGATGGCGTCATATCCACCTGAACTTTTCAATCGCCAGCATGCTCGGAACCTATACGGCCCTGCTCAGGGAGAGCGTTGCCGTTTCAGAATTTGGATCAAGCGCAAGAGCGTCCACTGGGCGTTAAGGGGAGATGCTCGATGACTGCTGAAACACTGACCCAAGACGATTCAACCTCCACATTACCGCTGTCCCAGGCACTGTTGCTGCCAAGGATTGCGATTGAAAGCACCACTCCGGTGATCGATGGCGGCGAGTTTGCCGTTAAGGCTGTGGTTGGCCAGCGCGTGCAGGTTGCCAGCAAGGTGTTCGCTGATGGTCACGACAAGCTTGCAGTGATGATCCGCTGGCGCCCGCGCAATGAAGAGAGCTGGCACAGTGTGGTGATGACCGATGTCGGCAACAACGGCTGGGAGGGCGCATTCACCGTGACCGCCCAAGGGCCGCATGAGTATTGCATCGAAGCCTGGATCGACACGTTCGCCAGCTTCCGCTACGAATTGAGCAAGAAACATGAGGCCGGGGTACCGGTCAGCCTGGAGTTGCAGGAAGGCCGCAGCCAGGTCCTGCAAGCCGCCGAGCGCAGCGACAACGAGCTGCGTGACCGCCTGATGCTGCTGCACCACGAACTCTCCGGCCTGCTGGAAACCGAGCAAGTCGCACTGTTTCTGCACGATGACAGTGCACACCTGATGACCCAGGCCGATCACCGCGCCTATTTGAGCATCAGCCCGGTGTTCCCGATTGACGTGGAGCGTGAGGCTGCGCAGTTCGCCAGCTGGTACGAGCTGTTTCCCCGCTCGATCACCGACGATCCTGCGCGCCACGGCACCTTTAACGACGTGCACTCGCGCCTGTCGATGATCCATGACATGGGCTTTGACGTGCTGTACTTCCCGCCTATCCATCCCATCGGCCGCAGCCATCGCAAAGGCAAGAACAACTCCCTGACCGCCGGGCCCGATGACCCGGGCAGCCCGTATGCCATCGGCAGCGAAGAGGGCGGCCACGAGGCGATCCACTCGCAGCTGGGCACCCGGGAAGACTTCCGCAACCTGGTCAAGGCCGCCGCCGATCATGGCCTGGAGATCGCCCTGGACTTTGCCATCCAGTGCTCCCAGGACCACCCGTGGCTCAAGCAGCATCCGGGCTGGTTCAACTGGCGGCCCGACGGCACGATCAAATACGCCGAGAACCCGCCGAAGAAATACCAGGACATCGTCAACGTCGACTTCTACGCGGCGGATGCGATTCCCAGCCTGTGGACCGAGTTGCGTGACATCGTGGTCGGTTGGGTGGAAGAGGGCGTGAAGACCTTTCGCGTGGACAACCCCCACACCAAGCCGCTGCCGTTCTGGCAATGGCTGATCAGCGATGTGCGCGGCAAATACCCGGAAGTGATCTTCCTCGCCGAAGCCTTCACCACCCCGGCGATGATGGCGCGCCTGGGCAAGGTCGGTTACTCCCAGAGCTACACCTACTTCACCTGGCGCAACACCAAGGCCGAGTTGAGCGAGTATCTGAGCGAGCTGAACGAGTCGCCATGGCGCGAGTGCTTCCGGCCGAACTTCTTTGTTAACACGCCGGACATCAATCCGGGCTTCCTGCATGAATCCGGCCGCGCGGGCTTCTTGATCCGTGCCGCGCTGGCCACCATGGGCTCAGGCTTGTGGGGCATGTATTCCGGCTTTGAACTGTGCGAAGCGGCCCCGGTACCGGGCAAGGAAGAGTACCTGGACTCGGAGAAGTACGAGATCCGCCCGCGAGACTTTACGGCGCCGGGCAACATCATTGCCGAGATCGCTCAGCTCAATCGCATTCGCCGGCAAAACCCGGCCTTGCAGACGCATCTCGGGCTGAAGCTCTACAACGCGTGGAACGACAACATCCTGTACTTCGGCAAACGCAGCGAGGACGGCAGCAACTTTATCCTGGTGGCCGTGAGTCTCGACCCGTTCAACGCCCAGGAGGCCAATTTCGAGTTGCCGTTGTGGGAGATGGGCCTACCGGACGATGCTCAGACCCAGGGCGAAGACTTGATGACCGGCCACCGCTGGACCTGGTACGGCAAGACCCAGTGGATGCGGATCGAACCGTGGCATCAGCCGTTTGGTATCTGGCGCATTACCGTTTCCTGAAGCTGATCTCCAATCCAAAGGAGATCAAATGTGGGAGCTGGCTTGCCTGCGATAGCGGTGTGTCAGTGCAGATGATACTGGCTGATCCACCGCTATCGCAGGCAAGCCAGCTCCCACATTGACCGAGTTCCTTCAGGCAGAATTTTTCGAATTCCCAGGAGTTTCCAATGGCGAAGAAACCCAAGGCTGCCACCTTTATCAAAGACCCGCTCTGGTACAAGGACGCGGTGATTTATCAGGTTCACGTCAAATCCTATTTCGACTCCAACAACGACGGCATCGGTGACTTTCCCGGGCTGATCGCCAAGCTCGACTACATCGCCGACCTTGGGGTGAACACCATCTGGCTGCTGCCGTTCTACCCCTCGCCACGCCGTGACGATGGCTACGACATCGCCGAATACCGTGGTGTGCACAGCGACTACGGGACCATGGCCGACGCCAAGCGCTTTATCGCCGAAGCCCACAAACGCGGACTGCGGGTGATCACCGAACTGGTGATCAACCACACCTCCGACCAGCACCCGTGGTTCCAGCGGGCACGCAAGGCCAAGCCGGGTTCGGCCGCGCGGGACTTCTACGTGTGGTCTGATGACGACCAGAAATACGACGGCACCCGCATCATTTTCCTCGACACCGAAAAGTCTAACTGGACCTGGGACCCGGTCGCCGGCCAATACTTCTGGCACCGCTTTTACTCCCACCAGCCGGACCTCAACTTCGACAACCCGCAGGTCATGAAAGCCGTCCTGTCGGTGATGCGCTACTGGCTCGACATGGGCATCGACGGCCTGCGCCTGGACGCCATTCCGTACCTGATCGAGCGCGATGGCACCAACAACGAAAACCTCCCCGAAACCCACGACGTGCTCAAGCAGATCCGCGCCGAGATCGACGCCAACTACCCCGACCGCATGCTCCTGGCCGAAGCCAACCAATGGCCGGAAGACACCCAGCTGTATTTCGGTGACAAGAAGGGCGACGACGGTGACGAATGCCACATGGCGTTCCACTTCCCGCTGATGCCGCGCATGTACATGGCGCTGGCCCAGGAAGACCGTTTCCCGATCACCGACATCCTGCGCCAGACCCCGGAGATCCCGGCCAATTGCCAATGGGCCATCTTCCTGCGCAACCACGATGAACTGACCCTGGAAATGGTCACCGATAAAGAGCGCGACTACCTCTGGAACTACTATGCCGCCGACCGCCGGGCGCGGATCAATCTGGGGATTCGCCGGCGCCTGGCACCGCTGATGGAACGTGACCGCCGGCGCATCGAGCTGCTCAACAGCCTGCTGCTGTCGATGCCCGGCACGCCCACGCTGTACTACGGCGATGAAATCGGCATGGGCGACAACATCTACCTCGGTGACCGCGACGGCGTGCGCACGCCGATGCAATGGTCCATCGACCGCAACGGCGGCTTTTCCCGCGCCGACCCGGCCAGCCTGGTACTGCCGCCGATCATGGACCCGCAATACGGCTACCAATCGGTCAACGTCGAAACCCAGACCCAGGACCCGCACTCGTTGCTGAATTGGACCCGACGCATGCTGGCCGTGCGTAAACAGTCCAAGGCCTTCGGTCGCGGCAGCCTGAAAATGCTCTCGCCCAGCAACCGCCGCATCCTGGCGTATACCCGCGAATACGTGGGCGCCGATGGCAAGAATGAAATCATCCTCTGTGTGGCCAACGTGTCCCGCAGTGCCCAGGCGGCAGAACTGGACCTCTCGGCGTTTGCCGGCATGGTTCCGGTGGAGATGCTTGGCGGGAATGCCTTCCCGCCCATTGGCCAGCTGAATTTTCTGCTGACCCTGGCGCCGTATGGCTTCTACTGGTTCGTGCTCGCGGCGGAAAACCAGATGCCAAGCTGGCACGTGGAACCGGCGCAAAGCATCCCGGACTTCACCACCTTGGTGCTGAAGAAACGCATGGAAGAGCTGCTCGAAGCGCCGTGCCGCACAACCCTGGAACAGAATGCGTTGCCGGCGTGGCTGCCCAAGCGCCGCTGGTTTGCCAGCAAGGACACGGCAATCGATGCTGTGCACATCGCCTACGGCGTGCGCTTTGGCGACCCGCAGCACCCGGTGTTGCTCAGTGAAATCGAAGTCATCAGCGCCGGGCAGGTCAGCCGCTATCAGCTGCCATTCGGCTTCCTTGGTGAAGACCAGTTCACCAGCGCCTTGCCGCAACAACTGGCGCTTGCCCGTGTGCGGCGAGTGCGTCAGGTGGGTTTGGTGACCGATGCCTTCAGCCTCGACACCTATATCCGCGGCGTGATCCAGGGTCTCCAGGCCAAAACCGTCCTCGACTCCACCGATGGCGAGATTCGCTTCGAGCCCACGGCGCAGTTGGCCAAGCTGGAATTGAACGACGAATCGGAAGTGCGCTACCTCGCAGCGGAACAGTCCAACAGTTCCGTGGTGGTGGGCAGCAGCCTGGTGCTCAAGCTGATCCGTAAAGTCAGCGCCGGGGTTCACCCGGAACTGGAGATGGGCGCCTACCTGACCGAAGCCGGCTACGAACATATCTCTCCGCTGCTGGGCTCGGTGATTCGCCACGACGCCGACGGCCAGGACAACCTGCTGATGATCGCCCAGGGTTACCTGAGCAACCAGGGCGACGCGTGGGGCTGGACCCAGAACAACCTGGAGCGAGCGATTCGCGACGAACTGGCCGAAGCCATGTCCGAGCAGGAACAGCACTACAACGCCCTCGGCGAACTGGCGGATTTCGCCGGCTTGCTCGGACAGCGCCTCGGTGAAATGCACCAGGTGCTGGCAGCACCTACCACCAACAAGGCCTTCAAACCTGAGGTTACGTCCCTCAAGGACACCCAGGGCTGGGCCAAGCATGTGGGCGCACAAATCGACCGCGCGTTGCAGTTGCTTAAGCAGCATCAAACCAAGTTGAACCCTGCCGATCAGGCGCTGGTCAGTGCTTTACTGGATCAGAAAAAGGCCATCGCCAGTTACGTTCAGGACCTGGCGAAAGCCACGGTGGGCGGGTTGCGCATTCGCGTGCACGGCGACCTGCACCTGGGCCAGGTACTGGTGGTGAAGGGTGATGCCTACCTGATTGACTTCGAGGGCGAGCCGGCGCGGCCGCTGCCTGAACGTCGCGGTAAACATAGCCCGTACAAGGATGTGAGCGGGGTGCTACGGTCGTTTGATTACGCGGCGGCCATGGCGGTGAATGTGCAAGGCGTCGACCAGTCACCTGAAGCCAATGCATCCCGGCAGCGGGTGGCGGATCGCTACTTGCATGAGGCCAAACAGGCATTTATCCAGGCCTATCACGCCGCCACGACTACACTGGCCCATGACTGGCAGGATGCCAAAGGCCAGGACGCAGCGCTGGCGTTGTTCAGCCTGGAGAAGGCCGCGTACGAAGTGGCCTACGAAGCAGAGAATCGTCCCAGCTGGTTGCCGGTGCCGTTGCAAGGTTTGCACGGGCTGCTCAGCGGGCTGAAACCATTATCGAAAACTGCACGCGGTGGGGAGTCGTCATGAGTTTTACAAGCAAAGAACCGCTGCAGGAAAAGTTGAGTGTGATGCCCAAGCCTGCTGATATCGAAGCCCTGGTACGGGCCGAACACCATGACCCATTCTCGATCCTGGGCCCCCATGATGACGAGCAGGGCGGCCAGTTCATTCGCGCCTTCCTGCCGGAAGCCCTGAGTGTCCAGGTACTGGCCCGCGACAGCGGCGAGCACATCGGCAGCCTCGATGCGACCCAGGTGCCGGGCTTGTTTGTCGGGCACTTCGGCAGCCGCCAGGCGTACCTGCTGAAGATCCAGTGGGCCGGTGGCGAACAGGTCACCGAAGACCCTTACAGCTTCCAGCAACTGCTGCTGGGCGAGATGGACCTGTACCTGTTCGCCGAAGGCAATCACCGCGACCTGAGCAGTTGCCTCGGGGCACAAGTGACCAGCGTCGACGGCGTCCAGGGCGTGCGCTTTGCCGTATGGGCACCGAATGCCCGTCGGGTATCGGTGGTGGGCGACTTCAATATCTGGGACGGGCGCCGCCATCCGATGCGCCTGCGTCATCCGTCCGGGGTCTGGGAAATCTTTATCCCGCGCCTGCAACCGGGCGCCGCCTACAAGTACGAAATCCTCGGCGCCCACGGGATCCTGCCGCTCAAGGCCGACCCCATGGCCCTGGCCACGCAAATGCCGCCGGATACCGCCTCCAAAGTCGCTCCGCCGCTGCAAGTCGACTGGCAGGACCATGACTGGATGCAATCGCGCGGCGAGCGGCAAAAGCCCAGCGCGCCGTTGTCGATCTATGAGTTGCATGCCGGTTCCTGGCAGTGCGAACTGGACGAAGTCGGCGAGGTGTCCCGCCAGTACAGCTGGCGCGAGCTGACCGAGCGCTTGATTCCGTATGTGCAGCAGTTGGGCTTCACCCATATCGAGCTGATGCCGATCATGGAGCACCCGTTTGGCGGTTCCTGGGGCTACCAGGCGCTGTCGCAATTTGCGCCCACGGCGCGCTTCGGCTCGCCGGAGGATTTCGCGTACTTCGTCAATGCCTGCCATCAGGCAGACATTGGCGTAATCCTCGACTGGGTACCGGCGCATTTCCCTACCGACACCCACGGCCTGGCGCAATTCGACGGCACCGCGCTGTACGAATACGCCAACCCGCTGGAAGGCTTCCACCAGGATTGGGACACCCTGATCTACAACCTCGGTCGCACCGAAGTCCATGGCTTCATGCTGGCGTCGGCGTTGCACTGGCTCAAGCACTTCCATATCGACGGTCTGCGGGTGGATGCCGTGGCGTCGATGCTGTATCGCGACTATTCGCGCAAGGCCGGTGAATGGGTGCCGAACCGCCACGGCGGTCGTGAAAACCTTGAAGCCATCGACTTCCTGCGTCACCTCAACGACGTGGTGGCCCTGGAAGCCCCCGGCGCACTGGTGATCGCCGAGGAATCCACCGCATGGCCCGGCGTAAGCCAGCCAACCCAACAGGGCGGCCTGGGTTTCAACTACAAATGGAACATGGGCTGGATGCACGATTCGCTGCACTACATCCAGCAAGACCCGGTGTACCGCGCCCACCATCACAACGAGCTGAGTTTTGGCCTGGTGTATGCCTGGTCCGAGCGTTTTATCCTGCCGATTTCCCATGATGAAGTGGTGCACGGCAAACACTCGCTGATCGACAAGATGCCCGGCGACCGCTGGCAGAAATTTGCCAACCTGCGGGCTTACCTGAGCTTCATGTGGATGCACCCGGGCAAGAAGCTGCTGTTCATGGGCTGCGAGTTCGGCCAGTGGCGCGAGTGGAACCACGATCAGCAGCTGGACTGGTACCTGCTGCAATACCCCGAACACCGGGGCGTGCAGAAACTGGTGGGCGACCTCAACCGCCTGTACCGCGAAGAACCGGCGCTGCACGACCAGGACGACGCGCCACAGGGCTTCCAGTGGCTGATCGGCGACGACGCGATCAACAGCGTCTACGCCTGGCTGCGCTGGAGCAAGGACGGCAGGCCGGTGCTGGTGGTGGCCAACTTCACGCCGGTGCCGAGGGAGTCTTACAAGGTCGGCGTCCCGTTTGCCGGGCGTTGGAGCGAGGTGATCAACAGCGATGCCGACACCTATGCCGGTTCCAACTTTGGCAACGGTGGCGGGGCGTTTACGGAGGAAGAGCCCAAGCATGGGCAGCCTTTGTCACTCTCGTTGAACCTGCCGCCGTTGGGTGTGCTGATCCTGCGACCGGACGCCTGACTTCCAGACGATGAAGATCAAATGTGGGAGCTGGCTTGCCTGCGATAGACTCACTTCGGTCTAGCTGAAAGACCGAGGTGCCTGCATCGCGGGCAAGCCCGGCCCCCACATTTGGATTGTGTTGTGGCCTAGAAATCAACCTTCACGCCAATCGTGCCTTCCCGCCCGTTAAGCTGGTTGCTGTCCAGATTCCGGCTGTACCCCACCTCGCCATACACCTTCACTGTGTTCGAAACCTGCAGCGTCGCCCCGGCGCTCAGGTCCATCGTGGTGGATTGCTGGTCGGCATTGATATTCGTCGATTCATTGAAGGTGACGGTGTTGGTCCCGGCGCCCGCATGCCACACATTGGCCCGCACATAAGGCTGCACCGGCATCCCGCTGGCCTTGTAGTCGCCCCGCAAGCGAACCCCGAGGCGAGTGGTCACGGCGGTGTCGGCCTTGAACGCAATATCCGAAATCCCGTCGTTCTGACTGTCCAGCCAGGTGCGATCAATGATCACCTGGGCCTGGGGTTCCACCTCCCAATGCTCGGAAATCGCGAAAGGCATACCGACCTCCGCCGAGCCCGCCACGTTGTGCCCCTTGGTCTGCAGTTTCACGCCCCGGCTGGATTCATCATGGCCGTCGAACCGGGTGCCCATCAACACCAGGTCAAGGTACGCGCGGTTGGCGCCGATCAGGGTCCAGTAGGTGCCCAGGCTGTCGGCGCGCAAGGTGATGTCGCCGGTGTCGGTGTGCTGGAAACCACCGGAAAACCCCGCGACATTCCCGGACAGGCGGCTATGGCCGACAAAGAATCCCACGCGTTGCGTCAGGCCATTGTCCGAGGTCCAGGCGTAGAGATCAGTGCCCACCTGGAAGCCCGACAGCGAACTGTCCAGGGACGGGCTCACGGTGCCGGAAAAAGACTGACGCGTGCGGCTGCCAAACACCCGGGCCCAGCCCGCAGGTATCGCGCCGCTCTGTTGTGGGGCGCCTTGGTCACCCATGCGCTCGTGATACGTACTCAACATGCCCTGGACCATTTGCTGCACGGCGGGGAACAAGACCGAGTAGTCCGCCACTTCCGGGCGGTAGATCGGAATAGGTTCTTCGCCCGGAAAGATGCCCGGCAGCTCAGGAGTGCCGTCGGCGGGTACCGGTGGAAGGATTCCCACGGGCGGGTTATCGGGATCAGGGGGCGGCGGCGGGAAAATGCCGGAGGGCGGGCCTTCGGGGTTGGGCAATGGCGGTGCTTCAACGGACGAGCGCAAGTACCAGTTTTGCGCGGTGCCCGGCGTGAAGCCGCCCTTGTACAGGTAGTACTCGAAGGCCCCGGCCGAAACCGAGCCGCTTGGCAGGGAAAAGGCCAGGTCGCTGCTGGTAGCGCCATTGATGGCCTGTACCACTTGGATGCCGTTCTGCACCGTCTGGCCGCCGGCGCCGCCGAGGTTGGTGATGGTGATGGCCGTGCTGCCCTGGATCGTGCCCTGACTGACAATCAACCGGTCGCTGGGTGATCCATCGCCGGCCAGCACGCTTTGCAAGGCCAAGCGCCCATTGTTGCCGGTGTAGTTGCCGTTGATGGTGAGGTGGTCGGTGGCGCTGCCGTTAATCATGTCGATCAGGCCAGCGTTGTTCACGGTGACGAGCTGGCCGGTGGTAGACGGGCTGATGCTGCCCTGGGTGACCAGTAGCGTACCGACGTTGATGTTCATTGTCCCGGTGTGGGTACCGGCGTCGCCCAGGGTGAACGTGCCGCTGCCCAGGGTGAATACCGAGCCATTGTTGAAGGTGACGGTTTCCCAGTTGACGTAGCGCTGCGGAGTGGCGGATCGGGTGTTGTCGAACGTCAGGGCGTCGTTGCCCAACCCGCCATCCAGCAGGGGCGTGGACGACAAGGTGGTTTCAGTCAGGTTGTCGAGGAACGCCCGGTCGGTTCCGCTGCCGGTCACAATGGGGCCGCGGATCAGCCCGGCGGTGTTCCAGGTGAATACGTTATTGCCATTACCGGCAAAGATGCCCTGGGCGATATCGCCGCCTTTGATGAGTATCTGGTTGTCGCCGTTGCCGACGCTGATTTTGCCGCCGATGCTTCCATTGGAAACGGTGACCGTGTTGTTGCCATCCCCGGCGGTCATGTCGCCGATGATACGGCCGGTGCTCAGGTTCGCTTCGTTGTCGCCATCGCCCTGGGTCACCGAGGCGATGATGCCGCCGCTCATGGAAAAGTTATTGTTGCCCAATCCCTGGAACACCGCCCCGGCACTGCCCTGGCTGATCTGGATGATGCCGTTTCCCGTGCCCTGGATGATGCTGCCGGTCACAGTGCCACCAAACAGTTGGAAGATATTGGCGCCGTCTCCCATATTCACCGTGCCCTCCACGGTGCCCGAATTCATGGTCACGAGATCACGACCTGGCCCGAACGTCACGTCGCCATTGATCACGCCAGTGCCAGGGGAGGGAAACAGCAGTGTGTTGTTGCCCGCAGTGTCGACGACGCCCGGGCTGCTGCCGCTGCTGCAGGTGAAGGTGTCGTCACCGGCGGTGGGGACCAGGACGCAATCGGCGACAGACACCAGCGGCCACCCCGCCAGCAGGGCCGAAGAGACGACACTCAAGTGCATCAGGGTTGCAAACCGTAGGGACATGATCCGCCCTCGCTGGACGCCCGTGCGACACGCGCACGTTCTCACGTTAGCGCCGCGTTGAAAGCGCCGCTACTGTGAGAAATAACAGGTACAGACGAGTGGGCGGGGCGCTACAAAAACACAATCTCATAGGGCTCGCGCATGCGTTCCAGCAGCACCTGCGCCAGGATCGGCGCCAGGCCGATTTCCGGGTCGCCCGCCAATTGGCTGGCATAGGCGTGGGCGGCATGCAGCTTGCGGGCGACGCTCCAGGTGTCGAGCCGTACTTTGCGTGCGCGCTGCCAGGGGATCGCGGCGGTCTCGCGAACGGGCCAATGCCACGCCCAGATCGGCAGTTCGTGCAGGCGCACGCCTTTGAGTCCGCAGGCCTTGGCCGTGGCGCGGCCTACAGCGTCATGGTCGTCGTTGCCGTCGTTGCGCCAAGTGGTGAACACCACGTCGCCGGGTTGCAGATAGCGCGCGATGAACTGGCTCATCTGCTGCTCCCGCGCGGCCAGGGCGTTGTCGGCAAAGCCGCCACGGATCCATTTCAGGCTGTGCAGGGGCACACCCAGGCGGCGCAGGGCTTCGACACTTTCCTGGGGCCGCACCACACTCAGGCGTTTGACCGGCCACACCGTGGAACCGGGATGGCTGGCGCTGCCGTCGGTGATAGAGATCAGTTGCAGAGGGTATTCAAGGGTACTGAGCAATTGCAGCAGACCGCCACAGGCGATCACTTCGTCACCGGGATGCGGGGCGATGACCACCACGCGGGCGCCGGCTGGCACCAGGGTTGCGGGATTGATGGCAGGGATTTGCGCGAGTTGCGGGGCGCTGTTCCAGATTTGCGCGGGGCCCCGGCGGTTGTCACTTAACAGTGCAGGCTTCATGAGTGTCACGTCCTTGTTCATCGGTGATGCAGGCCGTACCCCGTTGACGGGACGGCTCTTGTGGTACGCGAGAGCATGCAAGGCGCACTCGCGGCGCGACGGCGTTCCAACCCTGGATTGCCGTGCAAGGAATACTGATGATAGTTATGAATCGCCGCTTTAACACCGCCGGGTGTCGCAATTTTTTCAGGAGGCTTGCATCAGACTCTTCAGGTAGTCACCGAAGCCGCCCTGGGCGCGGCAATCCAGGCGGGCGCTGGTTATGACCTGGGGCGAGTGGCTCCAGGCAATGGAAGCCCCGCAGCGCTCAAGCTGGCGCACCAGCTCCACGTCTTCATGGCACGGCAAGGGCTCAAAACCGCCGGCCCGCACGTAGGCGCCCGCGCTGACTCCGAGGTTGGCACCGTGGATATGCCGATGCCCGTCCCGGGCCTCATAGGCCTGGTGATAGCGGATTTGCGCCGCCGGGTCGAAGCCTTCGCTCCACGCATCCACCGTCACCGTGCCGCACACGGCATCCACACCCAAGGCGAGCTGGGCCACGAGCCAGTCGGGAGCAACTCGGCTATCAGCGTCGGTGCAGGAGATCCAGCGCGCGCCGTTGTTGAGCAGATGCCGCGCACCCACGCCACGCACATGGCCCACGTTTCGCGCCTGCACTTCCAGGCTGTGCACCTGATATTCGCGGGCGATCATGGCGCTGCGGTCGCTGCAGCTGTCGAGCACTGCCAGAATCTGCACCTCTTCACCCAGCAGGCCCGGATGACTGGCGGCGACCATCGCGGCTTTCAGGCATTCGGGCAGCAGTTTTTCTTCGTTATGCACGGGTATCAGGATGCCGATCATCGCAGTCCCTCCAAGGTCGCAACCGTGGTGCCGTCGCGGCTCCACAAATCCAGTAGAAAATCGCTTTCGTGATGCTGCGCCAGATGTGGCATGCCCAATCGCTGGCCGAGGCGTGCATGCACCTGTTCGGCGGTCTGCGGGCAGCCTTCGATGACCGGGCGCCAGTGGCAGGCGAGGATTTGTCCGTCAGGCGTCAGGGAGGCGAGGGCGCGATCGATCAGCTCATCGAAATCCTTCGGGTCCAGGTAGTAGCAGAGCTCGCTGAGCACGATCAGCTCGAAGGTTTCACTGGGCCACTGCTCCGGCAAGCGGCTCTGCTGCACCGTGGCATGGCTGAAACCCTGCAGCCGCGCCTGTGCCAGGCTGACGGCCGCTTGCGCCGTGTCGCAGCACAGCAGGCGGTCACAGCGCGGGGCCAGCTCGAAGCTCAGCTCACCGTTGGCACAGCCGGGCTCGAAAATCGAGGCGTAGCGGGGCCGGGTCAGCATCGCCAGGGTCAGGGCCCGTTTGCGCTGTTCATACCAGCGTTGGCGAAAGGCCCAAGGATCGTCGTTGCCGGCGAACAGCTCATCGAAGTAGGGCGTGGCGACACTCATACAAACACCACTTCGAAGGGTTGCAGCAGGCGCTCCAGTACATAAGGCGCGAGCACCGGCGGCAAGCCGATCTGCGGGTCGCCTTCCAACTGGCTGGCGAACGCGTGGATAGCGTGCCGTTTACGGGCTACTTCCTCAGGCGTCAGGAGGATCTTGCGTGCGCGGTGCCAAGGCACCTGGCCATCTTCGGGAGTTGCCCAGTGCCAGGTCCACACAGGCAGTTCCAGTAAAGTCGCGCCCACGGCCCGCGCGACCTTGGCACTGGCCCGGCCTACGGCTTCATGGTCGCAGTGACCGTCTTCGCGCCAGGTGGTGAACACCACGTCGCCGGGCTTGAGGTAGCGTTCGATAAATTGACTCAAATCCTCTTCGCCCTCGGCGACCTGGCTGTCACGAAAGCCGGCCCGCAGCCATTTCAAGCTGTGCAACGGCAAGCCCAGTCGGTGCAGGGCCTGCGCCGACTCTTGCGGCCTCACCACGCTCAGGCGTTCCACCGGCCAGCGGTGTGAGCCGGGATGACTGGCGCTGCCGTCGGTGACGGAGATCAGCAGGATAGGGCGATCCAGCGCGGCAAGGCCTTGCAACAGGCCGCCGCAACCGAGGACTTCATCGTCCGGATGCGGCGCGATGATCACGGCACGGCGGCCTTCAGGCACCAGTTCGGCAATGGTCACGCAAGGCAGTTCGGCCAGCCGCGACGAGCTTTGCCACAGGTGCAATGGGGTGCCCTGGCCAACGATTGGATTGGTTTTCATAGTTGCCACCTCCCTGTGGGCTCGCCGGCGACCTGTTCACCGAGGGCCGCCAGGTCGCGTTCGGCGTGGCTCTGGCGCAGGTACACCGGCAAGTCGGCCATCAACTGCGCAAAATGCGGGTCCTTGCAATACGGGCCGGCGCCCAGCGCACGACCGACGTGATGGATTACCTGGTCGACCGTCTCCTCGATACAAGCCCGTGCCTGTTGTGCCAATAGCCGGGCATCGGCCTTGGGTTGGCGGTCGATATGCGTGGCGCAGTCACGCAGCACACAGGCCGCGCTGTGCAAGGCGCTGTCGACGCTGCCAAGGTGCGCCAGGGCGTGGGGCTCCGGGCGCTTGCTGCATTGCTCGCGCAAAGCCTCGGCCAGGCGTTGTGCCGCGCCGTACCAGCAAGCGGCGATGCCGATGCCGCCTTGCCAGAAGCCCGGGCGTGCCAGGTAGTCCCCAGGCTTGCCGATAGCCAGGCCAACGGCGTCATGGAAAAGCACTTCAACACTGCCCGTAGCGGCCATGCCCACGGCCGCCCAGCCCTCATCGGTGACGGTTACGCCGGGCTGGTGCATTTGCACTGCAACCAGTTGCTGGCGGTTCTCTTCATCCCATGCCGTGAGCAACCCGTGGCTGACCACCGCTGCGCCCGAGCACCAGGCCTTGCGGCCCTCCAGCCGCACGCGCTGGCCATCGCGCCGGATTCGCACCTTGGCGGTGGGCGGCTCGGCCGCCCACATGCCCCACGTGCTGCCAACCGGGGGCAACGGGCTGTCGAGTTCCGCGATGATCGCCAGGGCGTCAGTGTGGCCTTCAAACAACTTGCACAAGCGCAGGTCATGGCCGGCGACTTGCGCCAGTCGGCTGAAACGTTCCAGGGTTTGCCCGCTGCCCGGCAAGGGCAACTGGTCCAGGCCTTCCTCCACCAAAGCCCTCAGCGCAGCGCCAAGGGCATGGGTGTCCGGGTAATCCCGGTAGCCGCGAAGAAACTCATGCAAGGCCATGTCACACCTCGTCCTCATGCTGCAATTCAAACAGCAGCAGCGAACGCCCGGTGACGGCGTATTCGTGATCGAAATCGAAGCGCTCCTGGCCCCGCACCGCTGGCTGGTTGGTGTCGAGCATGCACGTCCAGAAGCCGCCATCCGGCACCGGTGGCAGGCGGAAATTGACCATGTCGTGGTGGGCGTTGACCACCAGCAACAACGTGGCATCGGCGCCTGGGCGGCGAATCCCGGTTTCCTGGGCGCGACCATCCATCAACATGCCGAGGCAGCGGCCATGGCTGTCCTGCCATTGCTCGATGGTCATTTCATCACCGCTCGGCGCGAGCCAGGTGACGTCCTTGACGCCGATGTCTTCGTTGTAGTCGCCCACCAGGAAGCGTCCGCGACGCAGGATCGGGTACGCCAGGCGCAGCTTGATCAGGCGCTTGACGAACTTGAGCAGGGCCTTGCCGTCTTCATCCAGTTCCCAGTTGATCCAGCCGATCTCGCTGTCCTGGCAATAGGCGTTGTTATTGCCGTGCTGGGTGCGGGCGAACTCGTCACCGGCCACCAGCATCGGTGTGCCCTGGGCCAGCAGCAACGTGGCGAAGAAGTTACGCATCTGGCGCAGGCGCAGCGCGTTGATTTCCGGGTCGTCGGTGGGGCCTTCGACACCGTGGTTCCACGACAGGTTGTTGTTGCTGCCGTCCTGGTTGTTCTCGTCGTTGGCCTCGTTGTGCTTGTCGTTGTAGGACACCAGGTCGTGCAGGGTGAAACCGTCGTGGGCGGTGATGAAGTTCACCGAGCTGTATGGCCGGCGACCCCGCTGGTTGAACATCTCGCCCGAGGCTGTCATGCGCCCGGCGAAGTCCGCCAGTTGGCCGTCGTCGCCTTTCCAGAACGAGCGCACGGTGTCGCGGAAACGGTCGTTCCATTCCACCCAGCCCGGCGGGAAGCCGCCGACCTGATAGCCGCCGGGGCCACAGTCCCACGGCTCGGCAATCATTTTCACCTGGCGCAGCACCGGGTCCTGGCGGCAGGCCACGAGGAAACTGTGGCGCTCGTCGAAACCGTCGCGGTAGCGGCCGAGAATGGTTGCCAGGTCGAAGCGGAAACCGTCGACGTGCATTTCGGTGGCCCAGTAACGCAACGAGTCCGTGACCATCTGCAGCACACACGGGTGGCTCAGGTCGAGGGTGTTGCCGGTGCCGGAATCGTTGATGTAGAAGCGCTTGTCGTCGGGCATCAAGCGGTAGTACGAGGCGTTGTCGATGCCGCGCATGGACAGGGTCGGACCTTGCTCGTTGCCTTCGGCGGTGTGGTTGTAGACCACGTCAAGGATCACTTCCAGCTTGGCTTCATGCAGGTGCGCAACCATCTCCTTGAACTCGGCGATCTTGCCGCTGGCCAGGTAGCGTGGGTCCGGGGCAAAGAACGCAATGCTGTTGTAGCCCCAGTAGTTGGTCATGCCTTTTTGCAGCAGGTGCTGGTCGTTGACGAAGGCGTGCACCGGCAGCAGTTCCACCGACGACACACCCAACTGGCGAATGTGCTTGAGCACATCGTCAACCATCAGCCCGGCGCAGGTACCGCGAACTTCTTCAGGCACTGAAGGGTGGCGCATGGTGATGCCGCGCAAGTGGGTTTCATAAATGATCGTGCGGTCCCACGGCGTGCGCACCGGCTGGTCGTTGCCCCAGGTGTGGGCCGGGTCGATGACTTTGCACTTGGGCACGAAGGGCGCGCTGTCGCGTTCGTCGAAACTGAGGTCGGCGTCCGGATGGCCGATGGTGTAGCCAAACAGGGCTTCGGACCATTTGAGTTCACCCACCAGCTGTTTAGCGTAGGGGTCGATCAGCAATTTGTTGTGGTTGAAGCGATGACCATTGGCCGGGTCATAAGGACCGTACACGCGGTAGCCGTAGATCAGCCCCGGGTGGGCGTCGGGCAGGTAGCCGTGGAAGGTCTCGTCGGTGTACTCCGGCAGTTCGATGCGCTCCAGCTCGACTTCGCCGCTGTCGTCGAAGATGCACAGTTCGACTTTGGTGGCGTTGGCCGAGAACAGCGCAAAGTTGACCCCCAGACCGTCCCAGGTCGCGCCGAGGGGGAAGGGCAAACCTTCACGAATCCGCGACGGCTCGTTTTCCGGCGTCGAGTTGGGCTTGTTGGGTTTGCTCATTGAGATGCTCCTGCAAAAGGGTTTTTCCGGGCCGAACGGGGCCTTGCCGGCGTGAAGCCGGAGAGAAATCGGTGGTTGGATGGCCTCCTGCGGTGCGGGCGCACGCGCAGGAGGATCTTCGGGTCAGGGTGCCTTGGGCTTCTTCGCCGCAGGTTTCTTCGCTGCTGGCGCAGCGCTTGGCTTGGCGGCCGGCTTGGGCGCTGGCGGCTTGGGTTTAGGCTTGGCCTTGGCAGCGGCCTTTGGCGCTTTGGATGGCGTCAACGCTTCGGCTTCCGCCAGTTTGCGCGCCATCTCCCAGTGTCGCGCGTCCTCGCCGTGGGGTTTACCTTCCGACTCCCAGATCTGATGCGCCAGTTCGCGTATGCGTTTGTCTTCAGTACTCATCGCAATGCTCCTCACAGAAAATTTCAGCTTTCTTGATCATCAGGATTGATAAAGACATTGACCGGGAAGTCCCCCAGGGCAGCGCTGATCATGAGCTCCTTGTTTGGTGTGACTGCGCCTGTTCGGAAAAGTCCCTTCCAATTTTGGGTTGATGCGGCGAACGGTAATCGGACCCGGGTATCGCCCCAAATCTGCGCGTTGACCAGGGGATACACACCGTTTTCAAGCAGCTGGTGAGGCCAGCGTGGCACCACCACCAGCAGCTGTTTGCCCTGGTATTCCCGGTAGAAAGCGACCACCCGTTCGGCATGTTCGCCCACCACTTCCAGAGGCTCGTAGGTGCCCTGGCGAAACAGTTGCGGATGCACCTTGCGCAACCCCAGGACCTGGCTGATCAACGCCTGTTTTATACGCCCGTCATGCCAGTTGAACATCAGCTCGCCGATGTCCGGCGGCGTGTGCAGCCCCTGTTGGCGAGCGTGATAGTCCACCGGCCGGCGGTTATCAGGGTCTACCAGAGTGAAGTCCCAGAACTCATCGCCCTGATACAGATCCGGCACTCCCGGCACGGTGAGGCGAAGCAAGGATTGCGCCAGCCCGTTGAGGGCGCCTGCGGGGGCGATGGCCTGGGCGGCTTCGCCGATGGCGTCGCGCAAGGCCTTGCCGGAATCTTCCAGCAGCAGCCGTGACAGGAACGCTTCGACCCCTTGTTCATACAGCTCGTTGGGCGCACTCCAGCTGCTCTGCAGCTTGGCTTCGCGCAGGGCCTTTTGTTGCCACTGCCAGAGGCGCTGGTGATAGTCCGCCAGGCCTTCGGCATCATCGCGATGCAGGTCCAGGGGCCAACTGCCCAGCAGTACCTGATAGAGGATCAACTCGTCACCGGCTGAGGGGGTGCTGGCATCGCTGCGCAGGCGGGCGGCGAGGGGGCGCCATTGCTCCACTTGCTCGACATACCAGTCGGCGGCCTCGCTGAGCACGGCCAGGCGCGCGCGGGTATCTTCGCCGCGCTTGTGGTCGTGGGTGGCGGTGGCCAGCAGGTTGTCGGGGAAGGTGCGCAGGCGTTGTTGATTCACTGCGTGGAAGTCTTCCAGCGGTGCGCTGAACTGTTCGGTGCTGAAGCCCACGTCATTGCGCGACAGCAAGACGCCCGAGCGATAGAACGCGGTGTCTTCCACGGCCTTGGCCGCTGCCGGCGAGGTCAGTTGCTGGAAGCGCACGCAGGCGTGCTTGAGCATCTTGCGTTCGCGGCCCAAGGGGCGGTCGCGCCAGGGTTGGCCGCCGAGCCATTTTTCCAGGTAGTCGAGCACCGGCCAGTCGCCTTCGCTCAAGGTACTGCGGGCACCGGCCAGGGCTTGCAGGAAAAACACGTCATCCAGTTCGCTGCGGCCCCGGGCGCTGATGTAGGTGCGGTACACCGGGAAGTGCACGATCAATTCCTGCAACGCGCGGCGAATCGCACCCAGGGTCAGGTCGCGGCTCATCACATCGTCCCGGGCCACTTGCAGCAGGGCCTGGGCCACGCTTTCAAAATCCCCGGCCAGGGAGCCGTTGAGGATCTGCTGACGGGCCAGCCAGGCTTCTTCGATAAACGACGACGGGCGTTCGGTGTGACGCGTCCACAACTCGGCCAGGGGCTCGAAGCCATCGGGGCCGTGTTGCAGCAACGACAGCTGGTTCATGAATTCGTAGCCGGTGGTGCCGTCCACTTGCCAGTCTTCGCGCAGGGTTTCGCCTTCGCCGAGGATCTTCTCGACGAAGATCGGCAAGTGTCGCCCACCGGCCAGGGAGTCCACCCGGCGGCGCAGTTTGCGGCAGTAACCGCGCGGGTCGGCGAGGCCGTCGATATGGTCGATACGCAGACCATCGATCAGGCCTTCGCTGATCAACTGGAAGATCTTGCCGTGGGTCGCCTCGAACACCGCGCTGCGCTCAACCCGCAGGCCGCCCAGCTCGTTGACGTCGAAGAACCGCCGCCAATTGATATCGTCCGCCGCCGTGCGCCAGCTGGCGAGGCGGTAGCTTTGTTGTTCCAGCAGGTGGTGCAGGCGGGCAAACCCTTCGGGCTGGCGCGCGTCGTAGAGGTTGAGATTGTCTTCGATGGCCTCGAGGGTTTTCGGATCGCGGGCAGCCTCGACCAGCTCCTGTTTCAGCGCGACGGCCTGGAGGTAGGCGTCTGGCTGGTAGGCCAGGCCGCTGAAACGGTCAGCCAACGTCTTGATCGGCAGCAATTCGCCATAATCTCTTGGGCAGATCGGGAAGCGATGTTCGTAATGCTCGACATAGAAGCTGCCGTGTTGCGGGTCGAAACGCAGGGGCAGGGCACCGGTTTGCAGGGCTTCGCCGTAGTCGCTGCCGAGGAACGGCATCAGCAATTGGCCCTTGAGCAGCGGGTCTGGCGAGTGCCATTGAATGTCGAAGAACTCGCTGTAGGGACTCAGGCGGCCCCATTCCAGCAGGTCCAGCCACCACCGGTTATCGGCGCCGCCGACGGCCATATGGTTGGAGACGATATCGAGGATCAGCCCCATGTCATGTTCGCGCAGCGCTGCTACCAGCCGGCGCAGCGCCGGTTCGCCGCCCAGTTCGGGATTGACGGTGGTGGGATCGACCACGTCATAGCCGTGCATGGAGCCGGCACGGGCGCTCAGCAGCGGTGACGCATAGAGATGGCTGATGCCCAGCTCGGCGAAGTACGGCACCAGGGGCACGGCGTCGTTGAGGGTGAAGCCCTTATGAAATTGCAGGCGCTGGGTGGCCCGTAGCGTCAATGGCTTCATCGGTCACGCTCGTGGGCCTGGATGCGCGCCACGGCCAGCAGTTCAAGGCGGCGGGCGGCGTTTTCATCATCGAGCAGGGTGGCTGCATCGCCCGCCAGGCGACGGCGCCAATTCGGATGGGTGTCGGTGGTGCCGGGCAGGTTGGATTGCTCTTCAACCCCCAGCGCGTCCTCCAGCGGCAGCAACACCAAGGGCGCACGGGTGTGGCCCAGGTAGCGCACGCTGGCGTCGATGACGTGGTCGGTTTCGTTGCGCACTTCGTCGGTGAAGTTCTGCGGGTCCTGGCTCAAGGCCTGGCGCAACGCCTGGCGTTCCCGCAGGCGGTGCTCGCTCCATTGTTCGACGGTGGGGGCATCGATCAGGCCCAACTGGATATTCCAGTCGATATCGCGGCTGTGCCACCAGCCGTTGAGGGTCGGCAGATCGTGGGTGCTGGTGGTGGCCAGCGCGTTGTCCGGCCAATCCAGAATCGGCTTGAACTGGCCGTCGTGGTCTTGCTCGAACAGCAGCACGCGCATGCCAAGGATCGAGCGGGCGATGAGTTTTTCCCGCAGGCCGTCGGGCACGGTGCCGAGGTCTTCACCGAGAACGATTGCCTGGTGTCGGCTCGATTCCAGCGCCAATAAGCGCAGCAGGTCGTCCACCGGGTAATACAGGTAGGCACCTTCGCGCGGTGAGGCATCCATCGGGATCACCCAAAGGCGTTGCAGCCCCATCACATGGTCGATGCGCAAGCCGCCGGCGTGGGCGAAGTTGGCACGCAGCATTTCGATGAATGCGCGAAAGCCATTGCGTTTCAGGCCTTCGGGAGAGAACGCGGAAATGCCCCAGCCCTGGCCAGCGCGGTTGAGAATGTCGGGTGGGGCACCTACGGTCAGTTCTGCCAGCAGTTCGTCCTGGCGGCTCCAGGCCTGGCTGCCGCCGCCATCGGCGCCCACCGCCAGGTCGGCGATCAAGCCGACGCCCATGCCGCTGCCGCGGGCCGCTTGTTGTGCGCGTTCGAGGCAACGGGCGATCAGCCATTGGCTGAAGGCGTAGAAGCCGATTTCATTCCGATTGGCTTCGGCAAATTGCACCAGCGCCGGGCTTTGCGGGCTCTGCCAATCCTCGGGCCAGTGGCGCCAGTCGAGGCTCTCGCCGTTGGCCGCACGTTCGGCCTGCACCGCTTCAAAGCGGCAGTGGTTTTCCAGGGCTTCGCCGCCCGCCTGGCGGAAGCTCAGGAAGTCGGCATGTTGCGGGTGGTCGCCCTGACGAAAGTCTTCATACAGGGTGCGCAACAAACGCTGCTTGGTTTTGGCGGCAGATGGCCAGTCGATCAGGCTTTGTTGTTCCAGGTCATTCAGCTCGTCGGCCAGGCCGCTGGCTTCGATGGCGATTTGCACCGCGCGCTCACCGAGGATGCAGCCGGGGGAGGCGTACAGGCTGTTGAGGAACAGACGACTGGACGGGGAGTACGGGCTGAAGCGCTCGGTGTCGGCGCTGAACATGGCGTGCATCGGGCTGATGGCCAGGGCATCGGCACCGCGTTCGGCGGCAGAGCGGGCCAGTTGCTCCAGGGCCTGAGTGTCGCCAAAGCCGCCGTCGCCGCTGCGTCGCAGGGAATACAGTTGGGCGCTCAGGCCCCAGGCGCGGGCGGTCTCGGTGTCGACCGCTTCAGCAACGGTGTAGCAATGAGTCGGTGCCACGGCCAGGGTGAAATGCTGGTCGTCGATATGCACTTGTTGGTAGCCCACCGGAATCGATCCGGGCAACACCGCATTATCGTCCAGGCGCAGGTCCAGCACGCTGTCGTCTTCGAGGTGAATCTGGCACGGCGTGCCGGGGGCGAAGTAGCGCGCCAGGTCCAGACCCGCGCCGCTGTCGACGGTCATCAGCGGCGGCAGGTGCTTGTCTTGTTGCACGCGCTCCAGGTCTTGCAGGCTGGCTTCGATCTCGGCATCGGTGTCGGCCGGGTGGCCCAGGCCTTTGAGCACGGCGCGCAGGGCGTCGGCTTTGACATGTTGCGGGCGGCCATTCGCGTCGATCCAATCGACGGCCAGGCCCGCTCGGCTGGCGAGTATTTCCAATTGCGCGTCGCTCAAGGGTGCTCTCCAACAGGGGAATGGGTGAGGCTGACGCGGGCACTGAAGGGGGCCAATTGTTCGGTCCCGCTGGCCTGCGTCACAAATAGGAGGTGCTCGGCGGCCGGGTAGTTCAGAGAATCGGCGCTCAGGTTGAGGTCGATCTGCAACAGGCTGCCATTGCCCAGCCGCCAACGCGCCGTGACTGCGCCCGCCGCCAGCACTTGCGCACCCAAGGCGATGCTGCCGGGCAGGTGCGGCAGGATATGTTGGTGGCGCAGGCTCAGTAGCTGGCGGTAGAGCTGCGAGTCGCCGCAATCGGCGAGGGCGGGCGCCGAGCGGCGGAAGGTTTGCAGGGCGTTGGGGTCGGGAATTCGTTTGCGACGCTCGGGGTCGCTGAACGAGGCAAAGTCGGCAAACTCATTGCGCCGGCCTTCGCGTACCGCCTCGGCCAGTTCGCCGTGGTGATCGGTGAAGAACAGGAACGGCTCCTCGGCGTTGACTTCATCGCCCATGAACACCAACGGGATCATCGGCGACATCAGCAACAAGGTCGTCGCGGCACTCAGGGCCTGGGGAGAACAGAGTTGATGCAGGCGTTCGCCCAGGGCGCGGTTGCCGATCTGGTCGTGGTTCTGCAGGAACAGCACAAAGGCGCTGGGCGGCAGGTGGCCGCTGGGCTCGCCGCGTGCGTGGCCATGGCGCGTGGTGTGGCCCTGGTAGATAAAGCCTTCACTCAGGCAACGGGCCAGTTTGCCGGTAGGGTCTTCGGCGAAGTCGGTGTAGTAGGCATCGGTTTCGCCGGTGAGCAGCACGTGCAGGGCGTTGTGGCCGTCATCGTTCCACTGCGCGTCGAAACCGCGCTCCAGCAGGCTGGCCTGGTTGAATTCGTTTTCCAGCACCAGCCACACATGGCGGCCGGTGTCGACTTGCTGGCGTACTTTTTGCGCCAGCTCCTCAAGAAATTCGGGATCGTTGATGGCGTGCACGGCGTCCAGGCGCAGGCCGTCGAAGCGGTATTCCAGCAGCCACATCAGCGCGTTGTCGATGAAGAAATCCCGGACTTCCCGGCGGTCAAAGTCGATGCCGGCGCCCCAGGGCGTGTGCACGTCTTCGCGAAAGAAGCCTTTGGCGTAGGTGCCGAGGTAGTTGCCGTCGGGGCCGAAGTGGTTGTAGACCACATCAAGGATCACCGCGAGGCCATAGTGGTGCGCGCTGTCGATCAACTGTTTCAGTTGCTCGGGCGAACCGTAGGAGGATTGAGGGGCGTAGGGCAGGACACCGTCGTAGCCCCAGTTACGTTCGCCGGGGAACTGCGCGATGGGCATCAGCTCGATGGCGGTGAAGCCCAGTTCCGCGAGGCGCGGCAGTTGTTTCTCGACCTCCGCGTAGCCCCCCAGTACGCCCACGTGCAACTCGTAGATCACCGCTTCGTGCCAGGGCCGGCCTTGCCAGTGGCTTTGGCGCCACTGATAGGCCAGCGGGTCGACCACCACGCTGAAGCCGTGAACGTCCGTGGCCTGTGCCCGGGAAGCCGGGTCGGGAACGTCCTGTTCGCCGTCGATGTTGTAGCGGTAGCGTGTCCCCGGTGGACATTGCAGCTGCACCACAAACCAGCCATCGGCCTGGGGCAGCATCGCGACCGATTTACCTTCTTCAAATTCAACGCTGACATAAAACGCGTCTGGCGCCCACAAGGCGAAACGGGTGTGTTCCGCATCCAGCATGATCGCGCCGTGGGGCCAGGTTTCCAGAGTCCTTGACGGCATCTATGAAGACCTCTTTTTTACTGTTTCCCCGATCTTCCCAGCGCTTTCGCTACCAGTTGCTCATAAAGTTCGGCATAGGGTTCCACTGCCTGGCACCAGTTGAACGGTGCGGCCATGGCCCGGCAACGCATGGCGTTGAGCAAGCCTGGGAAGGCGAAAACCTTGAACGCGCGGCTCAGGGCCGCTTTGTAGCTTTCGACAGTGGATTCGTTGAACAGGAAGCCGGTTACGCCATTCTCGATGGTGTCGGCCAGGCCGCCGGTGTTGCGGGCGACCGGCAACGAGCCGAAACGCTGGGCGTACATCTGGCTCAGGCCGCAGGGTTCGTAGCGGGACGGCATCAACAGGAAGTCGCTGCCGGCGAACATGCGTCGGGCATCGGTTTCGTTGAAGCCAATGCGCACGCCGATCTGGCCGGGAAAGCGCAAGGCCAGGGCACGCATGGCTTGCTCTTCTTCCGGCTCGCCACGACCAATGATCGCGATCTGGCCGCCGTTTTCGACAATAAAACTGGAGACTGCTTCGGTCAGGTCCAGACCTTTCTGATAGACCAGGCGCGACACCACGGCGAACAGCGGGCCGGTAGAGTCATCGAGGCCGAACAGGTTGCGTACATGGGCGGCGTTCTGTGCCTTGCCTTCCCAGTCACCGATGTTGAAAGGGTGAGTCAGGTGCGGGTCGGTGGACGATTCCCAGCTTTCATCAATGCCGTTGGGAATACCGCTGAGCAAGCCTTGCTGGGTCTTGCTGGCGAGGAAGCCATCCAGACCGCAGCCGAATTCGGGGGTGGTGATTTCCTGGGCGTACGTGGCGCTGACCGTGGTGATGTGGCTGGAATACGCCATGCCGGCCTTCAGGAAAGACAACTTGCCGTAGAACTCCATGCCTTCCTGTTGCAAGGCGTGTTCGGGAATCCCCAATTCCGGGCACGAGGCCAGGCTGACCACACCTTGGTAGGCCAGGTTATGAATGGTGAACAACGTCGGGGTGCGTGACCCGCGCCAGTGCATATAGGCCGGGGCCAGGCCGGCGGGCCAGTCATGGGCGTGCACCAGGTCCGGACACCAGTGGATTTGCGCCAGGTTGGCGGCAATATCGGCGGCGGCCAGGCCCAGGCGGGCGAAGCGGATATGGTTGTCGGGCCAGTCTCGGCCGTTGTTGGCGCCGTAGGGCGTGCCTTCGCGCTCGTAAAGCTCGGGGCAGATCAGCACGTAGATGACCAGGCCATCCTTGAGGTCCATGCGCCCGATCTTGCACGGCGGCAATGCAGCGTGGCCACCCAGCTCACCGATGATATGGATGGGGTTGTCGCTGTCCAGCACCTGCGGGTAGCCGGGGATCAGCACGCGCACATCGTGCAGGTGCGCCATGGCGCGGGGCAAGGCAGCGGACACGTCGCCCAGGCCACCGGTTTTCACCAGGTCGGCAATTTCGGACGTGACAAACAGCACTTTTTTGCGATTGGGATTGACACGTGGTACTGGCCGCACCGCGTTGGGAAGGTCAACCAAAGAGGTCGGCCCGCCAACCGGCTGACTAAAACGCTCTCCCTGAGTATCTACAGCGGCACTGATCATGGTTCTCTCCCGTGTTTTGGTCGGCTGATGGCATATGGCAATCAGCGAAGGTTGACCGCATCCTGCGGCCAGGCGCACAAGCGCTACACAGACTGGCAAGGCTTATGCCAGTTGTGCTGGAGTCTTAAATAGAGTGGATGGGCGGGCGTTCGGTGTGAACCGTCAGCGCTCGCCTTACCTTAAACCTGACCTGTGGCAGAGTTGGAAAGTTTCGATTTTTTGCGGGGTTTTTGTTTTGGATCGGACCCATCGGTCATGAGTCTAGGACAGATCCTAGAGCCTGTGGGGTCTGTGGGGTATTTTTGTAGGACAAATTTTTTTCATGAACGTCGTAGCAGCTGTCGAGCCCCAGCGAGGCTGCGTCGGGCGCGCTCCGGTTCAAGATCGGCAGTGCGCCCGACGCAGCCTCGCTGGGGCTCGACAGCTGCTACGGGGGAGTGGGAAGTGAAATGTGTGCACTAGCTTAGTGCGCGAAGGGGCACTCCTTTGGCCCACGCTTGGATGTCTTCGATCATCTGCTGGTAGAACTGGCGGTAGTTCTGCTCGCTGACGTACCCCACATGAGGCGTGGCCAAGACGTTGGGCAAACGGCGGAACGGGTGTTCGGCCGGCAGCGGCTCCTGGGCGTACACGTCCAGTGCCGCGCCTGCCAGGCGGCCACTGGCCAGCGCATCGATCAAAGCCGCTTCATCGACAATCGGCCCGCGGGCGGTGTTCACCAGATGCGCTGTAGGTTTCATCCAGCCCAACGCCTCGGCGTCTACCAGCCCGCGGCTGCGGTCGCTGAGTACCAGGTGAATCGACAACACATCCGCTTGCTCGAACAGTTCGCGCTTGCTGACCCAGGTCACGTCGGATTCGGCGGCGCGTTCCGGCGTGAGGTTCTCGCTCCAGGCAATCACGCGCATGCCGAAGGCCTGGCCAAATTTGGCGACCTTCTGGCCAATGCTGCCCAGTCCGAGAATCCCCAGGGTCTTGCCGTGCAGATCACCGCCCAGGCCCACCTGCCAACCGCCGGCGCGCAGGGAATTGGCTTCGGCCAGCAGGTTGCGGGTGGAGGCCATGATCAGCGCCCAGGTCAGTTCCGGGGCGGCATGCTTGTAACTGTCGGTGCCGCAGACTTGAATGCCCAAGGCCTTGGCCGCAGGAATGTCGATGGCGGCGTTGCGCATGCCGCCGGTCACCAGCAACTTCAGCTTGGGCAAACCTTGCAGGAGGGCCTGATCGAAAGTGGTGCGCTCGCGCATCACGCAAATCACCTCGAAGCCCTGCAAGCGTTCGATCAGCGTGGCGGTGTCCGCCGGGTAGTCGTGGAGGAAGTGCACCTGGCCGACCGACGCCAGGACTGACCAGTCCACTACGCCACTGGCCACATTCTGCCAATCATCAATCACTGCGATCTGTACCGACATGCACGCGTGCCTCGAAAAGGTTGGATTAAAGGGCGTTCAGCCCTTGCAACAGCGCCTTGTGAAACTGTGCCGGCTCTTCCATTTGCGGTGCGTGGCCCAGGCCCGGGAATTCCACCAGGGTGGCGTGGGGAATCAGCTTGGCCGCTTGTTTGCCCAACACCGCGTAGTTGCCGATCTTCGCCTTGACCGCCGGTGGCGCCAGGTCTTTGCCAATGGCGGTATTGTCGGAAGTGCCGATCAGCAACAGGGTGGGCATCTGCAGGTCCTTGAACTCGTAGTACACCGGCTGGGTGAAGATCATGTCGTAAATCAGCGCCGAGTTCCATGCTACCTGGGTGTGGCCGGGCCCTTTATTCATGCCGGCGAGCATATCGACCCAGCGGTCGTATTCAGGCTTCCAGCGGCCAACATAGTAGGTGTCGAGCTCGTACTTGCGGATGCCGTCGGCGGTCAGTTTCAACTCGCGCTCGTACCATTGGTCAACACTGCGATAGGGCACGCCAATGGCTTTCCAGTCTTCCAGGCCGATAGGGTTCACCAGTGCCAGCTGTTCGGTTTGCTGCGGATAGAGCAGGGCGTAGCGCGTCGCAAGCATGCCGCCGGTGGAATGGCCGAGGAGGGTGGCCTTCTGAATGCCGAGTTTTTCCAGGAGTTGGTGGGTATTGATCGCCAGTTGCTGGAAGCTGTACTGGTAATTGTCCGGCTTGCTGGAGGTGCAGAAACCGATCTGGTCGGGAGCGATCACCCGGTAGCCGGCGTCGCTCAGCGTCTTGATCGACTCTTCCCAGGTGGCGCCACAGAAGTTCTTGCCGTGCATCAGCACGATGCTGCGCCCGTTGGCCTTGCCTTTGGCCGGCACGTCCATGTAGCCCATCTGCAGGGATTTGCCCTGGGACTGGAAGGTGAAGTGTTCCACCGGGTAAGGGTATTTGAAACCTTGCAGTTCGGGTCCGTAGGTCGGGCCCTCAGTGGCGGCAAAAGCGGGAAGTGCGCTGCCGAGCAGCAGGCTGGCGACGCAGAGTGAGCGGATTTTGGACATGGGTACAGGCTCCGGGAACAGTGCCCGGATGCTGTGGCGAGGGGATTAACGGGAGATTAAATCCAGTGCAGGGTGAGCATGGCCAATACCCCGTAGCGCGCCCCTTTGGCGAGGGTCACCAGCAGCAGGAAACGCCAGAACGGCTCGCGCATGACCCCGGCCACCAGGGTCAGGGGGTCACCAATGATGGGCACCCAACTGAGCAACAATGACCAATGGCCCCAGCGTTGATAGTGGGTACGGACCTTTTCCAGATGCTTCGGACTCACCGGAAACCAGCGCCGCTCCTTGAACCGCTCCACCGAGCGGCCCAGCAGCCAATTGACTACCGAGCCCACTACGTTGCCAACCGTTGCTACCCCGAGCAGCAGCCACAGGCTGTAATGCCCGCTGATCAACAGCCCCACCAGCACCGCCTCTGATTGCATCGGCAACAGCGTGGCGGCGCCGAAGGCGGCGAAAAACAGTCCCAGGTAACCGGCAAGCATCAATCAGCGTGCCGGATAGTCAGCCACTACCACGTCTTTGCCATCGCGAGTCAGGCCGATGACCTGGTAGGCATCGCTGCTGCCGTCCATTTCCATGCCCGGCGAGCCCAACGGCATGCCCGGTGCAGCAATGCCCAGCAAGTCGTCGCGCTTGCGCAGGGCCAGTACCTGATCGGCAGGCACATGGCCTTCGACGAATTTGCCGTCGATCACGCCGGTATGGCACGACGCAAGGCGCGGTGCCACGCCCAGGCGTTGCTTGACCTCGCTCATGTTGGCTTCCACATGGTCATTGACCTTGAACCCGTTGCTTTCCAGGTGGGCAATCCACTTCTTGCAGCAACCGCAATTGGCATCACGGTGTACATCAATCGGGATCAGCTCGGCGGCCTGGGCCAGGGTACTCATGAGCAGGGCCGACAGCGCGGCCAGTCGCAAGGTGGTTTTCATCGTCATCTCGTCAGATAAAGGGCAACAGCCGGGCATTCTCCCTGCTTTTTACAAAAGGTTTCTTGCGGAGTGTTACGAAGTTTTACGAAGCACCGACAGCACCAGAATAACCGCCTGGTGCTGTCGGAAAGCTGAGAGGGAGATGACGGATTTGTCAGGTAGACGGGGATTCCAGGCGCTGCTTGAGTTGGTCAAGGGCCTGGTTGGAAAGCGCAATCATGCGCGCATGCAGGGTGGTCAGTTGCAGTTCGGTTTCATAGGTGAGGATCCGGGTAAACAAGGTGCCACTGCCTTGGGCCTGCAAGAAATAATGGATGCAGCCGTCGACCGCCAGCGAAGTAAAGGCAGTCTTGAATTCCCGCGGTCGCAGCGCAATCTGCACGCGATAACTCATGGGTACCTGCACACCCAGCAGGTCGATGGTCTCGGTAAAACGGTGGCCAGTGGGCAATGAGCCCGTGGTGCCGGTGTCGGCGCCCAGGGATGTCGGATGCCATTCATGCCAGCGATCCGGTTGGGTGACATAGTCGTAAACGGTTTCGATAGGGGCCTGGATATAGCGTTCCTGACTGATCCGCTCCAGACGGATCGGGTGCTCAACTGCGTGCATGACACACCTCCTGTGTGGCGGAGCGAACTGTCAGAATAGTCGGGCTCCCGCGCATTGCACGGGAGCTTTCAGGCTATTTTTTTAACGCACCTTGAAGCGTCCCATCAATGCAATAACCCGGCCATTGGCATCCAGCAAGCTCTGGGTGTTGTGTTCCGTGGCGTGGCCGCTTTGCACCAGTTCTTCGACCATGTGGCGGATGTGCACCATGCTGCGGTTGATTTCCTCGGTCACCGCGCTTTGCTGTTCAGCCGCAGTAGCGATCTGGGTACTGAGGTTGTTGATATGGCTGACGGAGCCGGCCATCTCGTCCAGCCCCGTGTTCACCCGGGCCGTGGCGTCGGCCGCAGACTGGCAGCTGGCCTGGGTGGCTTCCATGGCGGTCACCGAAGAACTCACGCCGGTAGTCAGGCGAGCGAGCATTTCGTTGATCTGCGAGGTGCTGGCCTGGGTACGGGCGGCGAGGGCGCGGACTTCGTCGGCTACCACCGCAAACCCCCGGCCCTGTTCGCCAGCCCGGGCGGCTTCGATGGCCGCATTGAGTGCCAGCAGGTTGGTCTGGCCGGCGATGGCGCCGATCACGCCGAGGGTTTCGGTGATGCGCGCGGCATCCTGGCGCATATTTTCCACGGTGTGGGTGGCGCTGGAAACTTCGCCGATCAGCGCGCTGACACTGCGGGACGCTTCCCCGACCACCACCCGCGAACGGTCGGCATGTTCGTTGGCGCGCTGGGTGAACGCCGCAGTTTCGGCGGCGTTCTCGGCCACGGTATCGGCGGTGGAGCTCATTTCGGTGATGGCGGTGACGGTCTGGTCGGTTTCCGAGGCATGGCGCACCAGGATCTGGTTGGTCTGGGCCGAGGTCTGCTGCAACTGCGCCAGGCTCGACGACATGGCGCCGGTGGCCAGGGTCACTTCGCCGATCATGTTTTGCAGGTAGACGATAAAGCGATTCACCGAATGGCCAATCGCGCCCAGTTCGTCCTCGGCGCGGATGGTGATGCGCCGGGTCAGGTCGGCGTCGCCGTTGGACAGCGCGTCGATATTGGTTTTCAGCGCAGTCATCCGGTGTACCAGCTGGCGGATGGCGTACACCTGCAACAGCACCAGCAGCAGAATCATCGGGATTTGCAGCATCGCCAGCGTACCCAGCACATCATCACGTTGGGCGGTGATCAGCGAAGTCGGCAGCGCAGTCGCCAGGAACCACGGGGTGCCCTCGATCGGGCGCATGAAGAAGGTGCTGGCCACGCCCTGGTTGTCGAACTCACTGCGCTGCAGGGATTGGTCGCGATGGGCCAGGCCGGCGCTGACCTGGGCGGCAAACGCCGAGGTGCCAGCCAGTTCGCTGATGTTTTTCAACACCACCGGGCCGCTGATGCGCGTGCTGTTGCTGATGATCTTGCCGTCGCCTTCGACAATCAGCATTTGCGCGCCAAGGTCTTTTTCCTTGCTGGCCACCAGGTCGTTGAAGAAGCCCAGGGTCACGTCGATGGTGGCGACGCCGTAAGCCGCGCCGTCGCGCTGGATGGCCATGGCACAGTTGGTGCGCGGTTCCTGACTGGCGTCATCCTTGTAGGCCGCGGCCCAGGCACATTGGCCGCGCGGCGACGCGAGGCCGCCTTTGTACCAGCTCTGGTCGTAGTAGTTCGGGGCCGCGTCGCTGTTCCAGAACGTATTGACCGCCAGCTTGCCCGAGGCATCACGGTGCCAGAAGGTGCTGTGCTTGTTGCGTCCCGGGGTGCGTTGGTTGGGCAGGGGCCAGATGCCGCCGCCAAACACTTTCAATTCGCCGTACTGGTCCACCAGGCCGGGTAGCACCTTGTCGATGGCGTCGCTGTCCAGCAGCGGGATGGTTTGGGTGATGCTGCGTTGCTGGGCCTGGACCTTGTTCAGTTCGCCCTGGATCTGCTCGGCCACTTCGGCAATGCGATTGAGGGCCACCTGTTCTTCGGTGTGGCGCAGCTTGGGGGCCACCAACTGTCCGATGCCCACGACCGTCAATACGAATAACAACAGGACGAACAGCACCAGAAACAGGGTGTAGCGAGTTTGGATAGAGCGCAATGAGGGCATGGGGTCGTCCTTACGAAGCGTTTATTGTGCGACGCGGCTTTGTTAGAGCTTCGAAGGGCTATCGGCTTGGGAAGGGCGAGCTTTAGGTACTATCGTGCAAGAAAACCCAGGGCAGGGATTTAAGGCGCGGAGCTGGCGAGCCAGCCCCGGTCCAGAGTGGCAGGACTATTTATCCAGCATCTGCATAACCGCTTCCGGGTAACGCAGCCCTGCCGTTGCATTGGCCGGGAAGATCGCCTCCAGCGCCGCCAACTCGGCCGGGCTCAGCTTGACCTCTAATGCCGAGACGTTCTCTTCCAGGTACTTGCGTTGCTTGGTCCCCGGGATCGGGATCAGGTAATCCCCTTGCGCCAGCACCCAGGCCAGCGCCAGTTGCCCGGCCGTCACGCCCTTGTCGGCAGCCAGGGCTTGTACCTGGTCCACCAGCAGCAGGTTCTTCGCAAAGTTCTCGCCCTGGAAACGCGGGCTGAAGCGGCGGTAATCATCCGCCGCAAAATCATCCGGGCTTTTCAGCGCGCCGGTCAGGAAGCCACGACCCAGTGGGCTGTAAGGCACAAACGCGATCCCCAGGCGTTCACAGGCGGCAAGGCAACCGTTGTCTTCCTGGTCGCGGCTCCACAGTGAATATTCACTTTGCAGGGCGCTGATGGGATGTACTTTGTGAGCGCGTTCGAGGGTGGCCGCCGACGCTTCACTCAGGCCCAGGTAACGCACCTTGCCTTGCTTGACCAACTCGGCCATGGCGCCGACGGTTTTTTCAATCGCCACGTCAGGATCGATGCGGTGCTGGTAGTAGAGGTCCAGGGTTTCCACGCCGAGGCGTTTCAGGGTGCCGTCGATGGCGTCGCGAATGTACTCGGGACGGCCATTCACCCCACGCAGCGCCGGGTTCGCCGGGTCACGCACGATGCCGAACTTGCTGGCGAGAAAGACCTGGTCGCGCTTGCCGGCGATGGCTTTGCCAATCAGTTCTTCGTTGGTGTGGGGGCCGTACATGTCGGCGGTGTCCAGCAGGTTGATCCCCAGCTCCAGGGCGCGGTGCAGAGTGGCGATGGCTTCGGCGGTGTCGGTGCCGGTGGTATAGAAATCGGTCATGCCCATGCAGCCGAGGCCGATGGCGGATACCTGGGGGCCGTTTTTACCGAGTTGACGTGTGTGCATGGGTCCAGCTCCTGTGTGGGAAGGGCTCCATTGTTGCCCTCGACAAAAGCGGGATAAACCGGCTAAAACCACTATCACTATTATGAAATTCTAAATAATCCCTGAAGGATGTCGGCCCGTGGACCGTTTTAATGCGATGCGAGTATTCGTGCGGATTGTCGAACTGGGCGGGTTTGCCAGGGCGGCC
>NZ_JAAAFU010000041.1:19177-29491 GCF_019352905.1 Pseudomonas sp. Xaverov 83 | reverse complement strand
GTGGTGGGGCAAGAGCCTTTTGGTTACTTTTGGGCTCCTTTCAAAAGTGACCCGCTGTAAGAGCGGAACCCATTTCAGCCGTTACCCAAATAATGGATATGCCCCCGATCCAACTCCCCCCCCAAACAACGCCGACAACTATAAACCCCCAACACCACCGGCTTTTTCCGCGCCCCACGCTCAACCCAGGTCGGCGCAACAAACCGATACCCCTGGCCCATCGCGGTCGAGATATAGACCGCATCATCACCCCCCAACGCCCGGCGGATCGCCTTGATCTGCGCCCGCAGGTTGCACTCTTCCACCACCAACCGTGGCCAGGCGATGTCCAGCAATTGGGTCTTCTCCAACAGCTCACCAGGCCGGGAGGCGAGAGCAATCAGCAACGTCAGGGCCCGACTACCCAGGCTCACCGGCTCACCGTTTTTCAGCAGCAGATGACGCCTGGGCAACAGTCGATAAGGCCCAAAGTGAATTTCAAAAGCGCTGTCTTCAAGAGGGCTGCGTTGTGAATACGTCATGTGATTAACCTTTGTGCATGTTCAAAAACACAACCCCGCGCGGCTCCCTTCGCGCAAGGCTGCAAGGGACGGTCAGGTGTTGATCGCCGGGATCGGGTCTTCCGGATAATCACCCGGCTCCGTAGGCCCGCCAGTCAAACCGTATTGCTTGAGCACCGGCACAAGCTCGCCGTAGAACGCGTCCTGCGCCTTGCCATGAGCATCGGCCAGGGCGAAGGGCAGAAAGGCGCTGCCGATCCCGCCAAGAATCGCCGTAGCCCCGCCAAGGATGCCGCTGATGGTCCCGGCCACCGCGCCGATTTCCGTCGCGCCGTACAACCCGGCTCCGGCTTCCACCAATCCAGCCACCGCCGCACCCGTGCCCAGCACACCGGTGGCAACCGAAAAGCTGCCACTCAGGTAATCACCTTTTTTCAACGAGTCGACACCGCCAATCACCCCGATGACACCGCCGATAATCCCGCCCGCCGAGCCGATGATCTTGCCGGCCGCGCCGAGGTTGGCGATTTGCTGCGGGCTCAGCGGGCCCTTGCCCACCGGTACCTTGCCGGGGAAGTCACCAATGGTGCCGCCATCCGGGCGGTTGACCCAGGTGATGCCGTAACCCGCTTCCTTGGCATATTTGGTGCCGCCTTCCATCAACAACCCGGCAAATTGCAGCCCGGCGGATACCCGGTTTGCGTCCGCCACCGGCGTGTTGCTGCCGCTGGCCGAACGGGCCATCAGCACGCCGCTCATCAACACCGCACTGCCGATGTGCAGCAGGCCTTGCTTGAACGCCGGGCTGACGTCGCCGAACTTCATGCCTTCGATGGCCTTGGGCAGTGCGTCGGCGATCTTGTCGCCCTGGCGCCCGATGTCCCATACCGAACGCAGCATCGACACCACTTGCGCCGGGTCGATCTTGCCGCCGTCCGAAGTGACGAACATCTCTGGATCTTTTTGCTGGGCGTCGTTGATCGCCGCGGTGACCTTGGCTTCGTCGAAGTTGCCCTTGCCGTCCCCCAGGGTGATGTTCAGGGTGTCGGTGGTGGCGCCGCCGAGCAGGGCGTCGCCCAGGGCTTCGTTGAAATTCACCTGCAAGGTGGCGGCGTCATCCGTTGAGGCTTTGTCGCCGAGGAAGGCCTGGGCCGAGGCGGTGCTGGCGGCGAAGCTGCTGGCGGCCACGGTGGGGTCCATGCCGCCGGCCACCGCGTCGGTAAAGGCCTTGCCGGTCACCAGTTCGGTTTTGTAATACTGCTGGATATTGTCGCTTTGCCCGGCCTTGTCGGCGATGCCGGTCAGGTCCACATGGCCGTTGCCTCCCAGCGCCAGATTGGCGATGGTCGTATCGTTGGCGGCGTTTTGCAGGCCCATGCCCATGTCGATCTGCTTGCCGTTCTGGTCCTTGGCGTTGAGGTTGTCGTTGAGGTTTTTGCCGGTCTCGATGTCGCTGGTGTAGTAGTTCTGCATCGCGACTTTCATCGTCGGGTTGCTGTCGACGATATCAGCCAGTGCCGGGCCGCGATTGTTTTGCAGGAAGCCTTGTACGTCCGGGTCGGCCGAGAGGGTTTCGATGCCGCTTTGCAGCTGTGCCTTGATCTTGTCTTCGTTGGGGTTGAGGCCGTAGTGGGGCGAGGTGTACTTGTCCATCAGCCCGGCGTGGGGCACGTAGTCGCTCACCAGCAGGCGGGTTTGCGCGTCGGTGAGTTGCACCAGCACTGCGGCTTTTTGCTCGCCGCTGTAGTTCTGCGGGTTGGCCAGGATGTCGGCGGTCAGGCCCGAGGTGTCGACGCCGGCGACGGCATCACGGGTGGCGGCGCCGTCGAGGAAGGTCAGGGTGTCGCTGTCGGTTTTCGGCGCCTGTTTCTCCAGCCAGGCGCCGATGTTGTCGCGGGTGCCGATGCCGTCCGACTTGCCGGTGGCCGGGTTGTCGCCACCGGTTTCCAGGGCATGGAACATCCCGGGTCTGGACCACATGGCCGCCGCGCCGATCAGCTCGGTACTCAGCGCCGAATCGCTGCCCAAGGCTTGCAGGTTGTCGGTGCGCAGCATGCCGTCGTTGCTGCGCTGGTTGGCGTCACCGGGGCGCATCGCCGAACCTGCGCCGGCGGCCAGGCTCTCGTTGGCCATCAGGATTGCCGCCGACTTGGCATTGGCCTTGGCCAGGTCTCCCGGATTGCTGCCGAGGAAGCTGCCATAGGATTTCGACGCAGCGCCGAGGTCCTTGCCGGCGTTGTCGATGAAATGGTCGACGTCCGAATGGGTGATCACGTTGTCGGCCTTGCCGCGCCCGCCGGTGTCCAGCGCGGCCATCAGGCTCGGGCTGCTGGCGACGTACTTGAGCACGGCCTGGGCCTCGGGCGGCAGGGTCGTGGGCGGGTTGGCGAAGTCGATCGGCGCACCGTGCAGGCCCCAGGCGTCCCAGTTTTGCGAGAGCAATTGCGCGGCCGCCTTCGGCCGGTTCAGGTCCAGTTCTTCCTTGGTCGGCGTGCCGCTGGTGTTGCCGGTGATCGTGTCCCAGTCCTTGGCGCCGGAAACGCCGAACGACGAGGTGTCGATCCAGGACGTGTCCGAGGCCCCCGCGGCGCCGGTGCTGCCGGCATACAGTTTGGCCACCTGGTCGTACAGCGCGGGGGTGATGTCCTGGGACACGATCACCTTGTCGCCCGAAGCAGTGGTATAGCGAATCAACCCCGGGCCGACTTCCTCGGGTGGGCCGATCTTCGCTGCCGGGTCCATGGTTTCGGTGGGACCGGCCAGGCGATAGCCCTCGGCCTGGCTGGCGTTGATCGCGAACAGCTTGGCCGAATCGCCGCTGACCTGAGCGAACAGCGCGGGCGTTTCCTTCTGGCTGACCACGACTTTGTCGCCGGCACTGGTCTCGTAGCGGATCAGCCCCGGGCCCAATTCGGTGGTGCTGCCGATCGCCTTGTAGTTGCCCAAGCCGGGCGCCACGGTGCTGGCGTCGGCCTCCTTGTAGCCGGCGCTTTTGCTGTCAGCCAGATTCTTCTCAAGGGTCGCGTCGCTTTGCTGCGCGTTGTACTGGTTGACCAATTGCTCAAACAGCCTGGGGTTGTCGATCTGCTTGAGGGTCACCGGTTTGTCGCTGCCCAGCGGGGTGTAGGTGATGCTGTTGTTCACCGGTGCCTGTACGTTCTGGTACGGCAGCGGGATGGACGGGCCGCGGATTTTCGAGGGGTCGAATACCGGCCGGTCGACCGCCGTGAACAGGGCTTTTTCAAATGTGCTCCGGGCGCCATCCGGGCCCTTGTTATCGGCAGGATCAAGGCCATTCGGGATCGCAGTCATAGATCACCTGGAAGTTGTCTTATATCAATCGATATTTAGTGCAAGTGCACTAACTGGGGCGGGCGAAAGTTGCGAAGTGTTATTGAACAAGCCCGCGCCGAGCTATCAAACGCGATGATCAAGTCGCTTTTGTTACAAATGGCAATATCTGCAAAGTTGGGCAATTGGCTATTAGTTAAAAGTGTGAAGTTGTCTGCGTTATTTTCAGAAATTGTTGGGTAGTCAACGTTTTTGCCCAGGCGTTATTGGCCTCTACATTGTTCAAAACCGTTCATGTTTAAGCGAAATTCCCCGTAATCATTGGGTTTCGTCATGTATTGGATTTTCAACAAAAGTTCCACGCCTCCCTGGGGATGAGATTTTCTCAACGGCAGGTTGAGCCGGATTTTTCACAGCCCCCACCCTGAACGTTTCACAAGCTTTCACAGCGAAGGCGTTTTATTCGTGAGTAGTATGGTTCCCATGCAAACCGACGGCTGCATTGCCAACTCACTGTCTGACGCGGGGAGTTCGGTTCGGTTTGCATACTGCTTAACTTCCCTATCGATGCAAGGAGATTGAACATGGCTACTACTCCACCAGTAAGTGCAGGCGGCGCCGACGACGCTATCGCGAAGATGGAAGCAACTTTCAATATGGCCATCGAGAAGTCGGCCAAGATCACCGAGATCAGCACCGCGAAAAAAGCAGAGCTCGACGCCACCAAACAGCGTCCGCAGAACTGATTCGCCATACGGGCAGCGCCGGCGCTGCCCGTATACCTGCCTGACCCCGTTGCACCGTTGTTGATCGGCACAGGTGTGGTTGCTGCCTGTGATTCTCAAGGGGGCAAACCCAACCATGACAGCCTTGATTTCCCTGGGCCTGCCCGCCGCGAACGGCGCGCCGACCCTGCTCGTGACCCACGGTTTGCACCAGGGCAGTTCCCTGATGCTCGACCAGCCGGTCTACACCCTTGGCGCCGCCTTGGCTGCCGACCTTCAGCTCAGCGATCCCGGAATCGCCGAACTGCACCTGCGCCTGCGTTTTGAAGGGGCCCAGGTGGCCGTCGAGGCCCTCGGCGGCGATGTACTGATCACCGGTACTGCCGGTGATATCCGCATTCCCCAAGGCAGCGGCCATCGCGCGCGGCTGCCGTTGCAACTGCGCATCGGCACGGCGGGTGTGAGCCTGGCGCTGCCGGGCAGCCCTGAAAAACCGCCTGTAGCCACACGCACCTTTACCCCGTGGATCATCGCCACTGCCTTGCTGTTCGTGTGCGCAGGTGCCTTGGCCTTTCGCAACGATCCACCCCAAGCACAGGCCGTCCTGCCGGTCGCCGAAAAAGCCGTGGCCAAGCCTTCCCGCGCCGAAGCCAAGGCCTGGTTCGAAGGGCAATTACAGGCCGCCCACCTGGACGCCGTGAAGGTCAACGACATCGACGGCCAGCTCAACGCCGTCGGCTCCTTCGAGCGGGCGCAAAAGCCTCAGTGGGTCGCCCTGCAACAAGCCTTCGACCAGCGCTATGGCCAGCAGATCGTGCTCAACCCGCGGGTCGCGGTGCGTGCGGATGCGGCCCGGCCACGGGTGCGCTTCCAGGCGGTGTGGTTCGGCACCCATCCCTATGTGATCAACGACAGCGGCAAGCGCCTGTACCCCGGCGCGGCCTTGGCCGACAACTGGGTACTGGAACGCATCGAGAACAACCAGGTGATCCTCGCCCGTGGCGAAGAACGCTTCACCTTCACCCTATGACGCTGCTTTTTTCAGCTAAGGCCCCGGGATGAAAGTCGAACCCCGTCCGTTGATTCCCAGTGATGTGCGCAGCGCGCCGGTGGAGGCGATCCGCCTGGTCAATTCGCGCCAGGCCACCGCCTTCGAGGCCGTGCTGAAAACCCGCAAGGTCCAGTCCCGTCGCTCCTTGCGCAGTGACCTGGAAGAGCTCACCAGCGCCGCCGGCGTCGACTCGCTGCTGTTCGGCAGCGCACGGTCCCTGGAGTTGCTGGATCACGTGATGCAGCACCTGTTGCCGAACCTCGACGCCGAGCCGGAGATCAAGGCGCTGGCCCATGACCTGATCAGCGAGGAAATCGAGATGCGCCGCACCCTCGAACAACAACGCTCGGAGGTCCAGGCCTGATGTCCCGGAATAACGACGACGCGGTGCAATTGCTCAAGGGCATTGGCGAGCTGTACCGGCGCAACGGCCAGTCCCAGCGTGCGCTGGTGATGCTGCTGATTGCCGTGAGTGTGGCACCCGACGACGGCCTGCTGCTGCGCTCGCTGGTGCTAGCGTTCACCGACAGCGGCGACTTCACCCGCGCACTCGCAGCCCTGGACCGCCTGGTGGCGCTGGAAGGCGAGTCCGCCAGCCTGTTGCTGCTGCGCGCCCGGGCGCTGTGGTACGGGGAACGCAAGGACGAAGCGCGCCAGTGCTTCAAACGCTACCTGGCTGCACGGAGAGTGGCGCCATGAACCTGCTCAACCGCCTGAACGGCATCGCACGCATGGCCGCCCAGCGTACCGACGTGATCATTGTCGCGTTCATGCTGATGGCGATTGTGATGATGATCATCCCGCTGCCCACCTACCTGGTGGATATGCTGATCGGCCTGAACATTGCCCTGAGCATCCTGATCCTGATCGTCGCCTTCTACATCGGCCACTCGGTGGAATTCTCCGCGCTGCCACCGCTGATTCTGCTCAGCACCCTGTTTCGCCTGTCGCTGTCCATCACCACCACCCGCTTGATTCTGCTGCACGGCGACGCAGGCCATATCGTCAAGGCCTTCGGCGACTTCGTGATTGCCGGCCAGGTGGTGGTGGGCATGGTGGTGTTCCTGATCATCACCGTGGCGCAGTTCGTGGTGATCACCAAGGGCGCCGAGCGGGTCGCGGAAGTGGCGGCGCGCTTCACCCTGGATGCGATGCCCGGCAAACAGATGAGCATCGACAACGACCTGCGCAATGGTGATATCGACCAGGCCGAAGCCCGGCGCCGGCGTTCCCGCCTGGAGCGCGAGAGCCAGATGTTCGGCGCGATGGACGGGGCGATGAAGTTCGTCAAGGGCGATGCGATTGCCGGGTTGGTGATCCTCGCGGTCAACCTGCTGGGCGGCATGCTGATCGGCATGATCGAGCGCGACATGGCCTTCGGCGCGGCGGTGCACACCTATTCGCTGCTGACCGTGGGCGACGGCTTGATCGCACAGATCCCGGCGCTGCTGATCTCGGTAGCGGCGGGCACCGTGGTGACGCGGGTCAACAGCGACGGCGAGGCGGGTGACCTCGGCAGCGAGATTCTCAAGCAGTTGGGTGCCAGCTACCGGGCCCTCGGTCTGACCGCATTGATCATGGTGGGCGTCAGCGTGATCCCGGGTTTTCCGACCTGGGTGTTCCTCGGGTTGTCGCTGGTGTTCGGCGGCGCGGCGTTCGTGATGTACCGCCGTCATACCCGTGAACACCTGGTGGAACCCGAGGCGCTGATCGAGACCCTGGAGCCGGTGGTGGAGGTGCAGGCCGAGCAGGATTACGGCGTGGCCCCCGATACTCGGGTGCTGCTGACCCTCGGCAGCGCCTTGGCCCTCAGCGCACCGCGCCAGCTGTTGAGCCAGCGCATCGAAGCGCTGTGTCACGACATTCGCAGCGACCTCGGCGTCGACATGCCGGTGCCGGGCATTCACATGGACGCCAAGGCCACGCCGGGCAGCTTTCGGGTGTCCCTGGAAGGCGTGCCGGTCAGCGAAGGCGAGATGCCGATCAACTGCCTGTTGTTGCAGGACGATCCGGTGCACGTGCAACTGCTGGACATCGCCACCCTGCAAGCCGATTCGCCCCTCAATGGCCGCGCCGCACACTGGATCGAGCGCCAGCACGAAGACGCGTTGCGCACCGCCGGCATCGGTTTCCTGCTACCGGATGAGGTGCTGCGCGGCGTGCTGGAGCGCAGCCTGCGCCGCTATGCCGCGGACTTCCTCGGGATCCAGGAAACCCGCCTGCTGCTTGAACGTACCGAAGCTACCTACGGCGAACTGGTCAAGGAAGCCTTGCGCCTGGTGCCGTTGCAGCGGGTGGCCGAGACCCTGCGCCTGCTGGTGGGCGAGGGCGTGTCGATCCGTAATCAACGGGCCTTGCTCGAAGCCATGGTGGAGTGGGGCGCTCGGGAAACCGACGCCAGTCGCCTCGCCGAACACCTGCGCGCCGCGTTGGCGCGACAGATCAGTCATCAATACGCCGATCGCAATCGGGTAATTGGCGCCCTGGTGCTGGCGCCGGGATTGGAAGACCAACTGCGCGCGTCCCTGCGTCGCCAGGAGCCCAGCCGCGAAGTGATCCCCGAGGAGGTCAACCGCGCCTTGCTCGCCCAGCTGCGCCAGGCCTGCGACAAAACCCTCGAGGCCAACAGCGCGGTATTGCTGGTGCATCCGGAATTGCGCCGCAGCCTGCGCCGTTTGGTGCTGCGCGGCGAGCTGGAACTGGCGGTGCTGTCGTTTCGCGAGCTGGCCACCGAATACAACTTGCAAGCGCTGGTGACCATCAGCCTCACCGATATCTCCAACCGCCGTGCACCTGCCGCGGCTTCCGTCACTTCCCTGGCGTCTGCCTCATGATTCGTTTTTGTTTGTTATTGCTGACGTTGACCTCGTTTTTTTGCAGCGCCCAGGACATTGCCAATGGCGCCCAAGGCTCCATCAGCCTCGCCTCCGGAGAAGGCCGGATCCTGCACTTCGTCGCGCCGGTGGAATCGGTGCTGGTAGCCGAACCGGGGATTGCCGACCTGCAAGTGGTGTCGCCCGGTGTGATCTACATCTTCGGCAAGGCCCCGGGCAATACCAGCCTGATTGCCCTCGGCAGCGACGGCAAACAGCTTGCCAGCCTGAGCCTGGCGGTCAGTAGCGCGACCCAGGCAGTGACCGCGCCGATGCAGGAATTGCATCCCGGCAATGGCGCGCAGATCAGCGGCGCCGGCAACCGCTTGATCGCCAAGGGCACGGTGCGCAGCGTGGGCGAGGCGACGGATTTGAATGCCTTGCTCAACCCACAGGGCCAGGGTTTTCAGAGCGCGGTCAACACCACTGAATACGCCGGTGCGGCCCAGGTCAATTTGCGGGTGCGGTTCGCTGAAGTGTCCCGCTCGGAGCTGTTGCACTACGGCGTGAACTGGAACGCCATGTTCAGCAACGGAACGTTTTCCTTCGGCCTGATCACCGGTGGGCCGCTGGCAGCGGCGACTGCGGGTGGACTGGCAGCGGCGGGCAGCGGTTCGGGCAACACCAATATCGACGGCATGCTCGACGCGTTGCAGGCCAACGGGATTCTGCAAATTCTGGCCGAGCCGAATATCACCGCCATGACCGGGCAGACCGCGAGCTTCCTGGCGGGCGGCGAAGTGGCGATTCCGGTACCGGTGAATCGGGATCTGGTGGGGATTGAATACAAGTCGTTCGGCGTGTCGCTGCTGTTCAACCCGACCCTGTTGCCCAACGGCCGTATTGCCCTGCAAGTGCGCCCGGAGGTCAGCAGTGTGGTGAGTGGCGGAACGGTGGATTTCGGCAATTTCCATGTGCCGTCGTTCAGCGTGCGCCGGGCCGATACGCGGGTGGAAGTGGGCAGCGGGCAGACGTTTGCGATTGCCGGGCTGTTCCAGCGCGAGAGCAGCCAGGACATCGAGAAGCTGCCGTTGCTGGGTGACCTGCCAATCCTGGGCAACCTGTTTCGCTCCAAGCGTTTTCAGCGCAATGAAACCGAGCTGGTGATTTTGATCACGCCGTACCTGGTGGAGCCGGTGCGCAGTCGCACCCTGGCCACGCCGCTGGATGCGCAGCCCGCAACCGCCGCAGCGGCGGGGCCGCGCAGTGGTGGGGCGGTTGGTTTCTACATGAATTGATGAGGGGGCATGGCATGAAAGTTTCGCGTTTGTTGATGTGTTTGCCCCTGTTGGTGGTGGGGTGCAAGACGCATTTGGCGCCGGTGTATTACTCACCGCAGTATCAGGCGGACGGGTTGCCGAGCCAGTGCCAGCAGCCGCCGGCCAAGGATGAGATTGGGCTGGATGAGGATTTCAAGGCGACCTTGCCGTTGGGCTGTGCCAACAATTTGAATTTGATGCAGATGGTGGAGCAGCGGCAGGATTTGAATCAGGGGCGGGCCACCGGCCCGGCGATGGCGGCGCCGGTTGGGCGGGCGGCGCAGGTGTATATCGAGGGGTTTGATCGGGAGCAGTTGCAGCGGCGTCAGGCTCAGCAAGAGGCCAAGGCGGGCGCTCCGGGAGCGGAGAAATGATCCGTCATGCACATTCCCCCTGTGGGAGCTGGCTTGCCTGCGATAGCAGTATTCCAGCCCCAGCAGATCTATCTGTCACACCACAGTCCAACTGTGGGAGCTGGCTTGCCTGCGATAGCGGTATTCCAGACCCAGCAGATCCATCTGTCACACCACCATCCAAATGTGGGAGCGGGCTTGCTCGCGAAAGCGGACTGATAGGCGACCAGGATCTTGAAGCTTACCGCGTACATATCCATTC
>NZ_JAAAFU010000041.1:179-19161 GCF_019352905.1 Pseudomonas sp. Xaverov 83 | reverse complement strand
GTAACCAAAAGGTCTTTGCCCCACCACTCGGTGCCTCGCCTAGGCTCGGCATGCCCGCACTCCGGCCCGGCTCCGCGGGTCGCTGCGATGGGCCATCCCTGGCCCAGCGCAGCTAAACCGGCATCCTTGCCGGTTTACCCGCTCCACCGTGCCTGCTTGCGGCCATCGTGGTTAACGGGGCCTGATAGATCAAAAGCAAGATCAAAAGCAGGGCAACAGCAAGGTTACCCTTTAGTGCGTATCCACCAGCCCCAACTCGCGCGCTTGCGCAACCGGGTCGCTGATGCCTTTGATGCGGTTGGCTTCGGTGATCAGGCGTGCGCGCTCAGCGGCCGGAATATCGTCCAGCGGCAAGCTGGCCACTCGCTGTTCGTATCCCGCCAATACCAGCACCAACAACTCATTACGTTGATGCCGTGGCAACGCGCGGGGCGATTGGGTGACGGGGGCGATGGTGTCCAACGCCTGTTGGGACTGGCCGCCAAGGGCGTAGGCCAGGGCCAGGTTGCAGCGGCTGTCGAGGTCGTCGGGTTGCAGGCTCAGGGCTTTGGCGAAGGCGGTTTGTGCCGTCACCGCCTGGCCGTTCAGCACGTGGGCGATGCCCAGTCGGGTGTACGCGACCGGCGATTGGCTGGCGTCTGCGGCCTGGCCCAGGGCGGTCACGGCGCGTTGGGTTTTGCCCAGTCGCAGTTGCGCGGTGCCCAGGCCCAGCAAGGCTTCGGCGTTGTGCGCCTGGAGGCCGAGGGCTTGTTGGAAGGCGCGTTCGGCACCGGGCGCGTCGTTGCCGTCGAGCCGTGCCTGGCCGAGTTTGAGCCACAAATCGATGCCGGCGCCCGGTTGCTGGGCCGCCCGTTCGTACAGCGCCGCCGCGCTGGCGTAGTCGCCGCGTTGGTTCAGGTCGTTGGCCAGCTTTACCGAGCGATCGGTATCGCTCGGCGCAGTACTGGAACAGGCGGCCAGCAACAGGCTGCCGGCAAGCAAAAAGTGTTTGGTCATCGTCACAACTCGTTGGGCGAAGGCGGACGTCATGTAAGCATATTTTCCATGGCGCTCCTATGTCTGTCGGTGCTGTTTGGCGCCTCGATTGCCCACGCCGATGAAGCGCCCGAATGGTTTGCCAAACCCTACGCCTACGTGCTGGTGGATCAGGACGTGCGCGCCGCCCTCGAAGAATTCGGCCACAACCTCGACATCCCGCTGGTGCTCTCGGACAAGGTGCGTGGCAAGGCCCGCAGCACCGTGCGCGCCGCCACCGCCGGGGAGTTTTTGCAGACGCTGTGCAGCACCAACGGCCTGACCTGGTACTTCGACGGCAACCTGCTGTACCTCAATGCCAGCGACGAAATCACCACCAAGCTGTTCAAGGCCAACGCCCTGAACCTGGACCAGTTGCAGGCGTATTTGAACAACCTCGATGTGTTCGGCCAGCAGTTGTCGATGCGCAATGGTCCCGAGGGCGATGAAGTCTTTGTGTCCGGGCCGCCGCCGTACCTGGCGCTGGTCCAGCAGCATGTGGATCACCTGCAACCCAAGGCCAACCCGCCTGTCGTGGCGCGCGAGCACGGCGTGCGGGTGTTTCGCGGTGCCCAGGTGAGCACCGAAACCCCTTGATTCACCCCAACCCCAGTAAAGGAGCATGACCATGTCCGTAACCGCCATAGACAGCAACCTCGCCCCCGGTGGCGCCAGCCCTGAAGCCAAGTTCAACGCCGCGGTGGATAACGCCAAGAGTGCCGACAAACCGGAGATGACCGACGCCGAATTCACCGATGCCCTGATCACCCAGGCGGTCACCATCGGCGGTCAATTCATCATCATGCCCAAGGCGCAGGAAATGCTGAATGACGCCATGTCCGATGACGACGAAGAGTAGGGCGCACCCATGACCATCAGTCTCGCTGCCAGCGCCACGGCCTTGCCGCCGTCCGCCGGCGCGGGGCCCGCCGGGGCCTCGCAGAATCTGTTCGAGCACATGGCCAATACGGCCAAGGGCATGCCCGAGGGCGCCAGCCCCCATCAGATCGGCTCGGGCCTGATGGAGCGCCTGAACAGTTTTATCGACCGCTCCCGGACCTTTTCCGAGCGCGCCGATTTACTTACCAATAACCCGTCGGCGCCGCCCCAAGTGGCCGCTGCGGATATTCGCACCACGGGTGCCTCTCCCTCCGCAGAGCCGGGCAAGAAAGTCGCCGAGCAGCAGGTCGACCAGATCGTCCATTCACTGGGCAAGATGTTCGACTACTCCATCGAAACCCAGATGGTGGTGCGCGGTGCGACGCAGATTTCCGGTTCCGCCAACACGCTGCTCAAGGGTCAATAACGCCATGCCAAGCCCGAATCGTGCCCTGCGCCTGCTGCTGATCGGCCTGCTCGCCAGCCTCTTGCAGGCCTGCGACATGGACCTCTACACCAACCTCAGCGAGCGCGACGCCAACGCCATGGTCGCGGTGCTGCTGCGCGACGGCATCCCGGCGACGCGCAAGGTGCAGGACAACGGCCAGTTGAAAGTGGTGGTCGACGAACAACGCTTCGCCGAAGCCATGACGCTGCTGGACAACGCCGGCCTGCCGCAGCAGAGCTTTTCCAACATGGGCGAGGTGTTCAAGGGCAACGGCCTGGTGTCGTCGCCGATGCAGGAGCGGGCTCAGATGATCTATGCCTTGAGCGAAGAACTGTCCCACTCGGTGTCGCAGATCGACGGCATCGTCTCGGCGCGGGTGCATGTGGTGTTGCCGGACAATGACCTGCTCAAGCGGGTGATTTCGCCGTCGTCAGCCTCGGTGCTGGTGCGCTACGACCCGGGCACCGATATCAATACGTTGATCCCGCAGATCAAGACCCTGGTGGCCAACGGTATTTCCGGGCTGAGCTATGACGGCGTGTCGGTGACGGCGATCAAGGCCGCCGTGTCCATCAGCCAGAACCCCGCGCAACCGCGATTGACGCGCTTCATGGGCCTGTGGCTGTTGGAAGACAACCTCAATCAGGCGCGGTTGCTGTTCGGCGGTTTGCTGCTGGTCGCTCTCGGCGCGTGCGGTGTGTTGGCCCGTCAGCACTGGGCGCGGCGCCAGTCCCAGGCGTTGTATGTGCTCAAGGAGGGTGAATGAGCCTGGTTGAGCGTTGGCAGGGCCTGATCGCCCAGCCGTTGCAGTTTGTGCGCGAGCAAAGCCTCGGCGAGTGTTTCGGCGAAGGCCTGCCGGTCGAGGTGCTGCAAGCCTTGCACGGGCAGCCGCGTTTTCGGTCGCGCCTGGAGCAGTTGCTGGCCAGCCATTATCAGTTGGCGCCGCTGGCGCATCTGGTCACGCCACCCGCCGCCGATTTGCCGGTGTTGCTGCTGAGCCCGGGGCAATTTGAGCGATTGCCCAGGCTATGTGGCGCGATCTGGCATGCCTCGACCTTGAGCCGGGAGATCCGCCGCGAAGTGGTCAATGAACTGCGCGAAGGCCTCGGTCAGGAAGCCTTTGCCCTGGCCCTGGCGAACCGGCAGTTGGGCGGCGCGGCCGACCTGCTGCGCGAGCCCGCCGAGTTGATCGACGCCATCGACCGAGATGGCCTCACCTGTGTCGCCGCCTGGCTGCAGGCCCAGCCCGCCGAGTTGCAGGGCTGGTTGCCCCTGCGTTTTGTCGCACCCAAAGGCTATAGCGGGCGCCTGCCCCGCGACCTGGAAATTGTCCAGACCGTCGCCGCCCGGTTGCTCGTCGAGGAGCTTGCTCATGAGTGAATTACCCAACCGTCCCGCCGCACGGATTTTGCGTGCCGACGAAGCGGCCTTGTGGATCGATGGTTTCGCCTTCGTGCAAGCCGCCAAGGAACACGCCGAGCAGATCAAGGCCGACAGCGACCAGTGGCTGCACACCGCACGTGCCGAAGGCTTTGAGGGCGCCCGCCGGGAAGGCGCCGAACAGGTCGCGCAGCTGCTGCTGGAGACCCAGGCCAAGGTCCAGCATTACCTGGCCGGGCTTGAGGCGTCGCTGGCGGACCTGGCCCTGGGCATCGTGCGTGAAGTGCTCGGCGAGCTGGACGACACCGACCGCGTGGTGCGTTGTACACGCCAGGCGTTGAGCGCGTTTCGCCAAGGCCAGGCGCTGACCTTATGGGTGCCACCGGCCGAAGTGAATGCCCTGCGCCCACAGTTGCTCAAGGACGGCATCGCCGTGGAGGCCGATGCGCAACTGGGCGCCGGCCAGGCCCGCCTCAGCAGCCCGGCGGGCTCGGTTGAGTTGGGGCTGGAAGCGCAGCTGCAAACCCTGCGCCGCAGCCTGCTGCCCTTTGCCGAAGAGGGCGTGGCATGAACCTCAATCAACTGCTGCCGCGCCTGACCGAGCGCCTGTCCCAGGCCCGTTTGCGTCCGATGCAAGGCACGGTGCTGAGTATTCGCGGGGTGTTGCTGCGGGCCAGCGTGGCGGGCGCGAGCATCGGTGAGCTGTGCCATTTGCGCGACCCGGTGAGTGGCCGCAGCCTCAGTGCCGAAGTGATTGGGTTTGATGGCGACGAAGCGATCCTGTCGCCCATCGGCTCCATGGAAGGCCTGTCGACCCGCACGCAAATCATTGCCACCGGCGAAAGCCTGGGTGTGGCGGTAGGTGATGCGCAACTCGGACGAGTGATCAGCCCCATGGGCGAGTTTCTCGACGGCGACGGTGTACCGCCAACCCTGAACTTGCAGACCTACCCCTTGCATGCCGAGCCACCGGCACCGTTCTCCCGGCAATTGATCGTGCGCTCCATGGCGTTGGGCATTCGCTCTATCGACGGCTTGCTGACTCTCGCCCAGGGCCAGCGCATGGGCATCTTCGGTGAGCCCGGTGTGGGCAAATCTTCGTTGTTGGCGAGCATCATCCGCAACAGCGAGGCCGATGTGATTGTCATCGGTTTGATCGGCGAGCGGGGCAGGGAAGTGCGCGAACTGCTGGACGTGCAACTGGACGCCACGGCCCGCGCACGCACCGTTGCTGTCGTCGCCACCTCCGACCGCCCGGCGGCCGAGCGGGTGCGTGCGGCGTTTGTCGCCACCACCCTGGCCGAGTACCACCGCGACCAGGGCCGCAATGTATTGCTGTTGATGGACAGCCTCACACGATTCGCCCGGGCCCAGCGTGAGATCGGCTTGGCCGTGGGTGAGCCACCGACACGTCGCGGCTATCCACCGTCGTTTTTCGCCACCTTGCCCAAGTTGCTGGAACGCGCCGGCCCGGGGCCCACCGGCAGTATCACCGCGCTGTACACCGTGCTTACCGAAGGCGACGCCGCCAGCGATCCGGTTGCCGAAGAAGCGCGTTCGATCCTCGACGGGCACATCGCCCTCAGTGCCGAACTGGCCCAGCGCAACTACTTCCCGGCGGTGGACGTGCTGCGCAGTCGCAGCCGGTTGATGGAGCAGGTGGCGGGTGAGGAACATAAACGTCTGGCAATGCGTATCCGAGAACTGATGGCGCGTTACGGCGAAATCGAAATGCTGATCCGCGTCGGCGAGTACTCCGCCGGCAGCGACCCGCTGGCCGACGAAGCAATCACCCGTCATGGCGCGATTGAAGCCTTCCTGCGCCAGAACGCCGACGAACCCAGCAGCCCCGAACACACCTTGACCCGCATGCGCCAGGTGCTGGCATGAGCCCGAAAGCGCAGCAAGATCCGGTGTGGGAGCTGTCGAGCTTCAGCGAGGCTGCGATGGCGGCAGCACTGCCGACATCGATGTTGCCTGACCCACCGCTATCGCAGCCTCGCCGGGGCTCGACAGCTCCCACATTTGATCTTCATACACTCCTTAAACCGCATGGGTCAGGTGCTGGCATGAACCTGAAAGCGCAGCGCGATCCAGCGTGGGAGCTGTCGAGCTGCAGCGAGGCTGCGATGGCTTCAGCACAGCCAACATCAATGTTGCCTGACCCACCGCTATCGCAGCCTCGCCGGGGCTCGACAGCTCCCACATTTGATCTGCATACACACCTTGATCCGCAGGCGGCAGGTGCTGGCATGAGCCCGAAAGCGCAGCAAGGTCCAGTGTGGGAGCTGTCGAGCTTTAGCGAGGCTGCGATGGCGGCAGCACTGCCGACATCGATGTTGCCTGACCCACCGCTATCGCAGCCTCGCCGGGGCTCGACAGCTCCCACATTTGATCTTCATGCACTCCCTGAACCGCAGGCGGCAGGTGCTGGCATGAGCCCGAACGCGCAGCAAGGTCCAGTGTGGGAGCTGTCGAGCTTTAGCGAGGCTGCGATGGCGGCAGCACTGCTGACATCGATGTTGCAGTGTTGCCGGGGCTCTACAGCTCCCACATTCGATCTTCATGCACTCAGTGAGTGCGCTGTTGGTATGACGATGGAGAAAAGAACCGATGAAGACTGAACAACTGCGCACCCTGCAAACTCTGCGGGTGCTGCGGGAACAACGGGCGGCGAGCCAGTTGGCGGCGCAACAGCAACGTTGCGCGCAAACCCACGGCGCCCTGACTGATGCCAAGGAGCAATTGCGCTTGCACCGTGAAGCCGTTGCCCGTGAAGCCGGCGAGATTTACGCCTCACTCACAGAGGGCTTGTCGGTGGCCAGTTGGCAGGCCGCCCAGGATCGCCTGCGAGGCTTGTCCGACGATGAGCGCTTGCTTGAAGGCGACGTCAGCCACGTCTCCAGCACCCTGCAAACCCAGGAGCGCGAGCGTGAGCTGTTTCGCCAGGAGCGCCTGAGCCGCCAGCGCCAGTCCGACGCCTGGCAAAGCCTGCTGGACGGGCGCGAAAGCTGCGAGCGGGTCGCCGGTGAGCTGCTTGAAGAACAAGGACTCGGCACATGATCGTGGCCCTTGCCGACCCCTTGGCACCCTGGCTTGAACACTTCGACCCGGCGCTGCTCACGGTGCATAACCAACTGCACCGCCGGCGCCATGCGTGGCAGGGCCGTTGTGCCGGGCAGGACTTGAGTGTCGCCTGGGCCGCCGATCCCCAGCCGCTGAAATCGCCTCGGGATGTGCAACTGCTGCTCGGGCAATCACCGGTGCGCCTGCGTCTGTCCGCCGCCGCTGTGGAGCAAGTGCTGGTGCCGCTGGCGTTGCAGTTCGATGCGCAGGTGCTGCCGTCATTGCCGCGTTCGCTGCTGCTGGAACTGGCCGTGCTGGATCTGATCGAGCGCCTCGAACCGTTGCTCGGCCACCCCGTGCAGTTGCTCGAAGCCAGTGACGATGCGCGGTCTTACCCCGTGCACCTGGCGCTGACATTGACCTTCGGCAACACCCCGCCAATGGCCGCCCAGCTTGACCTGAGCGAAAGCGCCGCGCTCCTGGTGGCGCAGTTGTTGGAGCAACACGGCCGGGTCCAAGCCGACCCATTACCCGCGTTGCGCCAGACACTCTCGGTGCTCACGGGACAGCAATGGCTGAGCCTCGGCGAGTTGCGCAGCCTGCGGCCCGGCGACGTGTTGATGCTCGAGCCCGGCAGCGGCCTGCTGCTGGACTTTGAGGGCCGTCTGCAAGCTCGCTGCCAGCGCGACGGCTCATCGCTGCAGCTGCAGGAACCTTTGAAATCGCCCCTTTTGGACATGGAGAACACAATGACTGATGTCGATGCCGCTGCGGCCCTGGACGATTTACCCCTCAAGCTGGTGTGCCAGGTCGGCAGCCTGGAACTGACCCTGGCGCAGTTGCGGGAGCTGGGGGCGGGCAGCCTGCTGCAACTGAATACGCCGACGGTGGATGGCGTGGACCTGATGGTCAACGGCCGCCGCGTCGGCCAGGGCCAACTGGTGAAGATCGGTGATGGCCTGGGCGTACGCCTGCTGAGTTTCGCCACCCCATGACCGGTTATCAGCCGAACCTGATCGAGATCATCCTGGTGGTTGCCACCATCGGGTTGATCCCGCTGGCGGTGGTGACCCTCACCGGCTTCATGAAAATCTCGGTGGTGCTGTTCCTGATCCGCAACGCCCTGGGGGTGCAGCAAACGCCGCCGAACCTGGTGCTGTACGGCATCGCGCTGATTCTCTCGGTGTACGTCACCACGCCGTTGATTGGCGACATGTACCGCCAGGTGGAAGGGCGCGACCTGAACATCGAGCACGTCGAGCAACTCAAGGACCTCGGCGACGCCTTGCGCCCGCCGCTACAGGCGCACCTGGCGCGGTTTGCCAATGAGTCCGAGCGCGGCTTTTTCGTGCAGGCCACCGAGACCATCTGGTCGCCGGAAGCCCGTGCCGACCTGCGGGATGACGACCTGGTGGTGCTGATTCCGGCGTTCGTCAGCTCGGAACTGACCCGGGCCTTCGAGATCGGGTTCCTGCTGTACATCCCGTTCCTGGTGGTGGACTTGCTGGTGTCCAACGTGCTGATGGCGATGGGCATGTCGATGGTCTCGCCGAACCTGATTTCGATCCCGCTGAAAATCTTCCTGTTCGTGTCATTGAGCGGCTGGTCGCGCCTGATGCACGGTTTGATTCTGAGTTACGGCTGAGGCACGACCCATGGGCCAGGACGTTTTCCTGTCATTGATGAAACAGGCACTGATGACCGTGCTGATGCTCTCTGCGCCGGCGCTGGGGGTAGCGATTATCGTCGGCTTGAGCGTGGGCCTGTTCCAGGCGCTGACCCAGATCCAGGACCAGACCTTGCCCCAGGTAGTGAAGCTGGTGGCGGTGCTGCTGACCATCGTGTTCCTGGGGCCGGTGCTGGCCGGGCAAGTGGCGGAACTCGGCAGCCAGGTGCTGGATAACTTCCCGCTGTGGACGCGCTGACCCCCCATGGATGCCAGCCTTACCGCACAGTTTCTCGAAGTCGCCTACCCGGTGATCAGCTCGGCCTCGCTGGCGGCCTGCCGGGCCATGGGCGTGGTGGTGATCACCCCGGCGTTCAACCGCCTCGGGCTCACCGGGATGATTCGCGGCTGCGTGGCCGTGGCGATTTCGATCCCGATGTTCATGCCGGTGTTCGACGCCATGACCTCGATGCCCAACCACGGCAGCCTGTTTATCGCCGGGTTGCTGATCAAGGAATTCCTGATCGGCATCCTGATCGGCCTGTTGTTCGGCATCCCGTTCTGGGCGGCGGAAGTGGCGGGGGAGTTGATCGACCTGCAGCGCGGTTCGACCATGGCGCAACTGGTGGACCCGTTGTCCACCGGGGAGTCGAGTGTGATGTCGACCTTGCTGACGGTGATGTTGATCACGCTGTTCTTCATGTCCGGCGGTTTTATCCTGATGGTCGATGGCTATTACCACAGCTACCAATTGTGGCCGGTGACCGCGTTCACCCCGGTGTTTGCCAGCTCGGCGTTGCTGGCGGTGCTGTCGATCCTTGACCAGATCATGCGCGTCGGGGTGCTGATGGTGTCGCCGCTGATCATCTCGCTGCTGGTCACTGACCTGATGCTCGCGTACCTGTCGCGCATGGCGCCGAACCTGCACATTTTTGACCTGTCGTTGCCAGTGAAAAACCTGTTTTTCTCGATCCTGATGGTGATCTACATCGGCTTCCTGATTCCCTTGATGCTGGACCAACTGGCAGAGTTTCGCGGCACCGTGGAGCTGCTGAAAACCCTGGCGGGCATGGAGTAGCGCATGGGCGATACCAGCGAAGAAAAATCCCAGCCGGCCACGGACAAAAAACTCAAGGACGCACGCAAGAAGGGTCAGGTCGCCAAGAGCCAGGACCTGGTCTCGGGCATGGTCATCCTGTTTTGCACCCTGTGCATTTCCATCCTCGCACCCCGGGCCCAGGCCCAGGTCACGGCGCTGATCGACCTGACCGCGCAGATCTACATCGAACCCTTCGCCACGGTGTGGCCACGGGTGCTGGACCACGCCGAGCAACTGGTGATCGGCATCACCTTGCCGGTGATGGCGGTGACCACCGGGGTGGTGATCCTGACCAATATCATCACCATGCGCGGCTTTGTGTTTTCCGTGGAGCCGATCAAGCCGGAGTTCAAGCGCATCAACCCGGCGGAAGGCTTCAAGAAGCTGTTCGCCTTGCGCAATTTTTTGGAGTTCATCAAGGGCCTGATCAAGGTGCACGTGCTGGCCGTGGCGTTCTACGTGGTGGGGCGGCACGCGTTGCAGGCATTGATGGAGTCGTCGCGGTGTAGCGCGGGGTGTATTGAGTCGACGTTTTTCCTGGTGCTCAAGCCGCTGGTGTTTACCGTACTGGCGGCTTTTATCCTGGTGGGCGGGGTGGATGTGTTGATGCAACGCTGGCTGTTTGGCCGGGACATGAAAATGACTCGTAGCGAAACCAAGCGCGAGCGCAAGGACATTGATGGTGACCCGCTGATCAAGAGCGAGCGACGGCGTCAGCGCCAGGAGATGCAGGCGCTGGCCACCAAGCTGGGGCTGGGCCGGGCGTCGATGATGATCGGCACCACCGACGGCTGGGTGATTGGCGTGCGCTATGTGCGTGGAGAAACGCCGGTGCCGGTGGTGGTGTGCCGGGCTTCGCCAGAGGAGGCGTTGGGGATGTTGCAGGAGGCGTTTGACCTGGGCATCCCGCAGGCACCGGACAACAACCTGGCGCAGGCGATTGCCAGGAAGACCGTGCCGGGAGATCCGGTACCGGATGCGTCGTTTCAGGCGGTGGCGGACTGGTTGGTGGCGGCACGGTTGATCTGAGGCCGGCGGGCAGCGCTGGAACCGATGCCGTCCGCTGCGCCACAGAGCAACAGTCTGCCGCTACTCCGTTTTCCGACGGCATGCAGGGCAGGTATGTCGAACAGACCAGGAAAATTCAATCATGACGCTAACCCATTCATTCAGTGCACCTCACACACAGCACTCGTATCTCAACGGTCACTCCCAGCACGCGCATCGCCCCTCTGGCAACGCCTATGCCCGGCATTCAGACGCGGCCCTGGCCCTGGCGTTTGACAAGAACTTCGATGCCTTCAGGCCGTCGGGTTCAAGCAATGCGACACAAGGAAAAATTCGCGAGGTTGCCGAGCGGCCACTGACGGGATACCCGCAGCGGGACAACCTGACGATGCTGGCCAGGGAGGTACTCAAGCGCGATAACGTGATGAATGAGCTGGACTCGGTGGACCACGGCGGTCATCGGGACGGCATTATTGGCCGGAATAATCCGAAGAACGCGGCCAACAAGTTATCGGACTGCCCGCCGCGTGACCCTTGCTACTCACAACCCTGTCGCCCGCAACCTGGCAGGCCAAATCCGTGCGGTTCTTTGCCGTTCAATATTTATAGCAGTATGTCGGACTCCAGCGTGGCGCTGGCGTTTGGCAATAACTACAAGGAGTTCGGCAACCCGCAAAGAAATGGTGTGGCAGACCTTGGGCAGATCTTCAAAATGGCGGGGCGCGAGATGAGCGGCAACTGGGCGCAGGACAACATGACGTTGCTTGCCCGGGAAATCGTCAAGCGGCCTCATGTGAGCCACGCATTGGATTCCATCGATGACAACGGCAGGCAGGACGGCATTATCGGTTATCGCAATGCACAGCTGACATCCGCTCACCTGGCGCGCCGCTAAGCACACCCCCCCCGATCCTGAACCCTGTGGGAGCCGGTCGGCCACACAGGGTTTCTAGGGGGGGGGGCGGGGCACTCAGGGCTTGTCTACATCGTGATACTCACCGCCATATCCATCCCCCACCCGCCAAATGATGTCGTGGTTTTCATTGGTCCATTCCGACGGTTTCAGCGAGTACTTGTAGTCCTCTGAGTTACGGTTATTTCCGTCGCCGATAAAGTCCGGATGGTCCCGCCGATGGTCGCCACCACGGATACTCGAGCGGGCATCCCACTCTTCCTTGCGGAAATCAAAAATACTCTGGTCCTGCGGCGCATCCCGCTGGCCCCAGTCGGACAGATACGTCTGCAACCACACATATGCCTCATCTCCGTTGGGCTTGAGCAATCCGTCCTGCTTGAAGTCCTGGATCTGGTTCCAGTTCTGCATCGAAATCTTGTGCAGCTTGTGGGACTGCACCGTGCTCAGGATCGCCCCGACAAACGACAACGCGCCGGAGATCAAAAAGCCCACCGGACCCAGGAACGGGATGATCCGCCCGGTCACCCCCAGGGTGGTGAGTACGCCGCCGCCAGCCGCCACCAGGCTGCTGACCCCGCCGGCCATGGACAGTGAGCCGGAGGCGATTTTTACCGGGTCTTTCTCGCGCACGCCGTCACGCAAGGTAAACGCCGCCTGGACCACACTGATCACACCGCCCGCCACGTCGGTGGCCATGCCGATCACCTTGATCGCGCTGCTGGCGAACTTCGCGCCAAAGCCTGCACCGGCCACGCCACCGCGGCTGGCGATGCCTTTTTCGATCCCTTCCTGGACCTTCTTCGCACCTTCGTCGCTCCAGCCGCCGCTGTTGAGGGCCTTGCCCACGTCCTTGCCGTCGTCCATGGCCTGGTCGACGATGTCGAAGTATTTCTTCTGCACCGCCTCGGCGTCCTTGGGCAGCGCGTGGTAACCCTCGCCGGGCTTGGCCCACAGGTCGGGCAGGGAACGGTCGAAGCCCATCAGTTTGTAGGCGTTGGTGCCGCGCAACTTGTCATAGACCTTCAAGCCCAGCGTGGCGAAGTGTGAGCCGGTGCCGAGGAAGCCAAGGAAGTCGTTGGCGATGCCCAGGCGCTTCATCGGCGTGTCGGCGAGCTTGCCGCCCTGGCCTGCGAGTTGGTAGACGATCCGGCCCATGCCGATCGCGCCGCCCACCGAGCCGAGTACGCCGTTGTCCTTGAGGAAGTTGAGGTTCTTCACGAAGGCACTGCGGTTCTCTTCGCTGAGGCCCGGCATGATTTCCTTGCTCACCGCCTTGTCGATGTCGCTGAAGCTGATCACGCGGTTTTTCTGCCAGGTATCGCCGAGGGAAATCATCGCCTTGCCGAAGTCGGCGGCGGCGTTTTTGTCCTTGAGCAGTTGGTCGACGAACTTCGAATACACCCCCAGCGCCTGGCGCGGCAGCCCGTCGGCGCCGCCCTTGAGCATCGACAGGATCGCCATCGTGTTGTCGGTGGTGGCCAGGGCGGTGTTGTCGTCGGAGATTTTGGTCGGGTCGTCCATCAGCTTTTCAACGGCGTCGGTGTAGCCGTCGATTTGCAGGTTTTGCAGGAAATTGTCGGCCTTGGCCGGGTCGATATCGGCCAGGGCGGTGTAGGCGGTCTGGATTTCCTGGGTGGCCAGTTCGGTCTTGCCGCCGTCCTGCAAGGACTTGATGTACTTGGTGAAACTCTCCGAGGAGGTGCTGTCGATCAGTTTCTGCCGGGTCTCGTCGACCTTGGCCTGGCCGCCGTCGACCTTGCCCAGGGCCGCGTCGTGGTTGGCCTTGATGTCGTGCTGGATGGTCGGGTCGCCCAGCAGGTCGTTGAGGGTCTGGTCGATGGCCTTGGTGTCGAAGATGTTGTCGCGTACGTCCCGCGAGGTCACGTCGATGGGCGTGGTGGCGATGCCCTGGTTGCCGAAGCCGTGCTCGGGGATGATCGACATGCCATTGTCGGCCATGCTTCGGGCTTCCACCGCCCGCAGGAACTTGGCGCGCGGGTCGTCCTTGCCGATGCTGCCGTCCTTGACCCCGGCGCGGTAGCTGTCCACCAGGGTTTTCATCGACAGGTCCTGCACCGACAGTGGGTTGCCGCTTTCGTCTTTCTCGGTGGTGGTCAGGTTGTCGACGGACACATCCTTGAGGGGCGGCAGGCCGTTGTCGGTGCGCAGCTTGTCGACGTCGGTGGTCTGCGCGGCAATGTCGCTGCGGTAGCTGGAAATCTGCTCGAACAGCTGTGGGTTGCTGTCTTCCGACACCACGATTTTCTCTTCGCTGCCCCCCGGCTTGTGCTGGGTGAACGCGATCAGGCCGGGGCCATAATCTCCGGCACCGCCAACGCTCATGATGTCTTCGGTGGAGGGCAGGTACGCCTCCGGAGCGGCGAGGGTGTAGCCGTCGCCCTTGGCCTTTTCGATGCCGGCCAGGGTTTGGCCCTTGGTGGTGTAGGTGGCGAAGGCTTCGGGGGTGATGTCCTTGGACACCACCAGCAATTTGCCGTCGGCCTGGTTGACCACGAGGATGCCGTCCATGGGCGCGTCGACCTTGCTGATGTCCCCCAGCTTCAGGCTGGCTTCGTCCTTGCGCAGCAGTGCCTGGCCGGGCAGGGACTGAGCGTTCTTGATGTAGTCGAAGGCCTGCGAGCCCTCGCTGGCATGCACGGCGTGGAGGAAGTTGTAGAACGTTCCGCCGGCATTGGGGTTGGGATTACTGAGGTCGGCGCCGGGTTGCGGCAGGTCGGCTTCGGACTTGCTGATCATGTACTTGTGGCCCTGGTGTTCAAACAGGATCACACCGGCGCTGCTGTCTTCGGACACCACCTTCAACTGACTGAAATCGAGGTCTCCCGGCAGGCTGGTGACTGCTTCATAACCTTTGGCTTTGCCGTCATTCAGCGCCTCCTTGGTCACCCCGGCCTGGGTGTAGGTGCTGAAAGCTTGAGGCGTGAGCAATTCGGAGATGACCAGGGTCTGGCCGTTTTCCAGGGTCACCTTGAGGATGCCGTCTTCGGCCTTGCCCACGGATTTGATATTGGCCAGGCGTACGCCGTCGTCGTCCTCGCGCAGCAGTTGCTGGTCGGGATTCTTCAAGCTTTCGACGATGGCCTTGCCGGCCGGAGTGCCCTGGGTTTCGGCCAGGGTCTGGAGGAAGGTATACAGCGGCGTGCCTTCGTCGGGACCGCCCTGGTTGACGGGGGCCACGGCATGGCCGAAGCGCAGGTTTTTCAGCACGTCGAACCCCTCCTGGGCGTTGGCCGCGCCCTCGGCGCTGATCTTGTATTTGGCGCCGTCCTGTTCGAAGTAGATCACCCCGGCGTCTTTGTCCTGGGAGATGACCTTGAGCTTGTCGATGTTGAGCTTGGCCGGCAGGGCGGTGACTTCCTTGTAGTCCTCGGGCTTGACGGTTTTGTCGCCCGGCCCGGTGCTGGCAAGGATTTTGGCTTTGTTCAGGACGGCGTCGAAAACCCGCTCGGGAGCGTTGGGTTGATCGACGCGGGGCGACGCGGGTTTTTCGGGGCGGGTGATCATCGGTTCAGTCCATGTGAGGGGCGCACGAGGACTCGATAGTAGGGGCTGCAAGCGAGTGAAAACGGGTTTGTTGGCAACAAGTCACAAGCTTTCACGGGTGTGAAATTCACCGGACCTGCCGGGTGGATATCCGTTACCGAGGCAACGGATATCCCCGGCTTTCGTTAGAGAGGCCGGAGCTTGTAGGCGGGAACGAGATCCTCGTCAATCGTCCAGTGATCCTCGCCAGGCCGGATGCAAACACCGCCGATCCAGCGTTCCTGGGTGGCATGGTCCGGCCAGTAAGCCGTACCGCTTAGAACCTGACGACCCAACGCAGTCAGCGCCAACAAACGTTGAGGCCACGGCAGTTGAGTCTCGGACTCGATCAGCAACGGATTAGCACCGTCAATCAGTGGCCGCATCAGCGCATGGAACATCATGTCCCCCAGGTACGGCAGCGGTTCGCGCTTGCCCATCAACTCGGCAAACACCCTGCCAAACGCCACAAGCCCGGCCTCATCCACGTAGTGCAGGGACAGGCGCTCGGTCAGTGACAAACCGTCCCGCACACCCGGTAACTCCTGCAACTGTCGACGCAACGCCGGGGCCAGGAAGGGCAGGGCTGTGTGGTTGCCCTGGGCCAGTTCCGCCAGCTTGACCGGCGAACTGTCGCAGTACGCCAGCCAGGCCTGCCGCGCCAGCTTCAGCATGTCCTCATCGACCCGCCGACGCTGTGGCCACAGCCACGCCAACACTTCAGGCGCCAGTTGGCCAATGCCGATAAAGCGTTGCACGCCGGGGATACGGTCGACCTCGATCAGCTCGAGCTTTTCAGGCAATTGCTCAAGCCCCGCCAGTGCACGAATCAGGAACAACTGATCGTAAGCATCCGCCTCACACCACAACACGCTATGACCGGCGTTGCCCAGTTGCTCAAGATGCTTGTATTCGTCTGCATGCCGGCGGGACACTTCGGGCTCGTCCATTGCAAAAACCTGGCTGATATAGCGGCTGCGAACGGCTTGGTATTGCTCGGCCGGAAGGTCCTGGACCGGGCCCATGCACAGCGGATCAATCAGCATCCGAAAGTGGCCCTTGAACCCCGCCACGCCCAGGCTGTGGGCAATGTCACTGCCGCAGCGCCAGTGGGTGGTGCGGGCTTCATCGCTCGCTTCGAAACCCGGATGGCGGGCGGCAAAATCCACTGCATCAACGTGAGCTTTAAGCTTGGGCCAGCTGGGGAACCCGAGTTCCTTGGCGATCAGCCATTGAGCCTCGGACAAGGTGGGCGTATCAGCGGCATCGGCGCATTTCAGGCGCAGCAAAAGCTCCTTGGCGCGCTTGCGTTGCTGCTCAAGGTTGATACGGCCGTTAGCGGACGAGAATGATTGCGACATACGATCTCCTTGCACAAACCTTGTCCGCTTTAAGGTTGGGAGTCGTAGAAATGTGATATTCAGTCAAGGTCTTGGGCGCAGCCCTTTCCGCGGATGGTGGCGTAGATGGCGCCAGGCGGGAAATATAGGCAGTGCAATGATTGATTGCAAGCCGCCCGGCGTTGAGCGCCGGTGTTTGCAGAGGAGACGTTCATGAAAGTTGGTGTGATTTCCGATACCCACGGCTTGCTCCGCGCCGAGGCGCTGGCGGCCCTGGAAGGCTGCGAGCAGATTGTTCACGCCGGGGATATTGGCAGCCCGGAAATTCTTGAGTTGCTGGCCTCGATCGCGCCGTTGCATGTGGTGCGGGGCAATAACGATTTGGACGCGGCCTGGGCAGAGCACCTGGCTGACCGCCTGGATTTCGAGCTGAATGGCTGGCGGGCGCTGCTGGTGCATGACATCGCCGATGTGCCGAAGGCGCTGGATCCGGGCATCCGGCTGGTGATTACCGGACACTCTCACAAGCCACTGATTGAGTGGCGCGGCGACCGGCTGTTTCTCAACCCCGGCAGTGCAGGGCGGCGCCGCTTCAAATTGCCGGTGACCCTGGCGCTGCTTGAGGTGCAGGAGAAATCCCTCAAGCCGCGGCTGGTGTCGCTTGAGCCCAAGCGCTGAAGAACACCTGAGGCGAGGTGGCTTGTTGTGGCGAGGGAGCTTGCTCCCTCGCCACGGGGGACGTGCCCTGTCTTACCATTGCGTCTAAATCAGGAACAGGGATCATCAAGTCCATGAGCGTATTAGTAGAAACCCGGGCGCTCACGCGTATGGACGAGCGCCGTCAGCTTCAACTGCTGCAGCCCACGAACTTCCAACTGCACCGTGCCGATCGCATCTCTATTACCGGCTCATCCGGCTCCGGCAAAAGCGTATTCCTGCGGGCACTTGCCTTGCTCGACGCGCCCAGCTCAGGGGAAATCCTCTGGCACGGCCAACCCATCGCCAACGCGCAAATCCCCCAGTACCGCAGCCATATCAGCTACCTCGCCCAACGCCCGGCGCTGATCGAGGGCACCGTGGAAGACAACCTGCGTTTCCCCTACAGCCTCAAGGCCCTGCACCACCTCAGTTTCGATGCGGAGGCCGTCAAGGCACTGCTGGCCCACGCGGGGAAAGAACCGGGCTTCCTGGCAAAAAACGCCGGGGACTTGTCCGGCGGTGAGTCCCAGGTGGTTTCGCTGATCCGTACCCTGCAACTCAATCCCGATGTGTTGCTGCTGGACGAACCCACCGCCGCTCTCGACCCGGCGTCATCCCGGGAAGTCGAGGCGCTGATCAACGCCTGGGTCGAAGCGGATCACGACCACGCCTATATCTGGGTGTCCCACGACCTTGAGCAGGCACAACGCATGAGCACCACCCGCCTGCATATGGACGCCGGCGTGCTGACGAGGGCCGTGCAGCCATGAATTATCACGACCTCACGGCACTGGACATGGCCATCGCCGCCTCGCTGATCCTGGTCAACGGCGCGCTGTCACTGCTGTTGCGCCTGGGCCTGGAGCGTCAGCTGTTCTGGGCCGCCGTGCGCACGGTGGTGCAGTTGCTGGCGATTGGTTACCTGCTGGGCTGGGTGTTCGAGTTCGCCTACTGGTACGTGGTGTTGCCGCTGATGTGCCTGATGACCCTGATCGCCGGGCTCTCGGCCGCCGGGCGTGGCAAGCGCACCTATGCCGGCCAGCGGGCTGACAGCATTGTGTCGGTGTGGGGCAGTTCGTGGTTGGTGACGGCTGTCGGCCTGTTCGCGATCATCCGGATTCACCCGTGGTACGAGCCGCAGTATGCGATTCCGATCCTCGGGATGATTCTTGGTAATACCCTCACCGGCGTGTCCCTGGGGATTGAGCGCATGACCCAGGAACTGACCTCGGGGCGCAACACCATCGAGATGGTCCTGGCCCTGGGTGGTTCACGCTGGGAGGCGGCGCAGGATGCGATTCGCCAGGCGGTCAGGGCGGGGATGATCCCGACGCTGAACCAGATGACGGTGGTGGGGATAGTCAGCCTGCCGGGGATGATGACTGGTCAGGTGCTGGCGGGAGAAAGCCCGGTGGACGCGGTGCGTTATCAGATCGTGATTATGTTTTTGATCGCTGCGTCGTCGGCGTTGGGCACGGTAGGTGCGGTGTTGCTTACCTACCGGCGGTTGTTTTCTCCGGGGCATCGGTTTTTGCGCTACCGGCTTGAAGAGCGGGTGTGACCCTGAGGGGGTAGGTTTTCTTGGGAGGCTCTATTGTGTACATATCCGTTTCTTCGGTCACGGCGGCTTATGGTTCCGCTCTTACAGCGGCTCACTTTGGAAAAGCCCCAAAGTAAGCAAAGGGCTCTGCCCCGCCTGTCGGCGCCTCGCTGTGGCTCGGCGTTCCCTCACTCCGGCATTGTTCCGCGGGCCGCCGCGACGGGCCATCCATGGCCCGGCGCGGCTAAACCGGCGTCCTGCCGGTTTACCCGCTCCGCAATACCTGCGTTCGGCCTCGGGCTTATTGGGGCAGTCAGATCAAGATCAAAAGCAAGAGCACAGCGGCCTACCGGCCGGCTTGAGTGTTAGAAGCCAGATCAAAAG
>NZ_JAAAFU010000041.1:0-169 GCF_019352905.1 Pseudomonas sp. Xaverov 83 | reverse complement strand
TCGGTTTTTCAGACACACCGAGGTGATGCCATCGCAGGCAAGCCAGCTCCCACATTTGACCGTGCCCGCTCTTGATTTGGCTTGTGCCTTTGCTTCACCACACTCAAGCCGGCCGGTAGGCCGCTGTGCTGTTGATCTGCTTTTGATCTTGATCTTAGGCGCCCCGTTA
>NZ_JAAAFU010000009.1:0-110958 GCF_019352905.1 Pseudomonas sp. Xaverov 83 | reverse complement strand
GGCCCACGGTCCAAAGCCGGAGTGAGGGCACTCCGAGCCTAGGCGAGGAGCCGAGTGGTGGGGCAAGAGCCCTTTGGTTACTTTGGGGCTTTTCCAAAGTGACCCGCTGTAAGAGCGGAACCATAAGCCGCCATCACCCAAATAACGGATATACACCCAAAACCAAAACCTGGCCCAACTCTTGCTCTACCTCCTGTAACCGCACCCTCGACCCCTGTGCGGCGGAGACTCTTAGCTATGGCAATCACCCCGAATTCGCTTCTTCAGGCGGCCCCCGCGGCCAAGCCTCAAGCGCCCGCTGCCAATCCACCGGCAGTGGCTGCGGACCCGCGGGACAAGGCCCCGGGCTTCGCTCAGGTGTTCGCCAAACAGGCCCCCGCGCCCACGGCAAAACCCACCGACACCACCACCAAGTCGACCCGCGACAAGCCTGCGGACGCCAGCACCAAGCCCGCCGCCAACAACGACAAGCCTGCCGCCGGCACTCCATCGGTTGCCGATAACGGCAAGACTTTGCCTGCCACCCCGCCGGCCAAGTCCGACACCCCGGACACCACCGCCAAGACCGACGACACGGCCCCGGCAGATGACCCCACCCTGGCCCAGCAACCCCCGGTCGACCCCGCCGTCGACCCGGCGCTGATGGCCGCGGTAGTCCCCGTTCCCGTCCCGGCAACGCCAGCGCCCGTCGAAACACCGGCACCGGCTGTCGCGAAAGACGACAAGGCCCAGCCAGTGGTAGCGCCACCCGTGGCCGCCACCGACGACGCCAAGCCCGCCTTCGACCCAGAAGCCGATCCACTGGACGCCATGCCCGCCGTGCGCCTGGCCATGGAGCAGGGCGGACACGTATCTGCCAGCAGCCAAACCCCAGCCAAAGGCACGCCGGCCCCGACCCAGGATCAGCCAACTGCCGCGCAAAACTTCGCCACTGGCCTGGCCAGCATGGTCGACCAGCAAGCGTCCAAGGACAGCACCGACCAGGGCGGCGACAAAGCCTTCAGCGGCCTGATCGATGGCGGCCTCAAGGACCTGAAAGACGCCCGCAGCGACACCCGGGTCGACGATTTCGCCAATCGCCTCGCTGCACTGACCCAGGCCGCCACGCCGAAAACCGCAAATGCCCTGCCGCCGGTGGCCAACGCACCACTGGCCATGCACCAGAGCGGTTGGACCGACGAGGTGGTGAACCGGGTCATGTACTTGTCCAGCGCCAACCTCAAATCGGCAGAGATCCAGCTGCAACCGGCTGAGCTGGGCCGCTTGGATATCAGCGTGAAAATGTCCGCTGACCAACAGGCGCAGGTCACCTTCATGAGCGGCCACGCGGTGGTTCGTGAAGCGCTGGAAAGCCAGTCGGGCCGTCTGCGGGAGATGTTTGCCCAGCAGGGCATGGGCCAGGTCGACGTCAACGTGTCTGACCAATCCCGTGGCTGGCAGGGTCAGCAGGGTCAGGATCAACAACAGCAGAGCCAGGCACGCGGCGTCAGTGGCAGCGGCGGGCGGGGTGATGGGGTTGATGGTGGCGGTATCGGTGAGGTGGCAGAGGTTGCCGCGCCGGTGGTGCAGTCCATCATTGGTTCCAGTGCCGTGGACTACTACGCCTGATCTGAGAAGCGGCCCTTTTTCCAGTTGGAATCAGGTCATGTGGGAGCTGGCTTGCCTGCGATAGCGGTGGGTCAGCAACCAAGATATCGGCTGGCAGGGCCTCATCGCAGGCAAGCCAGCTCCCACAGTTGATCGGGGTTGTGAGTGAGAGAGCCGTACTCTTCCCATCTGAACTGACAACTCTGGCATAACACTTGCTCTTGCCTTTCCCCAGAACTATGAATCCCTGAATAGTGACGGATTATTGGCATGGCGAAGAGCGACGACGTAGCAACACCACCCGCAGGCAAGGGCAAGCTTAAGCTTATCCTGCTGATTGTCCTGGCCTTGTTCCTGGCGATCGGCCTGTCCGTGGGGGCTACCTGGTACTTCATGCACAGCGCCCAGAGCAAACCGGCCGCGACGGCCGAGGTCAACCCTAACGTCAAGCAACCGGCAATCTTCGAGCCGATGCTTCCGGCGTTTGTCGCCAACTTCAATCAGAACGGCCGTCAACGCTACCTGCAGGTGAGCATTACCCTGCTGGCGCGTAACCAGGCAGACCTGGATGCCCTCAAGGTGCACATGCCAGTGATCCGCAACAACCTGGTGATGCTGTTTTCCGCCCAGCCCTTCGACACCCTCGCCACCCCGGTGGGCCAGGAAATGCTGCGCCAGAAGGTCACTGCCAGCGTGCAGGAAGTGGCCCAGAAGGAAGTCGGCAAACCGGTGATCGAGCAGGTGCTCTTCACTAATTTCGTATTGCAGTAGGATCACGACATGGCCGTGCAGGACCTGCTGTCCCAGGATGAAATCGATGCGCTGCTCCACGGCGTCGACGATGGTCTGGTACAGACCGAAATGGCTGCCGAGCCCGGCAGCGTCAAAAGCTACGACCTGACCAGCCAGGATCGCATCGTCCGTGGACGCATGCCGACCCTGGAGATGATCAACGAGCGTTTCGCCCGTTACACCCGCATCAGCATGTTCAACATGCTGCGCCGCTCGGCGGACGTGGCGGTGGGCGGCGTGCAGGTGATGAAGTTCGGTGAATACGTGCACTCGCTGTACGTGCCCACCAGCCTCAACCTGGTGAAGATCAAGCCGCTGCGCGGCACCGCGTTGTTCATCCTCGACGCCAAGCTGGTGTTCAAGCTGGTGGACAACTTCTTCGGCGGTGACGGCCGTCACGCCAAGATCGAAGGCCGTGAATTTACCCCGACTGAATTGCGCGTGGTGCGCATGGTGCTGGAGCAGGCCTTCATCGACTTGAAGGAAGCCTGGCAAGCGATCATGGAAGTCAATTTCGAGTACATCAACTCGGAAGTGAACCCGGCCATGGCTAACATCGTCGGCCCCAGCGAAGCCATTGTGGTCTCCACCTTCCACATCGAACTCGATGGCGGTGGCGGCGACCTGCACGTGACCATGCCGTACTCGATGATCGAGCCGGTGCGCGAAATGCTCGATGCCGGCTTCCAGTCCGACCTCGACGACCAGGACGAACGCTGGGTCAAGGCCCTGCGCGAAGACTTGCTGGACGTCGACGTACCCCTGAGCGCCACCGTGGCCCGTCGCCAGTTGCGGTTGCGGGATATTTTGCACATGCAGCCGGGGGATGTGATTCCCGTCGAACTGCCGGAAGAACTGATCATGCGCGCCAACGGCGTGCCGTCGTTCAAGGTCAAGCTGGGTTCTCACAAAGGCAACCTCGCGTTGCAAGTGATTGAACCGATCAACCGCCGCTGATCCACATTAATTTCTGCTCCGCCGAGGACATGTAATGGCTACCGAACACGAAAACACTTCCGCCGAAGACCAGGCCCTGGCTGACGAGTGGGCGGCTGCCCTGGAGGAAACCGGCGATGTCGGCCAGGACGATATCGACGCGCTGCTGGCGGCTGATGCGGCCACCGCACCGGTGGGCAACCGCCTTCCCATGGAAGAGTTCGGCAGCGTGCCGAAGAACAACGAGCCGGTGACCCTGGACGGTCCGAACCTGGACGTGATCCTCGACATCCCGGTGTCGATCTCCATGGAAGTCGGCAGCACCGAAATCAACATCCGTAACCTGCTGCAACTCAACCAGGGTTCGGTGATCGAGCTGGATCGTCTGGCCGGTGAGCCGCTGGACGTGCTGGTCAACGGCACGCTGATCGCCCATGGCGAAGTGGTGGTGGTCAACGAGAAGTTCGGCATCCGCCTGACCGACGTGATCAGTCCAAGTGAACGCATCAAGAAGTTGCGTTGATATGAAGCGCTCACTGGTAGGACTGTTATCGACGCTGCCCTTGAGCGTAATGGCAGCAGAACCGGTCGCCCAGGCGGCCGCACCGGCGCTCGGCAGTGGCGTTGGCGGGCAACTGACCCAGTTGGTGTTGGGTTTGTTGTTGGTGGTGGGGCTGATCTTCGTGCTCGCCTGGGTGTTGCGCCGTGTACAGCGCATTGGCCCGGGCAATGCCCAGGTGATTGAGCTGGTGGGTTCGCGTGCCCTTGGCCCGCGGGACCGGCTGGTGCTGGTGCAGGTGGGCGACGAGCAGATTCTGCTGGGCATCACCCCCGGCCGCATCACCCCGTTGCACGTGCTCAAGCAGCCTGTGGAAGTGGCCCAGACCCAAGCGGCCACGCCGGAATTCGCCCAGCGCCTCATGGAGTTGCTGGGCAAGGATCAGAAGGATAAGAAGTAATGCGCGTTTTATTGACGCTCATGCTGTTGCTGGCAGCGCCGCTGGCGTACGCGGCAGACCCGTTGTCGATCCCGGCGATTACCCTGGGCACCAACGCGGCGGGCGCGCAGGAGTATTCGGTCAGCCTGCAGATCCTGCTGATCATGACCGCGCTGAGCTTCATCCCCGCGTTCGTGATGCTGATGACCAGTTTCACCCGGATCATCATCGTGTTCTCGATCCTGCGGCAGGCCCTCGGCCTGCAACAGACGCCGTCGAACCAGATCCTGACCGGCATGGCGCTGTTCCTGACGCTGTTCATCATGGCGCCGGTGTTCGACAAGGTGAACCAGCAAGCCCTGCAACCCTATCTGGCGGAGAAAATGACCGCCCAGGATGCGATCGACAAGGCCCAGGGCCCGATCAAGGATTTCATGCTGTCGCAGACCCGTTCCAGCGACCTTGAGTTGTTCGTGCGGCTGTCCAAGCGTACCGACATCGCCAGTCCCGACATGGCGCCGCTGACCATCCTGGTGCCGGCGTTCGTGACCTCGGAGCTGAAGACTGCGTTCCAGATTGGCTTCATGATCTTCATTCCGTTCCTGATCATCGACCTCGTTGTGGCGAGTGTGCTGATGGCCATGGGTATGATGATGCTGTCGCCGCTGATCATTTCGTTGCCGTTCAAGATCATGCTGTTTGTGTTGGTGGACGGGTGGGCGCTGATTATCGGCACCCTGGCCGGCAGTTTCGGTGGGGTGTAGACGATGACGCCAGAAGTAGCGGTCGACCTGTTTCGTGAAGCCCTGTGGCTGACCACCATGATGGTCGCTGTGCTGGTAGTGCCGAGCCTGTTGGTGGGCCTGCTGGTGGCGATGTTCCAGGCTGCGACCCAGATCAACGAACAGACCCTGAGCTTTCTGCCGCGCCTGCTGGTAATGCTGATCACCCTGATCGTTGCCGGCCCGTGGCTGGTGCAAACCTTCATGGAATACATCCTGCAGCTGTACGGCAGTATTCCGCAGTTGATCGGCTGACCCCGTGAATTCGATGTTGGCGTTGACCGACACCCAGATCAGCACCTGGGTGGCCTCGTTCATTCTGCCGTTGTTCCGGGTCACGGCGGTGCTGATGACCATGCCGGTGTTCGGTACCACCCTGGTACCACGCCGCATCCGCCTGTATTTCGCGGTGGCGATTACCGTGGTTATCGTGCCGGGCTTGCCGCCGATGCCGCCGGTGAATGCCCTGGACCTCAGTGCGATGATGTTGATCGCCGAGCAAATCATCATCGGTGCCTTGCTGGGTTTCTCCCTGACGCTGTTCTTCCAGGCCTTTGTGATCGCCGGGCAAATCATCTCGATCCAGATGGGCATGGGCTTCGCGTCCATGGTCGACCCTACCAACGGCGTGTCGGTGGCGGTGATCGGGCAGTTCCTGACGATGCTGGTGACCTTGCTGTTCCTGGCCATGAACGGCCATCTGGTGGTGTTCGAGGTCATGACCGAGAGCTTTACCACCTTGCCGGTGGGCAGCGGGTTGGTGGTCAATCACTTCTGGGAACTGGTGGGGCGCTTGAGCTGGGTGCTCGGTGCCTCGTTGCTGCTGGTATTGCCGGCGATCACCGCGCTGCTGGTGGTCAATATCGCCTTTGGCGTGATGACCCGGGCGGCGCCGCAGTTGAACATCTTCTCCATCGGTTTTCCGCTGACCCTGGTGCTGGGCATGGGGATTTTCTGGGTCGGCATGGCTGACATTCTCAATCAGTATCAACCGCTGGCGACTGACGCCCTGCAGTTCTTACGTGACTTGGCGCGGGCGCGGTAAGCCATGGCCGAGAGCGAGAGTGGCCAGGACAAAACAGAAGACCCCACGGAGAAACGTAAAAAGGACTCCCGGGAAAAGGGCGAGATTGCCCGTTCCAAAGAGCTCAACACCCTGGCGATCATGCTCGCCGGCTCCGGTGGCCTGCTGATCTACGGCGGTGGCCTGGCCCTGGACCTGATGGAGTTGATGCGCCTGAATTTCTCCCTGCCCCGTGAGGTGCTGCTCAGCCCGGGCGCCATGGGCCTGTACCTGCTGCACTCCGGAAAGATCGCGATCCTTGCGGTGCAACCGATCCTGATTACCTTGCTGCTGGCCGCACTGATCGGCCCGATTTCCCTCGGCGGCTGGCTGTTTGCCGCCGGCAGCATGGCGCCCAAGTTCAGCCGGATGAACCCGGGGCCCGGGCTCAAGCGGATGTTTTCCACCAAGGCCCTGGTGGAACTGCTCAAGGCCTTGGCCAAGTTCATCCTGATCCTGTTTGTGGCGTTGACGGTGTTGTCGTCCGACATCGACGACCTGCTGCGCATCGCCCACGAGCCGATCGAACTGGCGATCATCCACAGTGTGCAAGTGGTGGGCTGGAGTTCGCTGTGGATGGCCTGCGGGTTGATCATCATTGCCGCGGTGGATGCGCCGATCCAGCTGTGGGAAAGCCACAAGAAACTGCTGATGACCAAGCAGGAAGTGCGCGACGAGCACAAGGACCAGGAAGGCCGGCCCGAGGTCAAACAGCGGATTCGTCAGCTGCAGCGCGAGATGTCCCAGCGCAAGATGATGGCTGCCGTTCCCGACGCCGACGTGGTCATCACCAACCCGACTCACTATGCCGTGGCGCTCAAGTACGACCCGGAGAAGGGTGGGGCGCCGATGCTGCTGGCCAAGGGCAGTGATTTCACCGCGTTGAAAATCCGTGAGATTGCCGTGGCCAATGACATTCTGCTGCTGGAGTCGCCGGAGTTGGCGCGGTCGATTTTTTACTCCACCGACCTCGACCAGGAGATTCCGGCCGGACTGTACCTGGCGGTGGCTCAGGTGTTGGCGTACGTGTATCAGATCCGCCAGTACCGGGCGGGCAAGGGCAAGCGGCCGGATCCGCTCAAAGACCTGCCGATTCCGCCGGATTTGCGTCGGGATTCCTGAGTGTTGTAGCGCCTCTCCTGGCCTCATCGCGGGCAAGCCCGGCTCCCACATTTTGATCGCATTCTCCCGGCCAACTTGGTCAACTGTGGGAGCCGGGCTTGCCCGCGATGGCGTCCGTCCAGGCAAAAAAATCTCCTGAGTGTTCCCGCAATTGCCTATGGCAACGTTTAAGTCGCAGGCAAGGGCGCTATGTCATCCAGCACCCGATCAGCCAGCAACCGACCCATCTCAATCAACTGCGCAATCCCCAGCGCGCCTTCCCGCCGCGATCCTTCCAGTTCACAGGCAAAGTCGCAGGTCAGGGCATGGGCCGAAGCCAGTGTTTCGGTGAGGTTGACCAGCAGGTCTTCGACGGGGGGCGTTGTGGGAGGAGGAATGGCTATCTTCGATAGCGCCTTTTTCTTCTCACCAGCAACCCTAAATCCCTGTCGGACGTTTCGCCATCTCCCGTGAACGAGCTTGTGTGGCGAGGGAGCTTGCTCCCGCTGGGGCGCGAAGCGCCCCCAATAAAGCTATCGCGGTTATTCAGGCAAAACGCGTAAGCCGTTCTGGGGCTGCTGCGCAGCCCAACGGGAGCAAGCTCCCTCGCCACAGGTGATGTGTGTACGGCGCTAGCCCTTCGCTGTCCGTGAGACCGATCTGCTCCCTCAAGCAAAAGTTGGAAGGCTTCTTGCAATACCGCCTTCAGGACGCCTCCCGGCGTCAAAAGTTTGCTTCAAGGAAACGAGGAATACCGGTGGATCGCTCTCAAATGCTCAGCACGGCCCGTGGCACCCTGACTGACCTCTCGCGAGGCAATCTGGGTGTGCCGTTGTTGTTGCTGGTGATGCTGGCAATGATGATGTTGCCGATGCCGCCGTTCCTGCTGGACGTGTTCTTCACTTTCAACATTGCGCTGTCCGTGGTCGTGCTGCTGGTGTGTGTGTACGCCCTGCGGCCGCTGGATTTTGCGGTGTTTCCGACGATTCTGCTGATCGCCACGCTGCTGCGGCTGGCGCTTAACGTGGCCTCCACCCGGGTGGTGATGCTCCACGGCCAGGACGGCCACGCCGCCGCAGGCAAGGTGATCCAGGCCTTCGGTGAGGTGGTGATCGGCGGTAACTACGTGGTCGGTATCGTGGTTTTTGCGATCTTGATGATCATCAACTTCGTGGTAGTGACCAAGGGCGCCGGGCGGATTTCCGAGGTGAGCGCGCGTTTCACCCTCGACGCAATGCCCGGCAAGCAGATGGCCATCGACGCCGACCTCAACGCCGGCCTCATCGATCAGAACCAGGCTAAATCCCGTCGTCTTGAAGTCGCCCAGGAAGCCGAGTTCTACGGTTCCATGGACGGTGCCAGCAAATTCGTGCGCGGTGACGCCATCGCCGGCCTGTTGATTCTGTTTATCAACCTGATCGGCGGCATGGCAGTAGGCATCTTCCAGCACGGCATGACCTTCGGCGACGCCGGTAAGGTTTACGCCTTGCTGACCATCGGTGACGGTTTAGTGGCGCAATTGCCATCACTGTTGTTATCTACAGCGGCGGCGATCATGGTGACCCGTGCTTCGGGCTCCGAAGACATGGGCAAGCAGATCAGCCGGCAGATGTTTGCCTCGCCCAAGGCGCTGGCCGTGGCGGCGGGCATCATGGCCATCATGGGTATTGTGCCGGGCATGCCTCACGTCTCGTTCCTGAGCATGGCTGCCATGGCCGCCGGTGGTGCCTACCTGTTCTGGAAAAAGCAAAACAACATCAAGGTGATTGCCCAGCAGGAAGTGGCGCGTCAGCAGGAACTGCTGCCATCGCCGGCCCGGGCCCTTGAAACCAAGGAGTTGGGCTGGGACGACGTGACCCCGATCGACATGATCGGCCTGGAAGTCGGCTATCGCCTGATTCCCCTGGTGGATCGCAACCAGGGCGGGCAGTTGCTGGCGCGGATCAAGGGTGTGCGCAAGAAGCTGTCCCAGGACCTGGGCTTCTTGATGCCTACTGTGCACATCCGCGACAACCTCGACCTGGCGCCCAGCGCCTACCGCTTGACCCTGATGGGGGTGATCCTGGCCGAAGCCGAGATCTACCCGGACCGCGAACTGGCGATCAACCCGGGCCAGGTGTTCGGCAGCCTCAACGGGATTACCGCCAAAGATCCGGCTTTTGGGCTGGAAGCTGTGTGGATCGAAATCAGCCAGCGCAGCCAGGCGCAGTCGTTGGGCTACACCGTGGTCGACGCCAGCACGGTGGTCGCGACCCACCTTAACCAGATTCTGTACAAGCATTCCCACGAGCTGATCGGCCACGAAGAAGTCCAGCAACTCTTGCAATTGCTGGCCAAGGCCTCGCCAAAGCTGGCCGAAGAGCTGGTGCCGGGCGTGCTGTCTACCTCGCAACTGCTCAAGGTGCTGCAGGCGCTGTTGGCCGAACAGGTGCCGGTGCGGGATATTCGCAGCATTGCCGAAGCTATCGCCAACAATGCCGCCAAGAGTCAAGATACTGCCGCCCTGGTGGCCGCAGTGCGCGTCGGATTGTCGCGTGCAATCGTCCAAAGCATTGTAGGGCTTGACTCTGAGCTGCCTGTGATCACCTTGGAACCAAGGTTGGAACAAATATTGCTCAATAGTATTCAGAAGGCTGGGCAGGGCGCTGATGAAGGCGTGTTGCTGGAGCCAAGCATGGCTGAAAAGCTGCAGCGTTCGTTGATTGAGGCCGCGCAGCGCCAGGAGATGGAAGGCCATCCGGTGATCCTGCTGGTGGCTGGCCCCGTCCGGGCGATGTTGTCGCGGTTTGGACGCCTGGCTATACCGAATTTGCATGTATTGGCTTACCAGGAAATTCCTGACAATAAGCAAGTGACTATCGTCGCGACAGTAGGGCCCAACGGCTGAGGTAGTGGGATATGCAAGTGAAGCGTTTTTTCGCCGCCGATATGCGTCAGGCCATGAAACTGGTACGTGATGAGTTGGGCGCCGACGCTGCGATTATCGGTAACCGTCGTATTGCCGGCGGTGTCGAGCTGACGGCTGCCCTGGATTACAAGCCCTCGGCCCTGGCGCCGCGTGTGCCGAACATGGAACTGGAAGACGAGCTGCGCAAGACCGCTTCGCGCATTGTCTCGGCCCAGGCTGAACTGAGCATGCGTGGCGACAGCGACGCATCCACCAATCGCCAGCTGTTTGCCGGGTTGCCGCTGACGGCGTCCGAGCCTCTGGTAGAGCCGACTTTTGTTGAGCCGCCGCGTCCTGCTGCGCCCGCCCCGGCGGCAGCGGTAGACCAGCGGGTGTTCGACTCGATGCGCTTCGAACTCAACGGCCTGCGTGAACTGCTGGAAGTGCAGTTGGGCTCCCTGGCCTGGAACCAGTTGCAGGGCAGCCAGCCACAACAGGCCAACCTGTGGCGTCGCCTGCAACGCATCGGCCTGTCCGGCCCGTTGTCCCGCGACCTGCTGCAACTGACCACCCAAATTGAAGAACCTCGCCAGGCCTGGCGCATGCTCCTGGCCCACTTGGCGCGGATGATCGTCACCCCGGAAATCGAACCCCTGGAAGAAGGCGGCGTGATTGCCATGGTCGGCCCTGCCGGCATGGGCAAGACCACCACCCTGGCCAAGCTGGCCGCACGTTATGTGCTCAAGTACGGCGCGCAGAACATCGCGCTGGTGAGCATGGACAGCTACCGCATTGGCGCCCAGGAGCAACTCAAGACCCTGGGCCGCATCCTCAATGTGCCGGTGACCCACGTCGACCCGGGCCAGTCCCTGGCCAACGCCCTCGACCCGCTGCTGCGCAAGCGCGTGGTGCTGATCGACACCGCCGGCCTGCAAGCCAGTGACCCGGCCCTGCGCATGCAGCTGGAAAGCCTGGCCGGGCGCGGGATCAAATCCAGAAACTATTTGGTACTTGCCACTACCAGCCAGAAGCAGGTATTGACCGCCGCCTACCACAGCTACAAGCGCTGTGGGCTGGCGGGCTGCATCCTGACTAAACTGGATGAAACGGCAAGCCTGGGCGAAGTATTGAGCCTGGCCATCAGTCATGAGTTACCGGTCGCCTACCTGACCGACGGGCCGCGGATCCCGGATGATTTGCATCTGCCGCGCCGTCATCAGTTGGTCAGCCGGGCTGTCAGCGTGCAAATGCAGGAAGAACCGAGTGAGGAAGCGATGGCTGACATGTTTGCTGACCTCTACCACAGCCCGAAAAAGCGAGTCGGCTGAGGCAATATGAACACATTGCAAAGTATCTACATCGATGGCCTGCCAGCAGTTCCCGCGGCCAACTTATGTAGCCTGCGTCTAAGCAAGACAAGGTAAAGAAATAAAATGGGCAGCATGCATCCCGTACAGGTGATCGCGGTGACCGGCGGCAAAGGTGGCGTCGGGAAAACTAACGTGTCAGTGAATTTGTCCCTGGCTCTGGCAGAGCTTGGCCGTCGCGTCATGCTGCTGGATGCTGACCTGGGCCTGGCGAACGTCGACGTTCTGCTGGGACTGACGCCCAAACATACCCTGGCCGATGTGATCGAAGGCCGCTGTGAGCTGCGCGACGTACTGTTGCAAGGCCCCGGCGGGATTCGCATCGTGCCGGCCGCTTCCGGCACCCAGAGCATGGTGCACCTGAGCCCGGCGCAGCATGCCGGCCTGATTCAGGCGTTCAGTGACATCGGCGACAACCTCGACGTGCTGGTGATCGACACCGCCGCCGGGATCGGCGAATCCGTGGTCAGCTTCGTGCGCGCAGCCCAGGAAGTGTTGCTGGTGGTGTGCGATGAACCCACCTCGATCACCGACGCCTACGCCCTGATCAAACTGCTCAACCGCGACTACGGCATGAACCGCTTCCGCGTGCTGGCCAACATGGCCCAAAGCCCGCAGGAAGGGCGGAATCTGTTCGCCAAGTTGACCAAGGTCACAGATCGCTTCCTCGATGTCGCCTTACAATACGTTGGCGCAGTTCCTTACGACGAGTGCGTACGCAAGGCCGTGCAAAAGCAGCGTGCGGTCTATGAAGCGTTCCCTCGTTCGAAGTGCGCATTGGCGTTCAAGGCTATTGCCCAGAAGGTCGATACCTGGCCGTTGCCCGCCAATCCTCGGGGGCATCTGGAGTTTTTCGTCGAGCGATTGGTGCATCAGACGAGCGCAGGACCGGTGCTATGACAGCCAGCGGCTACAACCTTTACAAGAAGTCGGCACGTGACAGTCAGGTCGAATTGATCGAGCGCTATGCGCCCCTGGTCAAGCGCATTGCCTATCACTTGCTGGCGCGCTTGCCCGCCAGCGTCCAGGTCGAAGACTTGATCCAGGCCGGGATGATCGGCCTCCTCGAAGTGTCGACCAAGTACGACGCGAGCAAGGGCGCGAGTTTCGAGACCTACGCGGGGATTCGTATCCGTGGGGCCATGCTCGATGAAGTGCGTAAAGGTGATTGGGCGCCGCGTTCGGTACACCGCAACACGCGGATGGTGAGTGACGCAATTCGCTCAATTGAAGCAAAAACCGGTCGCGACGCTAAAGATCACGAAGTTGCGGCCGAACTCCAATTGAGTCTCGACGATTATTACGGGATTTTGAACGATACCTTGGGCAGCCGCCTGTTCAGTTTCGACGACCTTTTGCAGGACGGCGAACATGAAGGGCTGCACGAGGACGGCGCGAGTGCTCATCTCGAACCGTCACGCGATCTGGAAGATGAACGCTTCCAGCGTGCGCTGGCGGACGCGATTGCCAATTTGCCGGAGCGTGAGCGACTGGTGTTGGCGCTGTACTACGACGAAGAGCTGAACCTCAAGGAAATCGGTGAGGTCCTGGGTGTCAGCGAATCGCGGGTCAGCCAGTTACACAGCCAGTGCGCGGCCCGCTTGCGGGGGCGTTTGGGAGAGTGGCGAGCGCGCTGACAGGCAGTGTGGGGACACTGCGAACGATACCGTCCGGGCTCTGCGCCCGGACGGGCTTGGCCCGTGGTGCGCCCCCGGTAGTCCTTTTTGTGTAACGCCTGTTGATTGATATGGCGCGCCCAGGTGCTGGGCGCGTTTAAGACTGCTTGGAGGTCGAATTGGACAAGAACATGAAAATCCTCATCGTTGATGACTTCTCAACGATGCGGCGGATCATAAAAAACCTGTTGCGTGACCTTGGGTTCACTAACACGGTCGAGGCGGATGACGGCATTACGGCGATTCCGATCCTCAACAGCGGGAGCATCGACTTTCTGGTAACAGACTGGAACATGCCGGGCATGACCGGTATCGATCTGCTGCGCCACGTGCGCGCTGATGAAAAACTGCGCAGCCTGCCTGTGCTGATGGTGACCGCTGAAGCCAAGCGTGAACAGATCATCGAAGCCGCCCAAGCCGGGGTTAACGGCTACGTGGTCAAGCCATTCACTGCACTGGCCTTGAAAGAGAAGATCGAAAAGATCTTCGAACGCATCGGTCATTGATGCTGCCACGGGGGAGCTATGGAGCATAAAGAATCATCGCAGGCCGACTTTGAGTCGACCCTGAAAAAACATGCTCACCAACTTGTCGAAAGCCTTGAAAAAGGCCAGTTCGGTGACGCGGTGCAGTTAATCCATGAGCTCAACCAGACCCGTGACCGCGGCCTGTACCAGGAAGTGGGCAAGCTCACGCGTGAGTTGCACAGTGCGATTGTCAATTTTCAGATTGACCCGCACATGCCCCAGGCCGAAGAAATCTCGCAGATCACGGATGCCACCGAACGCCTGTCCTATGTGGTCAGGCTGACTGAGGCGGCGGCCAACCGCACCATGGACCTGGTGGAAAACGCCACGCCTCTGGTCAACGGTATGGCCAGTGAAGCCAAGGCCCTGAGCACTGACTGGGGCCGGTTCATGCGTCGGGAAGTGGGCGCTGAAGAGTTTCGTGAACTGGCGCGTCGGGTCGAGGGCTTTTTGTCCCGCAGCGAGCAGGAAAACCGCACGGTTTCCAGCAACCTGAATGACATTCTGCTGGCCCAGGACTACCAGGACCTCACCGGTCAGGTGATCAAGCGCGTGACCCAACTGGTCACCGAAGTGGAAAGCAACCTGCTCAAACTGGTGTTGATGGCGGGCCAGGTCGACCGGTTTGCCGGCATCGAACATGACCGCGAAGCGATCCTTTCTGAAAAAGATCCACAAAAACACCTCGCCAAGGGTGAAGGTCCGCAGATTCATGCCGATAAACGTGAAGACGTTGTATCCGGGCAAGACGACGTAGACGATTTGCTGTCCAGTTTAGGCTTCTAAGGAGCACACCCATGAGCTTCGGCGCCGATGAAGAAATCCTTCAGGATTTCCTTGTAGAGGCCGGCGAAATTTTAGAGCAACTGTCCGAACAACTGGTCGAGCTGGAAAGCCGACCGGATGATGCGAACCTGCTCAATGCAATTTTTCGCGGTTTTCACACTGTAAAAGGGGGCGCCGGCTTCCTCCAGCTCCACGAGCTGGTGGAGTGCTGTCACATCGCCGAGAACGTGTTCGACATCCTGCGCAAGGGTGAGCGACACGTCGACTCGGAACTGATGGACGTGATCCTGGAAGCGCTGGACGCGGTCAACGGCATGTTCAGTGAAGTGCGCGAACGTGCACCGATCACGGCCGCCACTCCGGAACTGCTGGCCGCCCTGGCGCGCCTGGCGGAACCTGCGGCCAACGCGCCGGTGGTCGAAGCGGTGGCTGAGCCTGTCGCCGAGCCTGCGGGCGACGTGACCGACAGCGAATTTGAACAACTGCTGGACTCGCTGAACGCCGTCAAGGCCGAAGCCGAGGCTCCGGCGGCCAATGCGCCGGCCATGGTGCCAACCACTGAAGACATCACTGACGCCGAGTTCGAGTCGTTGCTCGACCAGTTGCACGGCAAGGGTCAGTTTGCCCCGGACGCGGTGGCCGCAGCGCCAGCGCCTACGGAAGCCGCGGCGCCTGCCAGCAACGAAATCACCGACGACGAATTTGAAGCGCTGCTGGACCAGTTGCATGGCAAAGGCTCGTTTGCTGCCGATGCACTGCCGGAAGTCGCCGCAACCGCCGCCGCACCTGCAGCACCTGCTGCTACTGCAGCCGCTGCACCGGCTGCCGATGGACTGATCTCCGATCACGAATTCGAAGCCCTGCTGGATGAACTGCACGGTAAGGGCAAGTTCACCGAAGTGGTCGGCGCTGCTGCACCGGCTGCTACAGCTGCCGCTGCGGTGACAACGCCAGCCCCGGTGGCCGCCAAGGCCGCTGCACCAGTGGCTGCCAAACCTGCACCGGCCCCGACACCCGCGCGTGCCGCTGCTGCTCCGGCCGCAGACAAGCAACCGGCCAGTGAAGCCGAAACCACCGTGCGGGTTGATACCGCGCGCCTGGACGACATCATGAACATGGTCGGCGAACTGGTGCTGGTGCGTAACCGCCTGGTGCGACTGGGCCTGAACAGCGGCGATGAGGCCATGCAAAAGGCCGTGTCGAACCTCGACGTGGTCACCGCCGACCTGCAAACCGCCGTCATGAAGACCCGGATGCAGCCGATCAAGAAAGTCTTCGGCCGCTTCCCGCGCCTGGTTCGCGACCTGGCACGCCAGCTCAAGAAAGAGATCAACCTGGAACTGGTGGGTGAAGAAACCGACCTCGACAAAAACCTTGTCGAGGCCCTGGCCGACCCGCTGGTCCACTTGGTGCGCAACGCGGTCGACCACGGTGTCGAGACGCCGGAAGAGCGCGAAGCCTCGGGCAAAAACCGCCAGGGCAAAGTGATCCTGGCGGCCGAACAGGAAGGCGACCATATCCTGCTGTCGATCACCGACGACGGCAAAGGCATGGACCCCACGATACTGCGCAACATTGCGGTCAAGCGTGGCGTGATGGACAAGGACGCCGCCGACCGCCTCACCGACACCGAGTGCTACAACCTGATCTTCGCCCCGGGCTTCTCCACCAAGACCGAGATTTCCGACGTGTCGGGCCGTGGCGTGGGCATGGACGTGGTGAAGACCAAGATCAGCCAGCTCAACGGTTCGATCAACATCTACTCGACCAAGGGCCAGGGCTCGAAGATCGTCATCAAGGTGCCGTTGACCCTGGCGATCATGCCGACCCTGATGGTGATGCTGGGCAACCAGGCGTTCGCCTTCCCGCTGGTCAACGTCAACGAAATCTTCCACCTCGACCTGTCGCGCACCAACGTGGTGGACGGCCAGGAAGTGGTGATCGTGCGCGACAAGGCACTGCCACTGTTCTACCTCAAGCGCTGGCTGGTGGCTTCGGCCAAGCATGAAGAGCAGCGCGAAGGCCATGTGGTGATTCTCTCCGTGGGCACCCAGCGTATCGGCTTTGTGGTCGATCAGCTGGTGGGCCAGGAAGAAGTGGTCATCAAGCCTTTGGGCAAAATGCTGCAGGGAACCCCGGGCATGTCGGGTGCGACCATTACCGGTGACGGTCGGATCGCGCTGATTCTGGATGTTCCGAGCATGCTCAAGCGTTACGCCGCACGGCGTATTTGATTCGGCCCGGGCAGGGCGGTTGTCCCTCGCCCGGCCTAACGGAGTGTTTATGGTAGTCAAGGTCCTGGTGGTGGACGATTCAGGTTTCTTCCGCCGCCGCGTCTCGGAAATTCTTTCATCGGATTCCAATATCCAGGTGGTCGGCACGGCCACCAACGGCAAAGAGGCGATCGATCAGGCCATGGCCCTCAAGCCAGACGTGATCACCATGGACTACGAGATGCCGATGATGGACGGCATCACGGCGGTGCGGCACATCATGCAGCGCTGCCCGACTCCGGTGTTGATGTTCTCCTCGCTGACCCACGAAGGCGCCCGGGTCACCCTGGATGCGCTGGACGCCGGCGCGGTGGACTTCCTGCCGAAGAATTTCGAAGACATCTCGCGCAATCCCGAGAAGGTCAAGCAGATGCTTTGCGAGAAGGTGCACAGCATCTCCCGCAGTAACCGACGCAGCCTGTTCAGTGCACCGGCGCCGGCACCTGTTACACCGCCACCGGCAGCCCCGAGCACCTTTGGTCGCCCGGCACCTGCGCCGGTTGCGCGCCCGGCCGCAGCACCTGTGCGTACGGCTGCGCCCGCCGCGCATTCGCCTGCTCCCAAGCGCAAGGCCTACAAGCTGGTGGCCATCGGCACCTCCACCGGCGGCCCGGTTGCCTTGCAGCGGGTGTTGACCCAGCTGCCGGCCAACTTTCCTGCGCCGATCGTGTTGATCCAGCACATGCCGGCTGCGTTCACCAAGGCCTTCGCCGAGCGCCTGGACAAGTTGTGCCGCATCAGCGTCAAGGAAGCCGAGGATGGCGACATCCTGCGCCCGGGCCTCGCGCTGCTGGCCCCTGGCGGCAAGCAGATGATGGTCGATGGTCGTGGTGCGATCAAAATCCTGCCGGGTGACGAGCGCCTGAACTACAAACCGTGTGTGGATATCACCTTCGGTTCCGCCGCCAAGTCCTACGGCGACAAAGTTCTGGCGGTGGTATTGACCGGCATGGGCGCCGACGGCCGCGAAGGCGCACGCCTGCTCAAGCAGGGCGGCAGCGCGATCTGGGCCCAGGATGAAGCCAGCTGCGTGATCTATGGCATGCCCATGGCCATCGTCAAAGCTGACCTGGCCGACGCCGTCTACAGCCTGGACGACATCGGCAAGCATCTGGTGGAGGCCTGCCTGTAATGGATGTATTGAGCCTGATTGGCATCATCATGGCGTTTGTCGCGATTATCGGCGGCAACTACCTCGAAGGCGGCCATCTGGGTGCCCTGGCCAACGGCCCGGCAGCGTTGATTGTGATCGGCGGCACGGTGGGCGCAGCCTTGCTGCAATCGCCCATGAGTTCGTTCAAACGCGCGATGCAGATCCTTATCTGGATTATTTTCCCGCCGCGTGTCGACCTGCCGGGCGGCGTCGACCGCGTGGTCAACTGGAGCCTCACGGCGCGCAAGGAAGGCCTGCTGGGCCTAGAAGGCGTGGCCGATGCCGAGCCCGACAGCTACGCACGCAAAGGCCTACAATTGCTGGTGGACGGCGCTGAGCCGGAAGCGATTCGCAGCATCCTGGAAGTGGATTTTTACACCCAGGAAAGCCGCGACATCAACGCGGCCAAAGTCTTTGAAAGCATGGGCGGCTATGCGCCGACCATCGGCATCATCGGTGCGGTGATGGGCTTGATCCACGTGATGGGCAACCTGGCCGATCCGTCGCAACTGGGCAGCGGGATCGCCGTGGCGTTCGTCGCCACCATCTACGGCGTGGCCAGTGCCAACCTGGTGTTGTTGCCGGTGGCCAGCAAGCTCAAGTCGATCGCCATGCGCCAGTCGCGTTATCGCGAGATGTTGCTCGAAGGCATCCTCTCGATTGCCGAGGGTGAAAACCCGCGCTCCATCGAATTGAAGCTCCAGGGCTTCATGGATTGATGGGAGGTATTTGTTGTGAGCCGTCGCCGCCGCGAGCCTGAAGAACACGTCAACCATGAACGCTGGCTGGTGTCCTACGCCGACTTCATTACGCTGTTGTTCGCGTTTTTTGTGGTGATGTACTCCATTTCCTCGATCAACGAAGGCAAGTACAAAGTCATTTCCCAGGCGCTGATCGGCGTGTTCAACGACGCTGACCGCGCCCTCAAGCCGATTCCCATCGGCGAAGAACGCCCCAAGACCGTGACCCCGGCCAAGCCGCTGGTCAATGACAGCGATGAAACCGCCGCCGGCATCGGTGGCACCAGTGACCCGCTGAAAAGCATCGCCGATAACATCAGTGCAGCCTTTGGCGACTTGATCAGCTCCAACCAGATGACCGTGCGCGGCAATGAGTTGTGGGTGGAAATCGAGCTGAATTCCAGTCTGCTGTTCGCCAGCGCCGATGCGATGCCCAGCGACCAGGCGTTCACCATCATCGACAAGGTGGCGGCGATCCTGAAGCCGTTTGAGAACCCGGTGCACGTTGAAGGGTTTACCGACAACTTGCCGATCAGCACGGCGCAGTATCCGACCAACTGGGAGCTGTCTTCGGCCCGCGCGGCGAGTATTGTGCGGATGCTGGCGATGCAGGGCGTGAACCCCGGGCGCCTGGCGTCGGTGGGGTATGGCGAGTTCCAGCCGGTGGCCAATAACGCCACGGCGGAAGGCCGGGCGCGCAATCGTCGGGTGGTGTTGGTGGTGTCGCGCAACCTGGATGTGCGCCGCAGCCTGACCGGTACCGGCACCGCCAATGCAACACCGGATGCCGCCTTGAAGCGGGCTGGCACACAAACTGCACCAGCGCCCGTAAAGGCGCCGGTTCGCGGGAGTGCCGTCAATTCTCCGTCACCGGCTCTATAACCCCATGCAATTTCTCGGTCGAGCCTGTGCCTGCCGGGAGGAACAATCAGAATGAGAGTCTGGGCAGTTGCCAATCAAAAGGGTGGTGTCGGTAAAACCACCACTTCCATCGCCTTGGCCGGCTTGCTGGCAGAGGCCGGCAAGCGTGTGGTCGTGGTCGACCTGGACCCCCACGGCTCCATGACCAGCTATTTCGGCTACGACCCGGATGCCCTGGAGCACAGTTGCTACGACCTGTTCCTGCACAAGGGCAGCGTGCCGATCGATTTGCCGGGCCAACTGTTGCTGCCTACCAGCAATGAAAAGATCTCGCTGTTGCCGTCCAGTACCGCCCTGGCCACCCTTGAGCGTCAGTCGCCGGGGCAGAGCGGCCTGGGCCTGGTGATCGCCAAGACCCTGGCGCAGCTGTGGCAGGATTTCGACTACGCGATCATCGACAGCCCGCCGTTGCTCGGCGTGCTGATGGTCAATGCCCTGGCCGCCAGCCAACAGCTGGTGATCCCGGTGCAGACCGAGCACCTGGCCGTCAAAGGCCTGGAACGCATGGTCAGCACCCTGGCAATGATCAACCGCTCGCGCAAACAGGCGTTGCCGTTCAGCATCGTGCCGACCCTGTTTGACCGCCGTACCCAGGCCTCCCTCGGCACCCTGCGGGTATTGCGTGACGCCTATCCGGACACCATCTGGCAAGGCTACATCCCGGTGGACACGCGCCTGCGGGATGCGAGCCGGGCAGGGCTGACGCCTTCGCAGTTCGACGGCAAGAGCCGTGGGGTGCTGGCGTATCGGGCGTTGCTCAAGCACCTGTTGTCCCAGCAACTTGTGGCGCAGGTGGCGTGATGATCATAAACAGCCCTGTAGGAGCCTGGCTTGCCAGCGATGCAGACGCCGCGGTTTTTCTGACAAAACCGGCTCTCGATTCAAGTCCGGACACTTACAGGCCGATAACCTCTGAATACAGGGTTGGTGGGGCTTGCGCGTGGGCATACAGATGAACCGTCCCGTTGATTTCAAGACCCGGCCGCAGCTGGCGCTGGAGTCCTACCTGGACGCCTTGCTCCAGGACGCGACCGAGGAAATGCCGGAACCGATTCTGATCCTCGATGAAGTCATCGAGCCAACACCCGCGGCCCTGGACGAGTTTCAACTGGCGGTCCTGGAAGAGCAGGCCCGTGATGCGTTGGTGGTTCCCTTAGCCGTTCCGGAAACGGTGGCTGTGCCCGAGCCTGTTACGCCTGTGGTGATCGCGCCGGTGGTTGAGGTTCACCTCCCGCCGAGCATCACCCCGCCGCCGGTGCAGGGCGATGGTCGCCCGGTATGGGCCGCAGAACCGTTCGAATGCTTGCTGTTCGACGTCGCCGGGCTGACCCTGGCAGTGCCGCTGGTGTGCCTGGGGTCGATCTACTCCCTGGAAGGCCAGGAGTTGACGCCGTTGTTTGGCCAGCCGGAATGGTTCCTCGGGATCCTGCCGAGCCAGCAGGGCAACTTGAAGGTATTGGACACCGCGCGTTGGGTCATGCCCGACCGCTATCGGGATGATTTCCGCCAGGGCCTGCAATACGTTATTTCGGTCCAGGGCTACGAGTGGGGGCTGGCAGTGCATCAGGTCAGCCGTTCATTGCGCCTGGACCCGAACGAAATCAAATGGCGCAGCCACCGGGGCCAGCGGCCATGGCTGGCGGGCACCGTGATCGAACACATGTGCGCGTTGCTGGATGTCGCCGAACTGGCGGAGCTGATTGCCAGCGGTGCGGTAAAAGCCATGCCGCTCAACAAACGCACTTGATAACAAGCAGCAGTGCTACGGCGCTGCCCAAGAACACACACCGTAACCAACGGTATTTGAAGGGGTCTGGAGTATGAACAAGTCAGTGTCCGCACAAGGTCTGGTGGATGATCCAATCCTGCAATGGGTCACCTTCAAACTGGACAACGAGTCCTACGGCATCAACGTGATGCGTGTGCAGGAAGTGCTGCGCTACACCGAAATCGCTCCGGTGCCGGGTGCCCCAAGCTACGTGCTGGGCATCATCAACCTGCGCGGCAACGTGGTGACCGTGATCGACACTCGCCAGCGTTTTGGCCTGGTGCCGACCGAAGTCAACGACAACACCCGCATCGTGATCATCGAAGCCGACAAGCAAGTGGTCGGGATCATGGTCGACAGCGTGGCGGAAGTGGTTTACCTGCGCCAATCTGAAGTCGAGACCGCGCCGAACGTCGGCAACGAAGAATCGGCCAAGTTCATCCAGGGTGTCTGCAACAAGAACGGCGAACTGCTGATTCTGGTTGAGCTGGACAAGATGATGAGCGAAGAAGAATGGCAGGATCTGGAGAATATCTGATTGTTCCTTGAGGTAGCGGTGATCGTCCTGGCCATCCTGTGGGCCGGGACTTTGGGCTTTCTGCTGCGCTACGTGCGCCAGCAACGGGAATTGGCAGCTCGACAGGTCGAGCGCGACGCTGCGCGCGACCGGCGAATCCTGGAGCTGGCCAAGCGGGTCGACCACTTCCAGCAAAGCGCGGTGCGTGTGGGGGATGAAGTGCACGAACTGCGTGCGGTGCTGGCGCCGTTGCCGGACAAGCTGTCGGCGCTCGAGCAGCGTGACCCGTCGAGCCTCTCATTCGCCCAGGCGGCGAAGCTGGTGGGCATGGGCGCGACGGTGGATGAGCTGACGCAGTCCTGCGGGTTGACCCAGGCTGAAGCGCAGTTGATGAGCCGGTTGCACAAGGACAACTGAAGGTTACGAGCGGCAAGCAGGTTGGCTTGTCGCTTATAGCTGATGCCGATTGCTCAGCCATTCGGCCATGGTCGAGTCTTCGAGCGCATATTCACCACGGTTGGCTTTCCAGACCAACTCCTTCTCCCGCAGCACTTCCAGTGCTTTCTGCACGTTTGGGGTGCTGGCGTTCGGCTCGACCTGGGCCTGCTCCAGTTTGCGGTTCACATCCTGGAAGGTTTTTTCCGCAAAAGGCGAAAACGCTTGCTTGCCCAGGGTTCGTTCGCCCATCACTTCGAGTACCGCCTGTTGCAGGGGGGAAAGGTCGTTGTAGGCGCTCTCGTAGTCGCTCCAGATTCCGGCCTGGTGATTCAGTGCTCCCGTCCTCAGCAGCTCGCCAAGATTGCTGGCCTCGCCAAGACCCACGCTCACTTCGGTCAATAGCTTGTTGAGCATTTCCGGGCGCCGGCCGACGAGCTGGAACGCATAGTCCATATCTTCGAGGTTGAACTGGTTGGTTGCGGCCAGGCGCTGGTTCCAAAGGTCCGTCACGAACTCCACAAAGTCCCGGCTCAGCAGTGGGAACGGCGTGATGTGGGCGCCGAAGAACGGTTGTTTGCTCTTGAGTACCAGGTTGGCCAGTTTGTCCCGGCTGGACCCGGTGAAGACCAGGCGCAGGCCATCGGTGGTGCTGCTGCCGTTGAGATGATCTCGCGCTGCCTTGAGGGCGAACATTGCGTTCACCCCACCTTCGCTGTTGAGGGCGTGCTGGGCTTCGTCGACGATCAGCACGATCATTTGCCCCGAGACCTGATGCAGCACGTCCAGGGCGTGGCTGAGCGTGGTGCCGGCGGGCAGTTGAGGCTTGGTGAAATCCCAGCTCAAGGTGCGCAGCAGGCTGATCTTTTCGATACCGGCTTTCTTGGCCGCCTTGCTCACCGCGCTTTCGAACTCGCCCAGGGCTTTGCCGATGGCGCCGGAGATCAGCTCGGCGGGGTCGATTTCGCGGTTCATCCAGAGGTCCACGTAAACCGGCAGCCAGCCTCGGGCCTTGCATTCGGGGATGAGGTCGTTGCGCAGGAAAGTACTTTTGCCCGTGCGACGGGGTGCCGCGAGGAACATGCCGGAGCTGTAATCGGCAAATGACTCGCCCGCCAAATCACGGGCGAGCGCTTCGGCGAGTAGCTTTCGACTGAGGATTGGGCGGGTGGGGCTCATGGGTTTTATCCTGAACTATCGAGTTCGAGATAATCTATACCTTGAAAGATATAATTGCTATACATCAGCGGCTGCGGCTTCCGCTAGAGCGTGTTGTTTCTCTTCGGGCACGGATAGCGCTCGGTAATTGCGCCCCTCACCAGCCGGGTCGTGCCAGTTCGCTCTGCCGCAGGGTATTTCTTGCTGTACTCCAGAACCATCTCTACCAAATGCCCTGGCTCCAGGTTTTCCGGCTGGCAAAGGCGGCGGTTTCTGCGGGTGAATTCATCTTTGTATTCCAGCGTCCTCAGCACGCCCGTGGTGATGCCGAGGCAATAGGCGGCCTGGTAGGACGGTGGTGCATCCGGCGATTGCTTCTTGGCTTCGCGACAGGCCGTGAGGTAGTCATGGGCCTCGTTGCTGGCCGTTGCCGTCAGGGAAAACACACAAAGACTCAGTGCTGTCAGGATTGAAGTCCGTTTCAACTGCCGCGCTCCGGGATTAGGGGGTCGCGACAGATTAATCCGCCGTTGTTACGGCTTAATGTGAGCCAATCAAGTGTGGGAGCGGGCTTGCTCGCGAAAGCGCTGGATCAGTCTCAGATGTATTGACTGATACGCTGCATTCGCCAGCAAGCCCGCTCCCACATTAATAATCGTCGCCTCTTTCCGTCACATCCCGCTCCACCGGCCCCGCGTCCGGGTCATATCCCACCGGGAACTTGCCCTTCAGCGTCCAGGCGAACGCGATGATCTCGGCGACGGTGCGGTACAGCTCTTCCGGGATACTGTCCCCCAACTCCATGCGCGCCAGTAATTTGACCAGCTCGGCATTTTCGTAGATCGGGACTTCGTTTTCCCGGGCCAGCTTGAGGATGGCTTCGGCCAGGGCGTCGTCGCCCTTGGCTGTCAGGGTCGGTGCTTGTTGCCCGTCGTATTTGAGAGCAATGGCCTGGCGGGGCGGGTTGGGATTTTTCATGCGGTTTCATCCACCCAGCGTTGTTCCAGTCCGGTCTTCGGGCCACGCGGCGGGGTGCCGAGGTGGCAGTCCAGGTCGCCGACGTTGAGTCCCGACGACACCAGACGCTCGCGCAGGCTGCCCAGGTGGCTTTCGATCAGGCTGGCGGTGAACGGACGGGTCGCCCACAGCTGGCTCGACAGTTTGCCCTGGCTCAGTTGCGCCTGGACCTGCAACGGGCCCAGGGGCTCCATGTCGAGGGCCATTTCCACGCGCCAGAGCATTTGCTTGGGGTCCTTGCTGTCCTTGCGTTCCGGCTGATCCTTGTCGGGGGCGGGTTCTTCACGCTGGAACTTGACCTGCAACGGCACGATGTCCTGCAAGGTACGCATCGGGATTTCCAACTGCCAAGTGGTCAAGAGCTTGCCATCGGCGGTGGTGCCGGTTTGTTCCAGGCTCGACAGCTGATGGCTTTGCAGCCGGGAAATGGCGCCGGCGGCCAGGCGCAGCAGGTTTTCCAGATCGCTCTCACCTTCCAGGCGTTGCATCAGCCGATCCGGCAGCGGAAAGCCTGCGGGCGCTTGGCGGGCGCCGACCTGGCCGAGGGTGCCCAACGGGCTGCGCACGAAGCTGGGCAGCAGTTGCGCCAGGGTGTTGGACGCCAGGATCGCATTGAGATTGGTGTTGGCGGGCAGGGCCGGCAGCAGGTCGGCGACGAAGCGCAGCAGGGCGCCCTTCATGTCCAGCGGCGGTATCTGCGGGTTTTGCCCGGCGAGCAGCTTGGCTTCCAGGAATGTGCCGCTGTTCTGGATCAGTTGCGCCAGTACCTTCGGATTACTGGCTTGGGCCAGGTCGGGCAGGCTCGCCAGCAATCGCTCGGCGGCGGCACGCAAATCGACCGAGGTGCTGTCGCTGCTGGTCGCCGGCAGGCTTTGCAGCGCGGTGAACACCACGTCCAGCGAGCCCTGGCGGCTTTGTTGGGTGGAGAGTTGCTGGGCCACGGCCAGTTGGTCCTGGCGCCCGCTCAGGGGCACAAAGCTCAAGGTCTGGGCGCTTTGCACCACGGCGCTGAGCAAGCTGCCGATGCGCAGCGGCTGCGGGCTTTCGACGGTCAGGGTCGCGCCGCTGAGGACGTTATTGAGCACCGACACCAGCGAGCGATACACCACCGGCTGGTTGGCACCCTGGGGCAGCACCTGGGTGGTCAGCACCTTGCCTTGCAGCAGGGTGCCCACCGGCAGTTGGGTGGTGTCGATGCGAGTCAGCGCAGCCACGCTGGAACTCAACGCCTGCTGAAGGCTGATGGATAAATTGCCCGAAGGGGTCTGGCTGACTTCCACCTGGGCGCCCAGCGGCAGCGGCTGGCTGCTGCTGGCCTGCACCAGGGTTTGCCGACCGCCTTCCAGGGTCAGCTTGAGCAGCAACTGAAACGCATCGCCGCCTTGTTTCAGTGCCAGCACCTCGGCATTCACGGTTTTTCCGGGGTCAATCAGGCCGGTCTGCGGCTCCAGCAGTTTCAGCAGCTCACCCGTCGCGGGCGCGGGCGCAGGCCCGGCCGGCAGCGTCGGGGGAAGCGTGGGAAGATTGATCTCACCGGTCATCGTGCGCGCCGTCTCAAGGGAAATTGCCCTCTTTAGAGTAGGGCATCACATGTATAATGCCGCCCGTCTTCAAAGAGAGCGTTAAAAACAACACAACTGATTGATCCAGCTCTCTAAAAACGGTCGCCAAAGCAGTTAATGTGCATCTCTTTAACGGCCGTTCCACCGCCGACTTGAACCGTAAAGGCCCGCGATCTCTTGACCAGCCCTCTTCTAGAAGCCGTAGCGCTCGCCTGTGAACGTGACCTGCGGATGCTGTTCGAACACCTCGAACTGCGTCTGGCGGGCGGCGACATGGTGCAGGTCAGCGGCCCCAACGGCAGCGGCAAGACCAGCCTGTTGCGCCTGTTGGCCGGCCTGATGCAGCCGACGGCGGGGGAAGTGCGGCTCAACGGTAAACCGTTGCACGAGCAACGCACCGAGCTGGCGCGCAACCTGATCTGGATCGGCCACGCCGCCGGGATCAAGGATGTGCTCACCGCCGAAGAAAACCTCAGCTGGCTCAGCGCTCTGCATCATCCCGCGAGCCGCGACGCGATCTGGCAGGCCCTCGCTGCCGTTGGCCTGAAGGGTTTCGAAGACGTTCCCTGCCACACCCTGTCCGCCGGCCAGCAGCGCCGCGTGGCCCTGGCCCGTTTGTATCTGGACGGCCCGCCGCTATGGATTCTCGACGAACCCTTCACCGCCCTCGACAAACAAGGCGTCGCCCATTTGGAAGAACACCTTGCCGCGCACTGCGAGCAGGGCGGCATGGTGGTCCTGACCACTCACCACACCTTGACGCGCATGCCTGCCGGTTACCGCGACCTCGACCTGGGCCGGTGGTCGGTATGAGTGTTTTTGCCCTGTTGGTCGCCCGCGAAGCGCGGTTACTCTGTCGCCGCCCGGCCGAACTGGCCAACCCGCTGGTGTTCTTCGCGATTGTGATCGCGCTGTTCCCGTTGGCGGTGGGCCCCGAGACTAAACTGTTGCAAACCTTGTCTCCGGGACTGGTCTGGGTGGCGGCGCTTTTGTCGGTCCTGCTCTCGCTGGACGGGCTGTTTCGCAGTGATTTTGAAGATGGTTCCCTTGAGCAGTGGGTCCTTTCGTCGCACCCCCTGCCACTTCTGGTATTGGCCAAGGTACTGGCACACTGGGTGTTTTCCGGCCTGGCGCTGGTGCTGCTCGCGCCGTTGCTGGCGATGATGCTGGGATTGCCCACCGAGTGCCTGCCGGTGTTGCTCCTTTCCTTGTTGCTTGGCACGCCGGTTCTCAGTCTACTGGGCGCGGTGGGTGCGGCGCTGACTGTGGGCTTGAAACGCGGCGGCCTGTTGTTGGCCCTGCTGATTTTGCCTTTGTATATCCCGGTGTTGATCCTGGGCAGCGGCGCTTTGCAAGCCGCGCTCCAGGGCATGCCGGCGACCGGTTACCTCCTGTGGCTTGGCAGCCTGGCCGCCCTGGCGGTAACCCTGACACCCTTTGCTATAGCGGCTGGCCTGAAGATCAGCGTCGGCGAATAATGAGGTCTGGTTAAGCGATATAACCTTAACCAGTAAAGACCCTAAGCTTCTCGCAACGACGAGAAGCAACCGTGATGGAAACAGCATGAACTGGACCTGGTTTCACAAGCTCGGCTCGCCCAAATGGTTTTACGGCATCAGTGGCAAACTGCTGCCGTGGTTGAGCGTCGCCGCTGTATTGCTGATCGGCATCGGCCTGGTCTGGGGCCTGGCCTTCGCGCCGCCGGATTACCAGCAAGGCAACAGCTTTCGCATCATTTATATCCACGTTCCCGCCGCGATGCTGGCTCAGTCCTGCTATGTGATGCTGGCGGTGTGCGGCATCGTCGGCCTGGTGTGGAAGATGAAACTGGCGGACGTGGCCCTGCAATGCGCCGCGCCCATCGGTGCCTGGATGACTGCTGTGGCGCTGGTCACCGGTGCGATCTGGGGCAAGCCGACCTGGGGTTCGTGGTGGGTCTGGGACGCGCGCCTCACCTCGATGCTGATCCTGCTGTTCCTGTATTTCGGCTTGATCGCCCTGGGCAACGCCATCAGCAACCGTGACAGCGCCGCCAAGGCCTGTGCGGTGCTGGCGATTGTCGGCGTGATCAACATCCCGATCATCAAATACTCGGTGGAGTGGTGGAACACCCTGCACCAGGGCGCCACCTTCACCCTCACTGAAAAGCCGGCCATGCCCGTGGAAATGTGGGCGCCGCTGCTGCTGATGGTGCTGGGGTTCTACTGCTTCTTCGGCGCCGTGCTGCTGCTGCGCATGCGCCTTGAAGTGCTCAAGCGTGAAGCCCGCACCAGTTGGGTCAAGGCCGAAGTGCAAAACAGCCTGGGAGCCCGTGGATGAGCTTCAACTCTTTCAGTGATTTTCTCGCCATGGGCCATCACGCCCTGTATGTCTGGACGGCCTATGGCGTTTGCCTGGCGGTGCTGGCCCTCAACGTCGCCGCGCCGATCCTGGCCCGCAAGCGTTACCTGCAACAAGAGGCGCGTCGTTTGCGCCGGGAGACCGAAAAGTGAATCCGCTGCGTAGAAAGCGTCTGTTGATCATCCTGGCCATCATGGCCGGTGTCGGCATTGCCGTGACCCTGGCCCTGAGTGCCCTGCGGGAGAACATCAACCTGTTCTACACCCCGACCCAGATCGCCAACGGCGAAGCGCCGCTGGACACGCGAATCCGCGCCGGTGGCATGGTCGAGAAGGGCTCGCTGCAACGTTCCGGGGACTCCCTGGACGTCAAATTCATCGTCACCGACTTCAACAAATCCGTGACCATCACCTACCGCGGCATCCTCCCGGACCTGTTCCGCGAAGGGCAGGGCATCGTCGCCCTCGGCAAGCTCAACGCCGACGGCGTGGTAGTGGCCGACGAAGTGCTGGCCAAGCACGATGAAAAATACATGCCGCCGGAAGTCACCAAGGCCCTCAAAGACAGCGGCCAATCCGCCCCGACCCCTGCCAAGGAGGGCTAAGTCATGACGTCCGCATTGTTTATTCCGGAGTTGGGCCAGTTGGCGATGATCCTCGCCCTGTGCTTTGCCATCGTCCAGGCCGTGGTCCCGTTGCTGGGCGCCTGGCGCGGTGACCGCCTGTGGATGAGCCTGGCTCAGCCGGCCGCCTGGGGCCAGTTCGCCTTTCTGGTGTTCGCCTTCGGTTGCCTGACCTACGCCTTCATGACCGACGACTTTTCCGTCGCCTATGTCGCCAACAACTCCAACAGCGCCTTGCCCTGGTACTACAAGTTCAGTGCCGTGTGGGGTGCCCACGAAGGTTCGTTGCTGCTGTGGGCGTTGATCCTCGGCGGCTGGACCTTTGCTGTCTCGATCTTCTCCCGCCAACTGCCGCAAGTCATGCTGGCCCGGGTGCTGGCGGTGATGGGCATGATCAGCATCGGCTTCCTGCTGTTCCTGATCATGACTTCCAACCCGTTCACCCGCATCCTGCCGCAGATCCCGGTAGACGGTCACGACCTCAACCCGCTGCTGCAAGACATCGGCCTGATCGTGCACCCGCCGATGCTCTACATGGGGTATGTCGGTTTCTCGGTCGCCTTCGCCTTCGCCATCGCCGCCTTGCTCGGCGGGCGTCTCGATGCGGCCTGGGCGCGCTGGTCGCGGCCATGGACCATCGTCGCTTGGGCGTTCCTCGGCATCGGCATCACCCTGGGCTCTTGGTGGGCCTACTACGAACTCGGCTGGGGCGGCTGGTGGTTCTGGGACCCGGTGGAAAACGCCTCCTTCATGCCCTGGCTGGTGGGCACGGCGCTGATTCACTCGCTGGCAGTCACCGAAAAACGCGGCGTGTTCAAAAGCTGGACCGTGTTGCTGGCCATCGCCGCGTTTTCCCTGAGCCTGCTGGGTACGTTCCTGGTGCGTTCCGGTGTGCTGACATCGGTTCACGCGTTTGCCTCCGACCCGGAGCGCGGCGTGTTCATTCTGATCTTCCTGCTGTTCGTGGTTGGTGGCTCGCTGACCCTGTTTGCCCTGCGCGCGCCAGTGGTCAAAAGTCATGTGGGATTCAACCTCTGGTCCCGGGAAACCCTGCTGCTGGGCAATAACCTGGTGCTGGTGGTGGCGGCTTCGATGATCCTGCTCGGCACCCTGTACCCGCTGGTGCTGGATGCCCTGAGCGGCGCCAAACTGTCCGTCGGCCCGCCGTACTTCAACGCACTGTTTATCCCGTTGATGGCGCTGTTGATGGTGGTGATGGCGGTCGGCGTACTGGTGCGCTGGAAAGACACCCCGGTGAAATGGCTGGTGGGCATGCTCACCCCGGTACTGCTCGGCAGCGCCGCGCTGGCCGTGATCGCCGGTATAGCCTACGGCGACTTCAACTGGGCCGTGCTCGCCACCTTCATGCTGGCTGCCTGGGTATTGCTGGCCGGCGTACGTGACCTGATCGACAAGACCCGCCACAAAGGGTTGATCAAAGGCCTGCCGACCATGACCCGCAGCTATTGGGGCATGCAGGTCGCGCATATCGGCATCGCCGTGTGTGCGTTGGGCGTGGTGTTGTCCAGCCAGAACAGTGCCGAGCGCGACCTGCGCCTGGCGCCCGGCGAGTCCATGGACCTGGCCGGTTACCACTTCATTTTCGAAGGCGCCAAGCACTTCGAAGGCCCGAACTTCACCTCCGACAAAGGCACCGTACGTGTGGTGCGCAATGGCAAGGAAGTGGCGGTGTTGCACCCGGAAAAACGCCTGTACACGGTACAAAGCTCGATGATGACCGAAGCCGGGATCGACGCCGGTTTCACCCGCGACCTCTACGTCGCCCTGGGTGAACCGCTGGGCGATGGCGCCTGGGCCGTGCGGGTCCACGTCAAACCGTTTGTGCGCTGGATCTGGTTCGGCGGCCTGCTCACCGGGTTCGGTGGTTTGCTGGCAGCGATGGACCGGCGCTACCGGGTCAAGGTCAAGAGCCGGGTGCGTGAAGCCCTCGGTCTGCAAGGAGCGGCGGTATGAAGCGTTGGTTGATGGTGTTACCGCTGGCGGCGTTTCTGGTGGTGGCGGTGTTCCTGTATCGCGGGCTGTACCTGGACCCGGCCGAGCTGCCGTCGGCCATGATCGGCAAGCCATTCCCGGCGTTCTCGCTGCCGACGGTGCAGGGCGACAAAACCCTGACCCAGGCTGACTTGCTGGGCAAACCGGCACTGGTCAATGTGTGGGGCACCTGGTGCATTTCCTGCCGCGTGGAGCATCCGGTGCTGAACAAGCTGGCGGAGCAGGGCGTGGTGATCTACGGCATCAACTACAAGGACGACAATGCTGCCGCCCTGAAGTGGCTGGCAGAGTTCCACAACCCGTACCAGCTGGATATCCGCGACGAAGACGGCAACCTCGGCCTGAACCTCGGCGTCTACGGCGCCCCGGAAACCTTCTTCATCGACGCCAAGGGCGTGATCCGCGATAAGTACGTGGGCGTGATCGACGAAGTGGTGTGGCGCGAGCAACTGGCCGCCAAGTACCAGGCGCTGGTGGATGAGGCCAAGCCATGAAGCGTTGGTTAGCCGCCGCTGTGTTGGGCTTGAGCATGGCTGGCGTGGCCCACGCCGCCATCGACACCTACGAATTTGCCAAGGACGGTGACCGCGAGCGTTTTCGCGAACTGACCAAGGAACTGCGCTGCCCCAAGTGCCAGAATCAGGACATCGCCGACTCCAACGCACCGATCGCCGCCGACCTGCGCAAAGAGATTTTCCGCATGCTCGGCGAGGGCAAGGATAATCAGCAGATCATCGACTTCATGGTCGACCGCTACGGTGACTTCGTGCGCTACAAGCCAGCGCTCACCGGCAAGACTGCGCTGCTGTGGTTCGGCCCGGCCGGGTTGTTGCTCGCCGGTGTCGTGGTGATGGCGGTGATTGTGCGCCGCCGTCGTGTCGCCCCGGCCGATGGCTCGGACTCGCTTTCCGTCGATGAGCGTCAACGCCTCGACCAACTGCTGGACAAAAAAACTGATGATTGATTTCTGGCTCGCAGCCGGTCTGCTGCTTCTGATTGCCTTGAGTTTCCTGCTGATCCCGGTGTTACGCGGCCGCCGCGCCCAGCGTGAAGAGGATCGCACCGCGCTGAACGTGGCGCTGTATCAAGAACGTGTGGCGGAACTGCAAACCCAGCAGTCCGAAGGCGTGCTGGATGCGGCCCAACTGGACAGTGGCCGCGCTGAAGCAGCTCGCGAGTTGCTGGCGGATACCGAGGGCGTGGAAAAGCCCCGGGAATCACGCCTCGGCAAACCGTTGCCGTTGCTCGCGGCCTTTCTGGTGCCGGTGCTGGGCGTGGCGCTGTACCTGCATTACGGCGCCAGTGACAAGGTCGAACTGACCCGCGAATTCTCCCAGCCGCCGGTGTCCATGGAAGACATGACCCGCCGCCTGGAGCGCGCCGCTGCCGCCCAACCGGATTCGCCGGAAGGCCTGTACTTCCTCGGTCGTGCCTACATGGCCCAGGACCGTTCCGCCGATGCGGCCAAAGTCTTCGAGCGCACCGTGGCTTTGGCCGGTCGCCAGCCGGAGCTGCTCGGGCAGTGGGCCCAGGCCCAGTACTTTGCCGATAACAAACAGTGGTCGCCCAAGGTCCAGGCCCTGACCGACGAAGCACTGAAACTCGATCCGAAAGAGGTCACCAGCCTCGGCCTGCTGGGCATCGCCGCCTTTGAAGGCCAGCGTTACCAGGAAGCGATCGACTACTGGAACCGCCTGCTGGCGCAACTGCCGCCGGAAGACAACTCCCGTGTCGCACTGCAAGGCGGGATTGACCGGGCTGCCGAGAAGCTCAGAGAGAGCGGCGGTAGCGTGGCGCCCGTGAAGGCACAAAAGCAGATGCAAGTGCGTGTGGACCTGGCGGCGGACGTGAAGGCCAAGGCCTTACCGACCGACAGCGTGTTCATCTTCGCCCGTGCCGTCAAAGGCCCGCCGGCGCCATTGGCCGCCAAGCGCGTGACCGTCGCCGACCTGCCGATCACCGTCGAACTGGGCGATGCCGACGCGATGATGCCGCAGTTGAAACTGTCCAACTTTCCCGAAGTCCAACTGGTTGCGCGCATATCCCGGGCAGGTGTTCCGACAGCTGGCGAGTGGATCGGCCGCAGCCAACCCTTGGCCAGCAGCACCACTGCGCTGCAGCAGTTGACCATCGACAGTCCGGATAAATAATTCGAGGAAATGCCCATGACCGCTATCGCACGTATCACCCTGCTCAGCCTGGTATTGGGGTTGAGTGCTTGTGCGGTCCATCGGCCTCCGTCGCCTACCGGGCCGACCATTCCACCGACAGGGCCGTCGACCCAGCCGAGCACGCAGCCAGGCACCCAGCCTTCCGGCCCGGTGATCAAACCGTCGAAGCCGGTGCCTAGCTCCTCGCCGACCTTCGCACCTCCGCCAGGTGCTGCCAGCCACTGGGACGGGAAGATGCAGGTGTATGTGCTGGATGAACAGCCGGACACGTTCTACCGCCAGCGCACCTACTACCGCTGGAGCAACGGCTGGAGCCGCTCCATCAGCCCGAACGGGCCTTGGGAAGAGACCGACGTCCATGGCGTGCCGCCGGGGTTGAGCAAGCAGTACGCGCAATGAAAAAAGGCGACCTTCGGGTCGCCTTTTTTGTGAGCGTGAAATGCAATCAACTGTGGGAGCTGGCTTGCCTGCGATAGCGGTGTGTCAGGTTATGAAGTTGTGGCTGATACACCGCCATCGCGGGCAAGCCCGGCTCCCACAGGATTTCTACTGTTTTTGATATTCGGCCTGGCCTGCGCCACCGATCCAATGGATCACCCCGCTAATCACCCCCAGCATCACCCCAAACTCGACAATCCCCATCCAGCCCAACCGCGCCATCAACCAGCCGCTGACCGTCGCCCCCACCGCGCCGCCAAAAAACGTCGCCGTCATGTACAAACTGTTGATGCGGCCCTGGGCTTTCGGGTCCACCGCAAACGCCCGCGTCTGATTCGACACCAAGCCCGACTGCACCCCGATATCCAGCACGATCACCCCCAGCACCAGCAAAATGATCGAGGTTTCCGCCCCCGCCAGCAGCAGGAATGCCAAGGTGACAATACCAATACTCGCCCCAATCACCTTACGCGAACCCAGCCGGTCGGATGCCCGTCCACCGAGCGACGCCGCCAATGCACCTGCCGCCCCGATAATCCCGAAGCCACCGGCCCAGGCACTGCCCAACTGCCATGGCCCGTGGGCCAACAACGCCGCCAGATTCACCCAGAACGCATTGAAGCAAGCCCACAACAACGCCTGCACCATCATCGACTGGCGAATCGGGCTGTTGTCGCGCATCAGCGGCCACAGCGAAGCCAGCAGGCGAGGGTAGGACAGGTTGGTGCTGGGCACGCCCCGTGGCAGCAGCTTGGCGGCGGCGATCCACACCGGGATCATGAAGGCCGCTTCCATCGCGTACACCGCCCGCCAGCCATAAGCCTCACCGACCACGCCGGCGATAGTGCGCCCCAGCAGAATGCCCACCATGATCCCGCTGACCACCGTGCCTACATTGCGCCCGCGTTCGTGGGGCTGCGACATCACCGCCGCGAACGGCACCAGTTGCTGCGGTACACAGCTCACAATTCCCAAGCCAAATGACGCCGCAACCAGCGCCCAGATACCCGGTGAAAACGCCGCCGCCAGGGCGAAGCAGAACGCCAGCGCGATCTGCCCCAGTACCAGTTTGCGCCGGTCAAAGCGGTCGCCCATCGGCAACAGCAATGCCAGGCCGGTGGCAAACCCCAGCAGGGCGGAACCGGCCACCAGGTCCACGGTGGTCACGTCCACGCCCATGTCCGAGGCGATCAGTGGCAGGATCGGCTGGGTGCAGTAAATATTGGTGATCACCGCGCCGGCGATCACCGCCATCATGATGATCTTGCCGCGCGGCGCGACAGCAGGCGCTGCAGGACTTTGGTCAGTAATCGGTTGGCCACTCACGGCGCTCTCCTTCAATGCAGATCTCCGGGGGCGGAGATGAGTGGCCAACGTTACGCACTCGCGCTTGGCAGGATAATCCCCTAGGATTTGGAATCATCCTTCCAGAATTTGATAGGTTGCCATGAACCGTCTTGAATCCATGTCCATCTTCGTTGCCGTGGTTGATGCAGGCAGCCTGACGGCTGCGGCGCGGCGCCTCGACATGCCGCTGGCCAGCGTCAGCCGCAAGGTGGCCGAACTCGAGACGCACCTGAAAACCCGCCTGCTGCACCGCACCACGCGCCAGCTGTCGTTGACCGATGCCGGCGCCTCCTATCTCGCGGCATGCCGGCGCATTCTTGAAGACATCAGCGAGGCCGAGCGCGCGGCCACTGGCGAATACTCTCAGCCCCGGGGCGAATTGATGGTCACCGCCCCCGTGGTCTTCGGACGGCTGCACATCGTGCCGGTGGTGGCGGAATTTCTGGCGCAGTACCCGGAGATCGACATCAACCTGATCCTCACCGACCGCGTCGTGCACCTGATGGAAGAACACTGCGATGTGGCCGTGCGCATCGGTGAACTGCCCGACAGCTCGCTCAAGGCCATGCAGGTAGGCACGGTGCGGCGGGTGGTGTGCGCCAGCCCGGCATACCTGGCCGCTCGCGGTGTACCGGCCGAACCCCAGGACCTGGCGGCACATGACTGCATCACTTTCGAAGTGCTGGCATCCCAAGGGGCGTGGGGATTTGGCGCGGGCAAAACCGGGCTCTCGGTACCGGTGCATTCGCGGTTGTCGGTGAACACCGCAGAAGCAGCGATTGCAGCGGCGACGTTGGGGGTTGGGGTGATTCGGGTGCTGTCGTATCAAGTGGCGGATGCAGTGCGGGAAGAAGCGTTGGCGGTGGTGCTTGAGGCGTTCGAGTCGGCGCCGCTGCCCATCAGTTTGGTGCACAAAGGCCAGTCGCCGTTGCCGCTGAAGCTGCGGGCGTTTCTGGATTTTGTGATGCCGCGATTGCGCGCCCGCACGGCCCAATAACACCGACGAATTTGAACCTGATGAAAATCAAAATGTGGGAGCTGGCTTGCCTGCGATAGCGGTGTATCAGGTTTTGAAACTGTTGCTGATACACCGCTATCGCGGGCAAGCCCGGCTCCCACATTGGATTTACGTTGCCAGTTAGATCTCGGCAAGGCGCGACTTTAGAAACTCCAGGGCATCTTTAAACACCTGATGCCACTCTTCTGACGACTCGCTCGCCAGCGGGTGCCAGAAGAACTGGAACTCGTGGCCGCCATCATCCTCTGCAAAATGGGTCCAGGTATCTGGCAGGTCTTCAGGGATCAGGCATTGATGAAAGGCCCATGTATGCCCCGTGGACGCTGAGTGCCAAGTGCCCAGGTTACGTATCACCTTGCCGGTTATCCCGGCTTCTTCCTGTAATTCCCGAATCGCAGCTGCGTCGGTGCTTTCGCCAGGCTCCACGCTGCCCTTGACCAGTTGAAGGCCGGCCAGTGGGTGTTTGAAGGCGAGGATTTCCAGCGATTGGCGGGTTCGCAGAACGACCGGACATGCCTTGTCTTTTCCCATCACGTTGCCCTCTTGCACATATTGACGACCAGCTATTGCACCACAGCCCGGCACATTTCCACTGCCGGGCGAAGACCTTTCATTAGATCGTTCCCACGCTCTGCGTGGGAATGCATCCCGTGACGCTCCGCGTCACCACTGCGCAAGACTTCAACCTTCCATCCCCAGCTGGACGCAGAGCGTCCGAGACGGCATTCCCACGCAGAGCTTGGGAACGATCAAAGTCCTACAGCTACTTCCAACCTTTCATCAAACCTTCATCAAACGGTTTTACTCCAGTCATGTGCAAGTCATAGGGCTGACACAGCCCGCGCCTACTGTCGTTTGAACTCAAACGCAGCCACGGATGGCTGTTCAACCAGACAGAGAAGCCCATGACTCCAGCTATCCATGTCGATCATCTGAACAAGACCTTTGCGAAAAAATCCGCATTGATCGACCTCGAGCTTACCGTTGCCACCGGTGAGATGGTCGCGCTGATTGGCGCTTCCGGCTCCGGCAAATCCACTTTGCTGCGCCACCTCGCGGGCCTGGCCTGTTGCGACAAGAGCAACGGCGGCAGCGTCAAGGTGCTGGGCCGGGAAGTGCAGGCCAGCGGGCGGTTGAATGGCAAGGTGCGGCGCCTGCGCGCCGACATCGGCTACATCTTCCAGCAGTTCAACCTGGTCAACCGCCTGAGCGTGCTCGACAACGTGCTGCTCGGTTGCCTGGGCCGCATGCCGCGCTGGCGTGGCAACCTCGGGTTGTTCAACGCCGAGGAAAAACAGTTCGCCATGGAATCCCTGGCCCGCGTCGGCTTGGCGGATCTGGCCAGCCAACGCGCCTCTACCTTGTCCGGTGGCCAGCAGCAGCGCGTAGCCATTGCCCGGGCTTTGACGCAACGCGCCGAAGTGATCCTCGCCGATGAACCCATCGCCTCCCTGGACCCGGAGTCGGCGCGCAAGGTCATGGAGATCCTCGCCGACATCAACGGCCGCGACGGCAAGACCGTGGTGGTCACCCTGCACCAGGTCGATTACGCCATGCGTTATTGCCCCCGAGCCGTGGCGCTCAAGGGTGGGCGGATTCACTTCGATGGGCAGGCCAGCGACCTGAGCAGCCAGTTCCTCAATGATTTGTACGGTGCCGATGTCGACACCAGCCTGATGTTTTCCGACCAGACCCGCACACCCGTCGTCCCCGCACGGTTGGCCCTGGCCCGCGCTTGAAACCTTACTAACGACCCACAGGAATCCTCTCCATGTTGAACCGTATCGGTCATGTGTTTCTGTCCGCCGTGCTGTTAGCCAGCGTGGCCATGGGCAATGCCCAGGCCGCCGACAAGGCGATCAATTTCGGCATCATGTCCACCGAGTCTTCGCAGAACCTCAAGAGCATCTGGCAGCCCTTTCTGGATGACATGCACAAGAAGACCGGCCTGACCATCAACGCCACCTTCGCCTCCGACTACGCCGGCCTGATCCAAGGCATGCGTTTCAACAAGGTCGACGTGGCCTGGCTGGGCAACAAGGCCGCGATGGAAGCGGTGGACCGTTCCAACGGCGAAATCTTCGCCCAGACCGCCGCCGCCAACGGGGCTGCCGGGTACTGGAGCGTGCTGATCGTGCGCAAGGACAGCCCGATCAACAACGTCGATGACATGCTCAAGAACGCCAAGAACCTGACCTTCGGCAACGGTGACCCGAACTCCACCTCGGGCTACCTGGTACCCGGCTACTACGTGTTCGCCAAGAACCACGTCGACGCCGCCACCGCCTTCAAGCGCACTCTCAACTCCAGCCATGAAGTCAACGCACTGAGCGTGGCCAAAGGGCAGTTGGACGTCGCCACCTTCAACACCGAAAGCTGGGACCGCCTGGAAGTCACCCAGCCGGACAAGGCCGCGATGCTCAAGGTGATCTGGAAGTCGCCGCTGATCCCGGCCGACCCGATGGTGTGGAGCAAGGCCCTGAGCGACAGCGAGAAGACCAAGATCCGCGACTTCTTCGCCAACTACGGTGACACCGACGAAGAGAAGGCCGTGCTGAAGAACATGCAACTGGGCAAGTTCCTCAAGTCCAGCGACGACCAGCTGTTGCCGATCCGCCAACTGGAGCTGTTCAAGCAGCGCACCACCATCAGCGCCGACGACAAGCTGGAAGCGGCTGACAAGGCCAAGAAGCTGGCGGATATCGACGCCGACCTCGCCAAGCTGCAACAGCGCATCACCGAACTGGACAAAAAGACCGCAGCCAACGGCTAACCCCCTGTAGGCGCGGGCTTGTGTGGGAGCCGGGCTTGCCCGCGATGCAGGCAACTCGGTCTGACAGTAAAACCGGGTCGATCCTATCGCGGGCAAGCCCGGCTCCCACATAAGCCTTGCCCATACACTTATTGAGAGTGACCCATGACTACCTTGCATGCTGAAGCAGTGGGCAAAAGGACTTGGCCGCAATACCTGGGCTGGGGCCTGTTCCTGATCCTGCTGGCCTGGGCCTGGCACGGCGCCGAGATGAACCCGCTGGCGCTGTACCGCGACTCCGGAAACATGGCGACCTTCGCCGCCGACTTCTTCCCGCCGGACTTCCACGAATGGCGCTCCTACCTCAAGGAAATGATCGTCACCGTGCAAATCGCCCTCTGGGGCACGGTACTGGCGATTGTCTGCTCGGTGCCACTGGGCATTCTGTGCGCCGACAACATCACGCCGTGGTGGATTCACCAACCACTGCGCCGGGTGATGGATGCTTTCCGTTCGATCAACGAAATGGTGTTCGCCATGTTGTTCGTGGTCGCGGTGGGCCTCGGTCCTTTCGCGGGTGTCCTGGCCTTGTGGATCAGCACCACCGGCGTCCTCGCCAAGCTGTTTGCCGAAGCCGTCGAAGCCATCGACCCGGGCCCCGTTGAAGGTGTGCGAGCCACCGGCGCGAGTGCCTTGCAGGAAGTGATCTACGGCGTGATCCCGCAAGTGATGCCGCTGTGGGTGTCCTACGCGCTCTACCGCTTCGAGGCCAACGTACGCTCGGCGACGGTGGTGGGGATGGTCGGTGCCGGCGGGATCGGCGTGATCCTCTGGGAAAACATCCGCGCCTTCCAGTTCGTGCAGACCTGCGCGGTGCTGCTGGTGATCATCGTGGTGGTGAGCTGTATCGACGTGCTGTCCCAACGCCTGCGCAAGCAGTTCATCTGACGTCGGAGGGGTGCCCGAGGGCGCTTTTTTTAAGCATGCAGTTGTCTAGACAAGATGAGCCGGTGTACCGCGAACTCGCCGACATCCTGCGCCGCGAACTGAGCAGCTACCAGGCCGGTGAGTTCCTGCCGGGCGAGGTGCAGTTGGCTGAGCGTTTTGGTGTCAATCGCCACACCCTGCGCCGCGCCATCGATGAACTGGTTTTCGAAGGCAGCCTGTTGCGCCGCCAGGGCAAGGGCACCCAAGTGCTGGACCGCCCGCTGATTTACCCGATGGGGGCCGAGACCTCCTACAGCCAGTCGTTGTCGGCCCAAGGCGTGGGCGTGGAAGCGATGCTGCTCAAACGTCGCTACTGCTTCGCCAGCCGCGAAGAGGCGCAGCAATTGGGCATCGCCGAGATGGCGCCAATGATCGAGCTGCAGACCCTGCGCAAGCTCGACCACCAGCCGGTCAGCCTGATCCGTCATCGTTACTGCGCCAGCCATGCGCCGCTGCTGGCGGACTACAACGGCGGCTCGCTACGCCACTACCTGCGTGAGCGCGACCTGCCGTTGACCCGCACCCAGAGCCTGATCGGCGCGCGTTTGCCCAACCGCGACGAAGCCGCACTGCTGATGATGCCCCGGCACTTGCCGGCGCTGACCGTATTCACCCTTTCCCGCGATCGCGACGGCCGCCCGGTGGAGCTGGCGCAGTCCACCAGCCGTTCGGATCGCTTCCAGTACCAAGTGGTGACCTGATGGAGACCCCGATGAACCTGTCCCCGCGTCAACACTGGATCGGCGTGCTCGCCCGCGCCTTTCGCAGTGAATTGCTGCCCCATGAAGACGCCCTGCGCGACGTGGATTACCAACTGATCCGCGCCCCGGAAATCGGCATGACCCTGGTGCGCGGCCGCATGGGCGGCAATGGCGCGCCGTTCAACCTCGGCGAAATGAGCGTGACCCGCTGCGTGGTGCGCCTGGCAGACGGGCGCACCGGCTACAGCTACCTGGCCGGGCGCGACAAGGTCCATGCCGAACTGGCGGCCCTGGCGGATGCGCATTTGCAGGGCGCGCACCCGAGCCCCTGGCTCAGCGACCTGATCGGCTCACTGGCCAACGCCCAGGCCGAACGCCGGGCGCACAAAGAGGCCGACACCGCCGCCACCAAGGTCGAGTTCTTCACCCTGGTTCGAGGAGAAAACTGATGAATGCCCAACGCTTGCAACCGGCCTTTGTTGACCCGGTGCTGGACGCCCAGCGCGGTTTTCGCGGGGCCCTCAAGGCCCTCGCCGAGCCCGGCCTGATCCAATCCTTGCCCGCGGCCCCCAGCCTTGAAGGCCTGGCCCCCGCTACATACGCGCTGTGCCTGGCGCTGCTGGATATGGACACGCCGCTGTGGCTGGCGCCGTGCTTCGACACACCGCTGATTCGCGCCAACCTGGCGTTCCACTGCGGCTGCCCGCTGACCGCCAACCGTGAAGAGGCCGCGTTCGCCTTGCTCGGTGAACAGGACTTGCTCGACCTCAGCGGCTTCGACCACGGCAATGACCGCTACCCCGATCAGTCCTGCACCTTGCTGGTCCAGTTGACCGACCTGGAAGCCGGTCGCGCCTTGAACTGGCGCGGTCCGGGGATCAAGACCCAGCGTCAGGTCAACCTGCCGGTGCCCCAGGCGTTCTGGCTGGAGCGTCAACGCCGCGAGACGTTTCCCCGTGGCCTGGACGTGTTGTTCGCCGCCGGCCACCACCTGATCGGCCTGCCACGCAGCACCCGAATTACACAGGAGCATGCCTGATGTACGTAGCCGTCAAGGGTGGCGAACAGGCCATCGACAATGCCCACCGCCTGCTGGCGAAAAAACGCCGGGGCGATACCTCCATTCCGGAACTGAGCGTGGAGCAGATCCGCGAGCAACTGCCTTTGGCGGTGGCGCGAGTGATGAGCGAAGGCTCGCTGTACGACACAGAGCTGGCTGCGCTGGCAATCAAGCAAGCGGCGGGGGATCTGGTGGAAGCGATCTTCCTGCTGCGGGCCTACCGCACCACGTTGCCGCGCTTTAACCCGAGCCTGCCGATTGATACCGCGCAGATGTCCCTGAGCCGGCGTTTGTCGGCGACTTTCAAGGACGTGCCGGGTGGGCAACTGCTGGGCCCGACCTTCGACTACACCCACCGCCTGTTGGACTTCGCACTGCTGGCCGAAGGTGAATACCCTGGCCCGCAAACCACGCCGGATGCTGCCCTTGAACCATGCCCTCGGGTACTCGGCTTGCTGGCCAAGGAAGGGCTGATCAAGAACGAATCCGACGACACCGGCAGCGTCGCCGACATCACCCGCGACCCGCTGGAATACCCGGCCAACCGCGCCCAGCGTCTGCAAGCCCTGGCTCGTGGCGATGAAGGTTTTCTGCTGGCACTGGGTTACTCGACCCAGCGCGGCTACGGCCGCAACCACCCGTTTGCCGGTGAGATTCGTATCGGCGATGTGGAGGTGTGGATCGACCCGGAAGAGTTGGGTTTCCCGGTCTGCCTGGGCAGCATCGAAGTCACCGAGTGCGAGATGGTCAACCAGTTCGTCGGCTCGGCCACCGAGCTGGCGCAGTTCACCCGGGGCTACGGCCTGGCATTCGGGCATGCCGAGCGCAAGGCGATGGGCATGGCGCTGGTGGACCGCTCGCTGCGGGCCAATGAGTTCAACGAAGAGATCGTCTCGCCGGCCCAGCAGGAGGAATTCGTGCTGTCCCACTGCGACAACGTCGAGGCGGCGGGCTTTGTTTCCCACCTCAAATTGCCTCACTACGTGGACTTCCAGTCCGAACTGGAACTGATCCGCAAACTGCGCCAACCGGCCGAGGGCACGCGCCATGAATGACCTGACCCAAACACCTGCCCGTGACCCGGCGTACAACTTCGCCTACCTCGACGAGCAGACCAAACGCATGATCCGCCGCGCCTTGCTCAAGGCCGTGGCGATCCCCGGTTACCAGGTACCGTTCGGCGGTCGCGAGATGCCGCTGCCTTACGGTTGGGGCACCGGCGGCATGCAACTGACCGCCGCGATTCTGGGGGCCGATGACGTGCTCAAGGTCATCGACCAAGGCGCCGACGACACCACCAACGCCGTGTCGATCCGGCGCTTTTTCGCGCGCACCGCCGGCGTCGCCACCACTGAAAGCACCCCGGACGCCACGGTGATCCAGACCCGCCACCGCATCCCGGAAACCCCGCTGCACGCCGACCAGATCATGGTCTACCAGGTGCCGATCCCGGAGCCGCTGCGCTTTATCGAACCGTCGGAAACCGAGACCCGCACCATGCACGCCCTGAATGACTACGGGGTGATGCACGTAAAACTCTACGAAGACATCGCCACCTTTGGCCATATCGCCACCAGCTACGCCTACCCGGTGATGGTGGATGAGCGGTACGTGATGGACCCGTCGCCGATCCCGAAATTCGACAACCCGAAACTCGACATGAGCCCGGCGCTGATGCTGTTCGGTGCCGGTCGCGAAAAGCGTCTGTACGCGGTGCCGCCGTACACCCAGGTCACTAGCTTGGACTTTGAAGACCATCCGTTCGAAGTGCAGAAGTGGGAACACAACTGCGCCATCTGCGGCAGCCATGAATCGTTCCTCGATGAGCTGATTCTCGACGACGCCGGTACCCAGAGTTTTGTGTGTTCCGACACCTGGTATTGCGCCCAACGGGTCAAGGAGAACAACCAGTGAGCCAGCCTCTTTTGCAAGTGCGTGATCTGTCGTTGTTATACGGCGAAGAGAAGGGCTGCCAGGACGTCAGCTTCGATTTGTACCCTGGCGAAGTGCTGGGGATTGTTGGCGAATCCGGCTCGGGCAAGTCCACTTTGCTCTCGTTGCTCAGCGGACGTTTGCCGCCGCAGGCCGGGAACATCGGCTATCGCGGCAAGGGCGGCGAATGGCTGGATTTGTACAGCGCCAGCGAAGCCGAACGCCGCACCTTGCTGCGCACCGAGTGGGGCTTTGTCGAGCAAAACCCACGGGACGGTTTGCGCATGGGCGTGTCGGCCGGCGCCAACATCGGCGAGCGCTTGATGGCTCAAGGCGTGCGCAACTATGAGCAACTGCGCGGCGCCGGCCTCGACTGGCTCGGCCAGGTGGAAATCGACCCGCAGCGCATTGATGACTTGCCCCGGACCTTCTCCGGCGGCATGCAACAGCGCCTGCAAATCGCTCGCAACCTGGTCTCCAGCCCGCGCCTTGTGTTTATGGACGAACCCACCGGCGGCCTTGACGTATCGGTACAGGCGCGCTTGCTCGACCTGCTGCGCGGCCTCGTTCGCGAGCTGGATCTGGCGGTGGTGATCGTGACCCACGACCTCGCCGTGGCGCGCCTGCTGGCCGATCGCCTGATGGTGATGCGCCGCTCCCGGGTGGTGGAAACCGGGCTGACGGATCAGATCCTCGACGATCCACAGCACCCTTACTCTCAACTGCTGGTGTCTTCGGTATTGCAGCCATGATGAATGCCTTGATCGAGGTCCGTGACCTCTCGAAAACCTTCACCTTGCACCAGCAGAACGGCGTAGTGCTGAACGTGCTGCGCGGGGTGGAGTTCAGCGTGAAAGGCGGTGAATGCCTGGTGCTGCATGGCCAGTCCGGCGCCGGTAAAAGTACGTTGCTGCGCACCTTGTACGGCAACTATTTACCGGCAGGCGGCAGCATTCGTGTGCAGCACCTCGGCGAATGGCTGGAGCTGGTCGGTGCCGAGCCTCGGGAGGTGTTGCAAGTGCGCCAGCAGACCCTGGGCTACGTCAGCCAGTTTCTGCGGGTGATCCCGCGCGTGGCCTGCCTGGATGTGGTGATGGAGCCCGCCCTGGCCCGTGGCTGGTCGAAGGCCAATGCACAGTCGCGCGCCGAGCATCTGCTGACCCGCCTGAACATTCCCCAGCGCCTATGGCAGTTGGCACCCGGCACGTTCTCCGGCGGCGAGCAGCAGCGGGTCAACATCGCCCGTGGCTTCATGGTGGACTGGCCGGTGATGCTGCTGGACGAACCCACCGCGTCCCTCGACGACAGCAACCGACAGGTGGTGCTGGAACTGATGAACGAAGCCAAGGCCGGCGGTGCCGCACTGATCGGCATCTTCCACGACCGCGCCGCCCGTGAAGCGGTGGCCGACCGCCATTTCGACATGACTCCCGCGCCCGTTGCCCAAGAGGAATACGCCCATGCCCGCTGAACAGATCCTCAGTAATGCCCGGCTGGTGACGGCTGATCGCATGTTCCTTGGCAGCGTAGTGCTGCGGGACGGACTGATCGCCGACATCGCCGAAGGCCGCAGCCAGTTGCCCCAGGCCCAGGACCTCGACGGTGATTTCCTGCTGCCGGGGCTGGTGGAACTGCACACCGACAACCTGGAAAAACACATGACCCCGCGCCCCGGCGTGGACTGGCCGTCGACCTCGGCGGTGCTCAGCCATGACGCGCAAATCATCGCGGCCGGCATCACCACGGTATTCGACGCGGTGTCCATCGGCGACGTGAACCCCAAGGGCAACCGCATGCAAAAACTGCCGGCGATGCTCAATGCCATCGCCTCGGCAGAAAGCGCCGGCCTGACCCGCGCCGAACACCGTCTGCACCTGCGCTGCGAGCTGTGCCACCCCGACACCTTGAGCGTGTTTCGTGACCTGGTGGAAAACCCGCTGGTGCAGTTGGTGTCGGTGATGGACCACTCGCCGGGCCAGCGCCAGTTCGTGCTCGAATCCAAGTACCGTGAGTACTACATGGGCAAGTACCACCTGAACGACGAGACCATGGACGCGTTCATCAAGCTGCAAATGGCCAACTCGAAGGAATACAGCGACCGCTACCGCGCCGCGATCGTCGAGCATTGCCTGGCGCGCGGCTTGTCCGTGGCCAGCCATGACGATGCAACGCTGGCTCACGTCGAGGAGTCGGCACGCTACGGGATGACCATCGCCGAATTCCCCACCACCCTGGAAGCGGCCCGTGGCTGCCAGGAACTGAACATGAAAGTTCTGATGGGCGCGCCGAACGTGGTGCGTGGCGGGTCCCACTCGGGTAATGTGGCCGCCGCCGGCCTGGCTGCCGAAGGATTGCTGGATATACTTTCCAGTGACTACTACCCGGCCAGCCTGCTGCAAGCGGCGTTCGTGCTGGCCGATCAACAGGACGGTGGCGACCTATCCCGGGCGGTCAAGATGATCAGCCTGGCACCCGCACACGCGGCGGGCCTGAGTGATCGCGGCGAAATCGCTATCGGTCTGCGGGCCGACCTGGTGCAAGCCAAAAAAAGCCGCGACGGACTGCCAGTGGTCCAACAAGTCTGGCGACAAGCGAAGAGGGTGTTTTGATGGCAGGCAGGTTGATCTATCTCATCGGACCATCGGGTTCGGGCAAGGACAGCCTGCTGGATGCCGCACGCCCGCGTTTGGCCGAGCGTGGCTGCCGCATTGTGCGGCGGGTCATCACCCGCTCGGCGGAAGCGGTGGGCGAAGCGGCGCAGGGTGTGAGCCCGGAGCAGTTTGCCGCGATGGAAGCCGAGGGCGCGTTTGCCCTCAGTTGGCACGCCAACGGCTTGTCCTACGGCATCCCCCGGGAAATCGACGGGTGGCTGGCGGCGGGAGATGACGTGCTGGTCAACGGCTCTCGCGGCCACCTGGCGCAAACCCGCTTGCGTTACCCGAACCTGCTGGTGGTATTGCTGACGGTGGATCAAGGCGTTTTGCGCCAGCGTTTGCTGGCGCGGGGCCGCGAATCCGTGGCGGAGATTGATCAGCGGCTGGCACGCAATGCGCGATTCGCCGAAGGCTTGAGCTCGGCACCGGATGTTTTCCTGCTCGACAACTCCGGCCAACTGGAACACACGGTCGAGCGCCTGCTGGGCTGCCTCGACGGGCAACCGGCATGCGCCTGACTCTGCTGGGCACCGGCGATGCGCGGCAAGTCCCGGTGTATGGCTGTGAGTGCGCGGCCTGTGATTTGGCCCGCCGTGACGAGAGCCTGCGGCGTCGCCCATGCAGCGCGTTGATTGAGTGCGGCGACCAGCGCTGGTTGATCGACAGCGGGTTGCCCGACCTCACCGAACGCTTCCCGCCCCGCAGTTTCAACGGGATTCTCCAGACCCACTACCACGCCGATCACGCCCAAGGCCTGCTGCATTTGCGTTGGGGGCAAGGGCTGGTGATTCCGGTGCATGGTCCGGTGGATCCGGAAGGGTTGTCCGACCTGTACAAGCACCCCGGCATCCTCGATTTCAGCCAGCCGTTTGCCGAGTTTGAAACCCGCCGGTTGGGTGAGCTGAGCGTCACTGCGCTGCCGTTGGTGCACTCCAAACCCACCTTGGGTTATCTGCTGGAAGGCGAGGGGAGGCGCATCGCCTACCTCACCGACACCGTTGGCCTGCCACCGGCTACCCGCGACTGGCTGCAGCGTGAACCGCTGGATGTACTGGTGCTGGACTGCTCCATGCCGCCGCAACCCCAGGCTCCGCGTAATCACAATGACCTGACGTTGGCGTTGCAGTGCATTGATGAGGTGAAGGCCGAGTTGGGTGTGCTGACCCATGTGGGGCACACGCTGGATGCGTGGTTGTTGCAGCATCGGCGGGAGTTGCCGCGCCATGTGACGGTAGGCTGGGATGGGCGGGTGGTTTAGCGGCTGAACACGCCCTCCACGTACTCGATAAACGCCCGGGCCTTGGCACCTGCCATCCGGCCTGTCGGCGTTACCGCCCACAAGTCCCGGGGCGGTAGTTCCCAGTCAGTCAGCACCGCCTTGACCTCGCCACTGGCGATCTCCGGGGCGAACATCCATTCCGCGGTCATGGCCACCCCATGGTGGGCGAGGACGCCTGCGCGTATGCCCTCGGATGACGTAACACGCAGGCGTCCGTCGGCGACGATGGGGTATTGATGAGCACCTTGGCTGAAGGGCCAGCAGGTGCTTTCGCTCAAGCTATAGATCACCGCCTGGTGGTGCAGCAGATCTGCCGGGGTGTGGGGCTCGCCGTAACGTTCGAAGTAGGCCGGGGTGCCGAACACCCGGCTGGGGCTTTGGCCGATCTTGCGGGCAGTGAGGCCGGAGTCACTCAGGTTGCCGATGCGCAGGGCGACGTCGATACCTTCTTCCACCAGGTTGAGGAGGCGGTCGTCGAGTACCACGTCCACATTCAAACCGGGGTGCTGCTCAAGGAACGGGCCCAGGTTGGGAATGATGTGCAAGCGGGACAAGGTCACGCCGGCGCTGATACGCAAGTTGCCCGACAGGCCGTTGCCGGCGCCCCGGGCGGCGTCGTCGGCACCGTTGGCTTCGTCGACCGCGCGTTTGGCCTTTTCAAAAAATACCAGCCCGGCCTCGGTGGGCGTCAGGCCCCGGGTGGAGCGCATCAGCAAGCTGACCGCCAACCGGGCTTCCAGTTGCGCTATGCCTTTGGAAACGGCGGGCTGGCCGACTCCCATACGTTTTGCGGCAGCGGAAAACGAGCCGGTCTCGACGACGTGGACGAAGGTTTCCATGGCAGTGAGGCGGTCCATCGGGTGTCCTTGTGGCGTGGCGTTTCGGGAATCATGGGGCCTTTAGGAAAAGCGTGGAAGTCAATTCGGGGGCATAGAATTTATTCCTTAAGGGAATAGATTCGTTGTTTTTCCAACATCCGGTAAAACAGCCGCCAGTCAGCCTGATGAATTCTGTGCTTGAGTAAAGATAACTCTGGAGTTACCTTTATTCGAGCCAGAGCAAGGAGGCTGTGGTGCAAAGCAGGCTATTGATCAAAGAGCTGCAAGAGGCAGGTTGGGTGCTGGATCGGGTGACGGGCAGCCATCATCTTTTCACCCACCGCTATAACCCGTACACGATACCGGTGCCCCATCCCAAGAAGGATCTGCCCATGGGCACCGTGCGAAGTATCAGGAAACGTGCCGGGCTGTTTTCGTTTTAGGACGGTTTAAGGAGATTTTCCATGCAATACCCAATCTGTATCGAATGGGGCGATGACTTTGTCGCCACCGGTATCCAGATCCCCGACATTCCAGGTGCGGTGACCGCCGGGGACAGTTTTGAAGAGGCTTACAACGCGGCGGTTGAAGTGGCGCACATCATGCTGCAAGAGATCGCCGCAGAAGGCCGGGTGATTCCGATGCCAACGTCGGTGGCCGCCCATCACGATAATGAGGATTACGCCGGCATGGGCTGGGGAATGTTGGAGCTCGACATCTCGCCGTATCTGGGCAAGACCGAGAAGGTCAACGTGACCTTGCCCGGCTATGTGATCCAGCGTATCGACCGTTATGTGCGGGAGCACAAAGTGAAAAGCCGCTCGTCATTTCTGGCCGATGCGGCTTTGGAGAAATTGGTGCGGTTGTAACTAGGCAGTCGCTACCGCGCCTTGCCGCGATGCACTCAGGAAACGCAACAACGCCACTAGCGGGAAGGCGCTGCCCACCAGCATCACCCCCAGCCAGCCGCCATGTTCGTACACGCTGCTGGCAATCGCCGAGCCGAAGGCGCCGCCGATGAAGATGCTGGTCATGTACAGCGCGTTCAGGCGGCTGCGGCTGTTGGCGTCGAGGGCGTAAATGGCGCGTTGGCCGAGGACCATGTTCATCTGCACGCAGAAGTCCAGGACCACGCCGGTCACCGCCAGGCCAATCACGCTGTACAGCGGGTGCACGAAGGCCGGCAGGAAACTCAGCGCAGCAAACACCATCGCCAGCAGTGAGGCGCGGTGAGTGTGGCCGGCATCCGCCAGGCGCCCGGCGATGGGGGCGGCGATGGCGCCCAGGGCACCGACCAGGGCAAACAGGGCAATCTGGCTTTGGCTCAGGCCATGGTTGCGGGACAGTTCAAGCGGGGCGGCGGTCCAGAACAGGCTGAAGGTGGCGAACATGCAGCCCTGGTAAAACGCCCGCTGGCGCAGCACCGGCTGGCGGCGCAGCAAGGTGCCCAGGGAGCCCAGCAACTGGCCATAGCTGGCGGCGTGATCCGGCTGACGCTTGGGGATGGTCAGCATCAGCACCACGCTGATAAACGCCATCAGGGCTGCGGCGGCCATGAACATGGCGCGCCAGCCGAAGTGGTCGGCCACCACGCTGGACACCGGCCGGGCCAGCAGGATGCCCAGCAGCAAGCCGCCCATGATGCTGCCGACCACCCGGCCACGGGATTCGGCCGGCGCCAGGTGCGCCGCCAGCGGAATCAGGATTTGTACCGACACCGAACTGAAGCCGATCAGCAGCGACACCAGCAGGAACAGGTTCGGCTGTTCGGTGAACGCCGCACCCAGCAGGCTGGCGATGGCCACCACGGTGGTGATGATCATCAGCCGGCGGTTTTCCAGCAAGTCGCCCAGCGGCACCAGGAAGAACAGGCCCAGGGCATAGCCGATCTGGGTCAGGGACACGATCAGACTGGCCATGGCCGGCGTGAGGCCGATGTCCGGGGCGATCAGTTCGATGATCGGTTGCGCGTAGTAGATGTTGGCGACGATGGCGCCGCAACAGAACGCAAACAGCATCACCATGCCTCGGGTCATGGTGTTTGTAGCGTGGGGCGTAGCGTTCATGGTGTTCTCATAAAAGCGAAGGAAAGAGGCGAGCGAGAATAATGATTGAGCCGGAGCGGGAGTAGCCCGTCTGCGGTGATAACACTCATGCCGGGAATTAATGACTGAAACGTTAACTTTCGGGCTGAAGGTCGATGATACATTCAGTCACAACTGCATAAACAGGAAATCGACTGCCATGAAGACGACATTCAACAAGATGCTCCTGGCCTCAAGTCTGGCCGCGCTGATGACCGTGGGCGTTGCCCAGGCCGCGGATGCCCCGCGTGTCGGCGTACGGGGTGCGATTACCGCGATGGACGGCGACGCGATGCACGTCAAGGTCAACAGCGGTGAAGACGTCACCGTGCACCTGACCAAGGACACGCTGGTGCGTGCAGTCACCTTGGCCAAGATCGAAGACATCAAGCCTGGCAGTTATATCGGCTCGGCGGCCATGCCTAACGCGGATGGCACCCTGACGGCGTTGGAAGTGCATGTGTTCCCACCGGCCATGGCGGGTACCGGCGACGGGCATCGGGCGTTCGACCTGAAGGAAGGCAGCAGCATGACCAACGGTACCGTGGGTGACCTGGTGGTGAGCAAGGGCCGGACGTTGACCGTCAAGTACAAGGGCGGCGAGCAAAAGATCGTGGTGCCGGATGATGTGCCGATCGTCAACCTGGAACCGGGTGATCGCAGCTTGCTGAAGCCGGGGGTGAAAGTGGTGATGTTTGCGGCGAAGGGTGAGGATGGGAGCGTGACGGCCCAGGCGATTTCTGCGGGTAAGGATGGCGTGACGCCGCCGATGTAACGGCTGAACACTGAAACAAATGTGGGAGCGGGCTTGCTCGCGAATGCGGTGTGACAGTCACCGGATGTACCGACTGATCCACCGCATTCGCGAGCAAGCCCGCTCCCACATTTTTGACCGGGTTTCTCCAGTTAGAGCGGATTACTGGCCGGAGTAGATCTGGTCAAAAACCCCACCATCATTGAAGTGGGTCTTCTGCACGGTGCGCCAGTCACCAAAGGTTTTCTCTACCGACAGGAAGTCGACCTTCGGGAAACGGTCGGTGTACTTGGCCAGCACTTTCGGGTCACGTGGACGCAGGTAGTTGTTGGCGGCAATTTCCTGGCCTTCCGGCGACCACAGGTACTTCAGGTATTCCTCGGCAGCCACTTTGGTGCCTTTCTTCTCGACCACTTTGTCGACAATCGACACCGGCGGCTCAGCTTCTGCGGAAACGCTCGGGTAGATCACTTCGAACTGATCACGGCCAAATTCACGGGCGATCATTTCTGCTTCGTTCTCAAAGGTCACCAACACATCGCCGATCTGGTTGGTCATGAACGTGGTAGTCGCCGCACGGCCACCGGTGTCCAGCACGGGGGCGTGTTTGAACAGGTCGCCCACGAACTTCTTGGCCTTCTCTTCGTCACCGCCATTCTTCAGCACATAACCCCAGGCCGACAGGTAGGTGTAGCGGCCGTTACCGGAAGTCTTCGGGTTCGGCACGATGACTTGTACGCCGTCCTTGAGCAGATCCGGCCAGTCTTTCAGGGCTTTCGGGTTGCCTTTACGTACGATGAACACCGTGGCCGAGGTGAAGGGCGCGCTGTTGTTCGGCAGGCGGGTGACCCAGTTGTCGGGCACCAGCTTGCCGTTGTCTGCCAGTGCGTTGATGTCGGTGGCCATGTTCATGGTGATCACGTCAGCCGGCAGGCCGTCGATCACCGAGCGCGCTTGTTTGCTCGAACCACCGAAGGACATCTGCAGGGTCAGCTTGTCGTCCGGGTGCTCGGCGGCCCAGTGCTTCTGGAAGGCGGCGTTGTAGTCTTTGTAGAAGTCGCGCATCACGTCGTAGGAGACGTTGAGCAGGGTGACCGGGGCGGCCTGGACGACGCCAGCCAGTGCAAGGCCGGCGGCCAGGAGAGAGGCACTAACGAGTTTTTTCACTGCTCATTCCTTGTTGTTCGAGAAGGTTTTGAAACACATAGGGGCAATATGCCAGCGACTATAACGGGGGGCGCATAGTCGCTTAAAGATTAAAAAGAACTTTGCTTATTCCACTTTCTTGAAAAGCCCATTGCCGCAGCGTGAGCAAAACGCGGCGTTCGGCTCATGGCTGTTTTTCTTGCACACCGGGCAATCGGTTTGCAGCATTTCGCCACGCATGGCGTTGGCCAGTTCGGCGGTGAAGATCCCGGTGGGCACGGCGATGATCGAGTAACCGGTGATCATCACCAGCGACGAAATTACCTGGCCCAGCGGGGTCTTCGGCACGATATCGCCAAAACCCACGGTGGTCAGGGTCACGATCGCCCAATAGATGCCCTTGGGAATGCTGGTAAAGCCGTGTTCCGGGCCTTCGATCACGTACATCAAGGTGCCGAACACCGTGACCAGTGTGCAGACGCTGACCAGGAACACCACGATCTTCTGCTTGCTGCCCCGCAGCGCCGACATCAGGTAGTTGGCCTGCTTGAGATACGGGCCGAGCTTGAGCACTCGGAAGATCCGCAGCATCCGAATGATTCGGATGATCAACAGGTACTGCGCGTCGCTGTAATACAGGGCCAGGATCCCGGGCACGATGGCCAGCAAATCCACCAGCCCATAAAAGCTGAAGGCATAGCGCAACGGCTTGGGCGAGCAATACAGCCGCAGGCCGTACTCGATGGCGAAGATGATCGTGAAGCCCCACTCGATATAGGCCAGCACGTTGGCGTAGTTGTCGTGGACCGCCTGGATGCTGTCGAGGATCACGATCACCAGGCTGGCGAGAATGATCAACAGCAGGGTGCTGTCGAAGCGCCGGCCGGCCGGGGTGTCGCTTTGGAACACCATGACGTAGAGACGTTCACGCCAGTGTTTGTTGCTGTCCATGGAAGTCGCCTGAATCGAAGATCAGCGAAGCCTAGGGGGATTCGAAGGGGCTGTCCATGCGGGTTTTCTGCATCACCCGCTGACTGGCGCGCACCAGCCAGGTGGCGAGGATAAACGGCGCGGTCAGCGCTGGCAGGTTCAGGCCGGTGAAGCCCGGCGTGAGGATGATCGCCAGCAGGATGCCGGTCAGCGGCAGCCAGGGGTGGCGGCGTTGCTGGCTGAGGGCCAATGCCGCCAGAGCCGGGTTATAGCTGTGCAGGCCGAGCAGGGCGCTGGCGGGCTCGTCCATCAGCAGGGCGAGCAGCACGCCGAGGCTCGCACCGGTCAATGCCCACAACGCGGCGCGGCGGTTGGCGAGCAGCAGGCCGAGGGCGATCAACAGGCCGGCCAGAGGCTGGTTCAGCAGGATGACTTGGGCAAGGCCATTAAACGGTGCGCAGAGCAGCGCCCAGGTGCCGGGTTCGCTGGCGGCGAATGCGACAGGTGGAGTGGTGCCGAGCAGCAGCCAGCCGAGCACGACAAACGGTGCGGTGTAGGCGGGCAGATCGTCCGGGGTGGAGGCGCGTTTGAGCCACTGGCGGGTGACGATCGCGCTGAGGCCGCCACAGGCGAGGATCAACGGTGGCAAGAGTGCCGACCAGGTGAAATGCTGGCTGATCAGCAAGCCGAGTAGCACGCCGTTATAGCTATAGAGGCCAGCCTGGCGCTCGGCCTTGGGATAGCCGCGGCGTTGGGCGGTCAGCAAACCGGCGACACCGCCCAGCAGTGCGCCGCCGAGCAGGGCCGGGGCGCCGATCAGGATCGCCAGCAGGCAGAGCAGGCCACACAGCGGGTGGCGCTGGAGGAAAATCTGGCTGAAGCCGTTGAGCAGGGCTTCGGCCCAGTCGGGGCAGGATTGGTTGGGCATGGTGAGTGAGTCTGAGGGACCGAGTTGCCCCCTTCGCGAGCAAGCCCGCTCCCACATTCGACCGAGTTGTCATGTCGAACAGTGATCAAAATGTGGGAGCGGGCTTGCTCGCGAAGGGGCCCTTACAGGCGCTAGATCAATGTCTCGATCCGCAACGAATTGGTCGACCCCGGCTGCCCAAACGGCACCCCCGCGGTGATCACCAACGTATCCCCGCGCTGCGCCATGCCCTGTGCCTGGGCAATTTCCAGCGCCGTGGAACACACCTCATCCACCTGCCGCAGCCGATCATTCACCACCGAATGCACGCCCCATGCCACGCTCAAGCGCCGTGCCGTGGACAGGTTCGGCGTCAGGTTCAGAATCGGCACCGCCGGCCGTTCCCGCGCCGCCCGCAGGCTGGAACTGCCCGACTCGCTGTAGTTCACCAGCACCGCCACCGGCAGGATGCTGCTGATACGGCGAATCGCGCAGCTGATGGCGTCCGACACCGTGGCATCCGCCTTGGGCCGGCTGACGTCCAGTTGCGTCTGGTAGTCCGGGCCGTTTTCCACCTGGCGAATGATCTTGCTCATCATCAACACCGCTTCCAGCGGGTATTCACCGGAAGCGGTTTCCGCCGAGAGCATCACCGCATCCGCCCCTTCAGCCACCGCGTTGGCCACGTCCGTGACCTCGGCGCGGGTCGGCGCCGGTGAGAAGCGCATGGACTCGAGCATCTGCGTGGCCACCACCACCGGTTTACCCAGCTGACGGCAGACGCCAATGATGTCCTTCTGGATTTGCGGCACGCTCTCCGCCGGCACTTCCACCCCCAGGTCTCCTCTGGCGACCATGATCGCGTCGCTCAGCTCGGCGATTTCCTGCAGGCGCTGCACCGCGGAGGGCTTCTCGATCTTGGCCATCAGGAATGCCTTGTCGCCGATCAACTCGCGGGCTTCGCGGATATCTTCCGGGCGTTGCACAAACGACAGCGCCACCCAGTCCACACCCAGTTCCAGGCCGAAGCTCAGGTCGCGGCGATCCTTGGTGGTCAGCGGGCTGAGTTCCAGCAACGCCTGGGGCACGTTCACGCCTTTGCGGTCTGACAGTTCGCCGCCATTGAGCACGGTGGTGTCGATGGCATCGGCGTGCTTGGTGATCACCCGCAGGCGCAGTTTGCCGTCGTCCAGCAGCAGGTCCATGCCGGGCTTGAGGGCGGCGATGATTTCCGGGTGCGGCAGGTTGACCCGCCGCTGGTCGCCGGGCGTCGGGTCGAGGTCCAGGCGCAGGGCCTGGCCGCGAATCAGTTGCACCTTGCCTTCGGCAAAACGCCCGACCCGCAGCTTCGGGCCTTGCAGGTCCATGAGGATGCCGAGGGGATAGTTGAGCTGGCGTTCCACTTGGCGAATCCACTGGTAGCGCTGGGCGTGGTCGGCATGATCGCCATGGCTGAAGTTCAACCGGAAGATATTCACCCCGGCTTCCACCAGTTCGCGGATGTCATCGATGCTGTCGGTGGCCGGGCCCAGCGTGGCGAGGATCTTGACCTTCTTGTCAGGCGTCATGTTCAGGGGACTCTCTTTCAGGGCTCTAGGATCAGAATGGCGCGAAAATCGTTGACGTTGGTGCGTGTCGGCTCGGTGATGATCAAGCCGTCGAGGGCCGCGAAGTAGCCGTAGCCATTGTTGTTGTCCAGTTCGTCACTGGCGCTCAAGCCCAGGGCTTCGGCGCGGGCGTAGCTGGTGGGCGTCATGATCGCGCCGGCGTTGTCTTCCGAGCCGTCGATGCCATCGGTGTCACCCGCCAGGGCGTAGACGCCGGGCAGGCCCTTGAGGCTGTCGGTGAGGCTCAGCAGGAATTCGGCATTGCGCCCGCCACGGCCATTGCCGTGCACGGTCACGGTGGTTTCACCGCCAGAAAGGATCACGCAAGGCGCCGCCAGCGGTTGGCCGTGCTGGATGATCTGCCGGGCGATACCGGCGTGCACCTTGGCCACGTCTCGGGCTTCGCCTTCCAGGTCGCCAAGGATCAGCGGGCTGAAACCGGCCTGGCGGACTTTCACCGCCACCGCTTCCAGGGATTGCTGCGGGCGGGCGATCAGCTGGAAATGGCTGCGGGCGAGGACCGGGTCGCCGGGCTTGACGGTTTCCGACTCCGGGCTTTGCAGCCAGGTGCGTACGGACGCCGGGATTTCAATCTGGTAGCGCTTGAGAATCGCCAGCGCCTGTTGCGAAGTGCTCGGGTCGCCGACGGTGGGGCCTGAAGCGATGACCGTGGCCTGGTCACCCGGCACATCGGAAATCGCATAGGTGTAGACCGTGGCCGGCCAGCTGGCCTTGGCCAGGCGCCCGCCCTTGATCGCCGAGAGGTGCTTGCGCACGCAGTTCATCTCGTCAATGGCGGCGCCGGATTTGAGCAGGGCTTTGTTGATCGCTTGCTTGTCTGCCAGGGTGATGCCAGCGGCCGGAAGGGCGAGCAGTGCAGAGCCGCCGCCGGAGAGCAGGAAGATCACGCGGTCGTCTTCGCTGAGGTTGCTGATCAGCTCCAGCACACGCTTGGCGACGGCCTGGCCTGCGGCATCCGGGACCGGGTGCGCGGCTTCGACCACTTCGATTTTCTTGCAGGGCGCGCCGTGGCCGTAGCGGGTCACCACCAGGCCCGAGACTTCGCCTTGCCAGCAGTTTTCCACCACCAGCGCCATGGCGGCGGCGGCTTTGCCGGCGCCGATCACGATGACACGGCCGCTGCGGTCGGCGGGCAGATAGGGTTCGAGGACTTGCCGGGGGTGGGCGGCGTCGATGGCTGTGGCAAACAGCTCGCGAAGCAGGTGTTGCGGATCGACCGACATAAGCGGGCTCCCGGGGATTCTTGTTATTAGGGGTGCATCATTTTCAAACTTGAAATGCGATTAAGTGTGGGAGCTGGCTTGCCTGCGATAGCGGTGTATCAGGCAATGGGAAGGTGTCTGAAAGATCGCTATCGCAGGCAAGCCAGCTCCCACAAGGGATTGCATTCCAACAGGGGAGGTTATTTATTGCGAATCGAAAAATTCGCCATATGTTCCAGGCCCTTGATCAGCGCCGAGTGGTCCCAGTTGCCGCCGCCGATGGCGGTGCAGGTGCTGAATACCTGCTGGGTGCCGGCGGTGTTCGGCAGGTTGATCCCCAGCTCCTTGGCACCGGCCAGCGCCAGGTTCAGATCCTTCTGGTGCAGGCTGATACGGAAACCCGGGTCGAAGGTGCCCTTGATCATCCGTTCGCCATGCACTTCGAGGATTTTCGAGGAGGCAAAACCACCCATCAGCGCTTCACGCACCTTGGCCGGGTCGGCGCCGTTCTTCGAGGCGAACAGCAGCGCTTCGGCCACCGCCTGGATGTTCAGGGCAACGATGATCTGGTTCGCCACTTTGGCGGTCTGGCCATCGCCATTGCCGCCCACCAGGGTGATGTTCTTGCCCATGGCCTGGAACAGCGGCAGGGCGCGTTCGAAGGTGTGCGGGTCGCCGCCGATCATGATGCTCAGGGTGCCGGCCTTGGCCCCGACTTCACCACCGGATACCGGTGCATCGAGGTAGCGCGCGCCGGTCTCGTTGATCTTCGCGGCGAAGGTTTTGGTGGCGGTGGGCGAGATCGAGCTCATGTCGATCACTACTTTGTTCGGGCCCAGGCCTGCGGCAACGCCGTCGGCGCGGAACAGCACATCGTCGACCTGCGGGGTGTCGGGCACCATGACGATGATGAACTCGGCTTCCTGGGCCACTTGCTGCGGGTTGGCCAGGGCCACCGCGCCAGCGTCGATCAATTCAGCCGGCGCCTTGCCGTGGTGCTCGGAAAGGAACAGTTGGTGACCGGCCTTTTGCAGGTTGGCGGCCATGGGTTGGCCCATGATGCCGGTGCCGATAAATCCGATTTTAGCCATGATGAAAATCCTCTCTTTATTCGATGTGAGCGCTGCTTTTTGTGGGAGCTGGCTTGCCTGCGATGGCATCACCTCGGTTTAACTGAGAGACCGAGTTGCCTGCATCGCAGGCAAGCCAGCTCCCACACAAGCCCTGCTTTCACATTGGGTTCTGTGTTGTGGGTTAGATCGCGTTGTGGCTTTTGAGCCAACCCAAACCCGCTTCGGTGGTGGTCAGCGGCTTGTACTCACAGCCGACCCAACCCTGATAACCAATGCGGTCCAAATGTTCGAACAGGAAGCGGTAGTTGATCTCACCCGTGCCCGGCTCGTTGCGCCCCGGGTTGTCCGCCAGCTGGATGTGGTTGATCTCACCCAGGTGCGCGGCCATGGTGCGGGCCAGATCGCCTTCCATGATTTGCATGTGATAAATGTCGTATTGCAGGAACAGGTTGGCACTGCCTACCTGCTCGCGAATCGACAGGGCCTGGGCCGTGTTGTTCAGGTAGAAGCCCGGGATATCGCGGGTGTTGATCATCTCCATCACCAGCCGGATGCCCACCGCTTGCAGCTTGTCGGCGGCGTACTTGAGGTTGGCGACGAAGGTTTTTTCAAGCGTCTCGTTATCCACACCGGCAGGACGAATCCCCGCCAGGCAGTTGATCTGGGTGTTGCCCAGCACTTGGGCGTAGGCGATGGCCAGGTTGACCCCGGCACGGAATTCCTCGACCCGGTCCGGGTGGCAGGCCAGGCCGCGTTCGCCCTTGGCCCAGTCACCGGCCGGCAGGTTGAATAGCACTTGGGTCAGGCCGTGGGCATCGAGTTGCGCCTTGATTTCAGCCGAGCTGAATTCATAGGGAAACAGGTATTCCACGCCACTGAACCCCGCGTCGGCGGCGGCTTTGAAACGGGCAAGAAAATCCTGCTCGGTAAACAGCATGGACAGGTTGGCGGCAAAACGCGGCATGGGGTTCTCCTTAATCGAGCAGTGAAATGGCAGTCGGTGCGTCGTTGCCCACCAGTGCCAGATCTTCGAATTCGTTGACGGCGTTGATCTCGGTGCCCATGGAAATATTGGTCACCCGCTCCAGGATAATTTCAACGATCACCGGCACCTTGAACTCTTCGATCATTTCCTGAGCCTTGCGCAGTGCAGGCTGGATCTGACCCGGCTCGAATACGCGCAGGGCCTTGCAACCCAGGCCTTCGGCGACGGCCACGTGGTCGACGCCATAACCGTTGAGTTCCGGCGCGTTGAGGTTGTCGAAGGACAGCTGCACGCAGTAGTCCATTTCAAACCCACGCTGGGCCTGGCGGATCAGGCCCAGGTAGGAGTTGTTCACCACCACGTGGATGTACGGCAGCTTGAACTGGGCGCCCACCGCCAGTTCTTCGATCATGAACTGGAAGTCATAGTCGCCCGACAGCGCCACGACTTTGCGGGTCGGATCAGCCTTGACCACACCCAGCGCCGCCGGAATGGTCCAGCCGAGCGGGCCGGCCTGGCCGCAGTTGATCCAGTGGCGGGGTTTGTAGACGTGCAGGAACTGCGCGCCGGCAATCTGCGACAGGCCGATGGTGCTGACGTAGCAGGTGTCTTTGCCGAACACCTGGTTCATCTCTTCGTACACCCGTTGCGGCTTGACCGGCACGTTGTCGAAGTGGGTCTTGCGGTGCAGGGTGGCCTTGCGTTGCTGGCAGTCGTGCAGCCAGGCGCTGCGGTCCTTGAGCTTGCCGGCGGCTTTCCACTCGCGGGCCACTTCAATGAACATAGTCAATGCAGAGCCGGCGTCGGAAACGATGCCCAGGTCCGGGGTAAACACGCGGCCGATTTGCGTCGGCTCGATGTCCACGTGAATGAATTTGCGGCCTTCGGTGTACACCTCCACCGAACCGGTGTGACGGTTGGCCCAGCGGTTACCGATGCCCAGCACCACGTCCGATTTCAGCATCGTCGCGTTGCCATAACGGTGGGAGGTTTGCAGGCCGACCATGCCCACCATCTGTGGGTGATCGTCCGGGATCGTGCCCCAGCCCATCAGGGTCGGGATCACCGGAATGCCGGTCAATTCGGCGAATTCAACCAGCAGCTCGCTGGCGTCGGCGTTGATCACGCCACCACCGCTCACCAGCAATGGACGCTCGGCCTGGTCCAGCAGGGCCAGAGCTTTTTCCACCTGGATGCGGGTCGCCAACGGCTTGGCCAGGGGCAGCGGCTGGTAGGCGTCGATGTCGAATTCGATCTCGGCCATTTGCACGTCGAATGGCAGGTCGATCAGCACTGGGCCTGGGCGGCCGGAGCGCATTTCATAGAAGGCTTTCTGGAAGGCATAGGGCACCTGGCCCGGTTCCAGGACGGTGGTTGCCCACTTGGTCACCGGCTTGACGATGCTGGTGATGTCGACGGCCTGGAAGTCTTCCTTGTGCATCCGTGCACGGGGCGCCTGGCCGGTGATGCACAGGATCGGGATCGAGTCCGCCGAAGCGCTGTACAGGCCGGTGACCATGTCGGTGCCCGCCGGGCCCGATGTGCCGATGCACACGCCGATATTGCCGGCCTTGGTGCGGGTGTAGCCCTCGGCCATGTGCGAGGCGCCTTCAACGTGGCGAGCAAGGACGTGATCGATGCCACCGACCTTCTGCAAGGCCGAATACAGCGGGTTGATCGCGGCGCCCGGGATACCGAAGGCGGTGTCGACCCCTTCACGGCGCATCACCAGGACAGCGGCTTCGATTGCTCTCATTTTGCTCATGGTTTTGGTGCCTCTTGCGTTTTGTAATTGTATACAAGTGGTGTTGGTCCGAAGTGTATTCACGGCGAGCGGGGCAGGTCAATCCATTTTCTTGGGTGGCCTTTACGTTCGTCGGAAGGCTTCTGGACAGGAATATTTCGACGTGTGGTGCGCATGTTTCGAAATATTGTATACAAAAAATAAATCTATTGTGTTCTATTTGTTTGATCCGGCTTCTGATCAAACAGAGCCCCACGGCTTTCCCATAACAAGATAAGGACGGCACCCATGAGCGCTTTAACCTTGAAAGTCGCAGTCAACCTGGCCAGTCATGCCATCGCGGCAGGCCGCACCCTTTCGTCAGCGCCACTGACCATTGCGGTACTCGACAGCGGCGGGCATTTGATTACGTTGCAGCGCGAAGATGGCGCGAGCCTGCTGCGCCCGCAGATCGCGATCGGCAAGGCCTGGGGTGCGATAGCCCTGGGCAAAGGCTCGCGGCTGCTGGCGCTGGATGCGCAGCAGCGGCCGGCGTTTATTGCGGCGTTGAACAGTTTGGGGCAGGGCAGCGTGGTGCCGGCACCGGGAGGGGTGTTGATTCGGGATCAGGGGGGGGTGGTGCTGGGGGCAATCGGGATCAGCGGGGATACGTCGGATATTGATGAGCAGTGTGCGATCAGTGCGATCGAGGGGCAGGGGTTGTGGGCGGATGCGGGGGTGTCTGCTTGATTTGAGGTGACTGATGGATAGTCATCGCAGGCAAGCCAGCTCCCACAGTTGAATGTATTCACAAATCAAAATGTGGGAGCGGGCTTGCCCGCGATGGCGGCGACTCGGTCTCCAGTCAAAGCCAGATCGCATCCCACAGTGGGTAGTCGCCATATTTTTGCACGAGCCCCGCCCTCAAGGGATTGGCCACGATGTACCGAGCGATGCCCTCAAGGTTTTCTTCGCGCCGCACGGCATGATCATGGAAACCTGGTTGCCAAAGACGCCCTTTTCTCCCGGCAACAGCATTCACGACTCGAGTACTTTTGGATTTGACTTGGCGCATCAGGTCAGCCAACGAACCGCTTTCCAGCGAAATCAACCAGTGGAAATGATCGGGCATCACTACCCAGGCGAGTGAGGTTGCCAGCCGCTGATTTTGCGCAATTCTGAATTGCTGAACAACCAGTCTGCCTAGCTTGAAGTCGCTGAATATTGGTTCGCGATGCAGTGTGTTGCTGGTCAGAAGATAAATTCGGTTGGGTTCGTTATAGCGGCCAGTGCGTAGACGACATGATGCGGGTAGATCAGGCATTCCGTTGCCCCTTTGCAGAAGTGAGTTCTGAAAGGCTAGATGGGAATGTTTTAAGGGATCTTCCAGGTTTTGGCGGGATGTGTCCGGGAGATCGCTATCGCGGGCAAGCCCGCTCCCACAGGGGACCTCCGTCGTTCATACATTCTGTGTCTGGCACAAATCCAGTGTGGGAGCTGGCTTGCCTGCGATGGCTACACCGCGGTCTATCAGTCCGGCTCACACCCTTTAAGCACCAACCGAATAATCGTCTGCGCCGCCGCCTCATAATCCGCTTCATCCAGCTTCGCCTTCCCGGTCACCGCTGAAATCTGCCAGTCAAAATCCGCATACGTCTGCGTCGCCGCCCAGATGCTGAACATCAGGTGATGTGGATCAATCGGCGCAATCAGCCCACGGTCAACCCAGCTCTGGATGCAGTCGATGTTGTGCTTGGCCTGGGCATTCAGCTGTTCCACCTGCTCGGGGCTCAAATGCGGAGCGCCGTGCATGATTTCGCTGGCGAATACTTTCGAGGCAAACGGCAAATCCCGGGAGATGCAGATTTTCGAGCGGATGTACCCGCTTAGCACTTCCTTGGGGTCGCCGTCGGGATTGAACGGGGTGGAGGCCGCCAGGATCGGCTCGATGATGCTTTCGAGCACCTCGCGGTAGAGGTTGTCCTTGGACTTGAAGTAGTAATAGACGTTGGGCTTGGGCAGCCCGGCCTTGGCGGCGATGTCGCTGGTTTTGGTCGCGGCGAAGCCCTTGTCGGCAAACTCCTCACTGGCAGCCCGCAGGATCAGTTCTTTGTTGCGCTCGCGAATGGTGCTCATAGACCAGGAGGTTCCTTGCCAAGACAGGCGGTCGGGCATGGTAGCACCGGCTTTGCGCAGGGCTCAAGAATCGCGCTGCAGCCCTTGCGTTACGGGGCGCTCAGCTGACTTTGTCTGTCTTGATGCTGAACGCATTCACGGTCGTACAGGCATGAGTTGTACGCACTGCTAGAGTTCAGGGCAGCGAGCGGCCAATCAGGCGGCTCGCTCCATTCTGATTTCGGCGTTCGAGAGAGAAACCGTGGAGAGAAGCAGACGACGTACGTTCGCCTGGGCAGTTGGCACGTTGTTACTGGTAGCGTTGTTGATTGCCCTGGGTTTGCACTTCTTTGCAGGTGGGCATAAAGGCAAGCCACCCGCCCCCGGCGAACCGGTAGCCGTGGTGCCTGTCACCTTGCAGGACGTGCCGGTTTACATCGATGCCCTCGGCACCGTCACTCCCACCCGCAGCGTGACCGTGGTCAGCCAGGTCGATGGCATCCTCAGCAGTGTGGAATTCAAGGAAGGCCAGCACGTCAGCAAGGGCCAGGTGATTGCGCGAATCGATGACCGTGCCCTCAAGGCCCAACTGGCCGTGGCCAAGGGCACCCTGGCCCATGACCAGGCCGTATTGAGCAATGCCCAGCGCGATCTGGCGCGCTACCGCGAACTGGTCAAGGCCGGGTCCACCAGCCAGCAAACCGTCGATACCCAGGCCTCCCTGGTCCAGCAACAACTGGGTACCGTGGCCGCCGATCAGGGCAATGTGCAGAACCTTGAAGTGCAGGTCGGCTACTGCACTATCACCTCGCCGGTCGACGGTGTAGTGGGACTGCGCCTGGTAGACCCCGGCAACTACGTCACGACCACCAGCACCACCGGAATCGTAGTCATCACCCAGATGAACCCGGCTACTGTGGTATTCGCCGTGCCCGAGGATGATTTGGGGCCGATCAATCAGGCGTTGAGCCGTGGCGCGGTGACGGTGCTGGCCTACGACCGCAATAAAAAGGCGCTGTTGGCCACCGGGAGCGTATTGGCTCTGGATAACCAGGTGGACACCACCACCGGCACCATCAAGGTCAAGGCGCAGTTCGATGATTCGGGCAATGCGCTGTTCCCCAACCAGTTCGTCAATGCGCGCCTGAAGGCCGACACCTTGACCCAGGTCGCCGTGGTGCCCACCCGGGCGATCCAGCATGGTAGCAAGGGCGATTTCGTGTTCGTGGTGAATGGCGACAAGGCCAGCCTGCGCAATATCAAGACCGGCCCGTCCATGGGCGATGTGTCGGCGGTGCTCGAAAACGGGGTCAAGCCAGGCGAGCAGGTGATCACCGAAGGCGCCGACAAACTGGATGACGGTTCGGCCGTGAAGGTCGTCGCCCAGTGAGGAGCTGCCGAGCATGAACATTTCGCGGCCCTTTATCGAACGTCCCGTCGCCACCACCTTGATGATGGTGGCGGTGCTGTTGCTGGGCCTGTTGGGGTATCACTTGCTGTCGGTGTCGGCCTTGCCCGAAGTCGATTACCCGACCATCCAGGTCTTCACCCAGTACCCCGGCGCGAGCCCGGATGTGGTCAGCTCATCCATCACCGCGCCGCTGGAGCGTCAGCTCGGCGAAATGCCGGGCCTCAAGTCCATGAACTCCACCAGTTCCGACGGCGCTTCGGTGGTGACCCTGCAATTCGACCTGTCGCTGTCCCTGGACGTCGCCGAACAGGAAGTGCAGGCCGCCATCAACGCCGCCGGCACTTTCCTGCCGGCCAACCTGCCGTACCCGCCGGTGTACAGCAAGGTCAACCCGGCGGATGCGCCGGTGCTGACCCTGTCCCTGACCTCCGACGTTTTGCCGCTGACCAAGGTCGAAGACCTGGCGGATACACGGCTGGCGCAGAAGATCTCGCAGATCACCGGTGTCGGCCTGGTGACCATCAGCGGCGGCCAGCGCCCGGCGGTGCGTGTGGAGGCGAATACCTCGGCGCTCAACAGCCTGGGCCTGTCCATCGACGACCTGCGCACTTCCCTCGGCACGGCCAACGTCAACCAGGCCAAGGGCAATATCGACGGCAAGTTCCAGGCGTATTCCATCGGTGCCAACGACCAGCTGCAATCGGCCGAGGAATACCGCGACCTGGTGATCGCCTATAAAAACGGCGCGCCGATTCGCCTGTCGCAGATCGCCACTTCCACCCAGGGCCCGGAGAACCCGCGCCAGGCCGCGTGGACCAACAGCACGCCGTCGATTGTGCTGAATATCCAGCGCCAACCCGGCGCCAACGTGATTCAAGTGGTCGACCGCGTGCAGCAATTGCTGCCCAAACTGCGCGCCAGTTTGCCGGGCACTTTGAAGGTCGATGTACTGACCGACCGCACGCAAACCATCCGCGCCTCGGTCACCGATGTGCAGTACGAACTGGCCATGGCCATCGGGCTGGTGGTGATCGTGATTTTTGCGTTCCTGCGCAATGTGCCGGCCACGATCATTCCCGCCGTCACCATTCCGCTGACGCTGGTGGGCACCCTGGCCGTGGCCTATGCGTTGGGCTTCTCCCTGAACAACCTGACGCTGATGGCGCTGACCATCGCCATCGGCTTTGTGGTGGATGACGCCATCGTGATGATCGAAAACATCACGCGCTATATCGAGGCCGGCGACTCACCGCTGGAGGCGGCGCTCAAGGGCTCGGAGCAGATTGGTTTCACGATTATTTCGCTGTCGATTGCCCTGATTGCGGTGATGATCCCGCTGCTGTTCATGGGCGATGTGGTCGGCCGGTTGTTCCGCGAATTCGCCATGACGGTGGCCGTGACCATCGTTATCTCGGCCTTCATCTCGCTGACCCTGACGCCGATGATGTGCGCGCGGATGCTCAAGAATAAGCACGAAGAACGCCGCGCGGATTTCTTCGACCGCATCAACACCCACTACGTGCGTGGCCTCGACTGGGTGCTGGCCCACCGCACCCTGACTCTGATCTCGGTGGTGCTCACCGCCGCACTGACGCTGCTGACCCTGGTGATCATGCCCAAGGGCTTTTTCCCGGACCAGGACACCGGCCTGATCCAGGGCATCTCCCAGGCGGCGCCGACGGTTTCGTTCCAGCAGATGCAGACCGAACAGCAGCGCCTGGCCGCCCGAATCCTCAAAGACCCTGCGGTGCAAAGCCTGTCGTCCTTTGTCGGGATCGACCAGACCAACCCGACCATCAACCAGGGCAACCTGCTGATCAACCTCAAGCCGCGGGGCGAGCGTGACAGCGCCACCGAAGTGATCCGCCGGCTCTCCGATGCCAACGCCGATGACGCCGGCATCCGCCTGTACCTGCACTCGGTACAGGACCTGACCCTCGACGCTACGGTGTCCACCACCAGTTACCGCCTGGGCCTGCAAGCCACCGACCCGGACGAGTTGGAACAGTGGACCACCAAGCTGCTGGCGGCGATCAAGCAAGACCCGATGTTCACCGATGTGCAAAGCCAGGCGATGCAGTTCGGCAACCAGATCCAGCTGACATTCGACCGCGCCACGGCGTCGCGGCTGGGCATCACGCCCCAGGCAATCGATGACGTGCTTTACGACGCCTTCGGCCAGCGCCAGGTCTCGACCATCTACACCCAGCTCAACCAGTACCACGTGGTGATCGCCACCGACCATCCGCCGCGCAACCTGCCGGACTTGCTCACGGGCTTGTACGTGGACATCCCGGGCGGCGGGGTCGCGCCGCTGTCGAGCATGGCGACCCTGCAGGTGGTGCGTACGCCCGTGACCATCAACCGGCTGGGCCAGTTTCCGTATGCCGACGTGTCGTTCAACCTCGCGCCCGGCCAGACCCTTGGCGCGGCGGTCACGCGGCTCAAGGACATCGAGGCCAAGGTCGGCCTGCCGCTGTCGGTGCAGGCCAACCTCGAAGGTGCAGCGGCGACGTTCGAGCAGTCGCTGTCGAATCAGGTGTTCCTGGTGGTGGCGGCGATTGTGGTGGTGTACCTGATGCTGGGGATTCTGTACGAGAGCTTCGTGCACCCGGTGACGATCCTCTCGACGTTGCTCTCCGCGGCGCTCGGGGCTTTGCTGGCGCTGTTGGTGACCGGCACGCAGTTCGACATTATCGGTTTGATAGGGATTGTGCTGCTGATCGGCATCGTGATGAAAAACGGCATCATGATGGTCGACTTCGCCCTGGAACTCTTACGTGAGGGGGGCCTGAGCCCTGTGGCGGCGATCCGTCAGGCGGCGGAGTTGCGGTTCCGGCCGATCCTGATGACCAGCATGGCCTCGCTGTTCGGCGCGGTACCGCTGGCGCTGGGCACCGGGATTGGCTCGGAGCTGCGTCATCCGCTGGGCATCGCGATTATCGGCGGGTTGTTGCTCAGTCAGTTGCTGACGCTGTTTTCCACACCCGTAATCTTTCTGGCCATGCACAGCCTGGGGCAGCGCTTCAGCCGCCGTCCGGCTGAAGCGGTCTGATGGCGATGAACCTCAGCGCGCCGTTTGTTCGCCGCCCGATTGCAACCACCTTGATGGCGGCCGGCCTCGCGTTGTTTGGCGCGCTGGCCTTTATGCTGTTGCCGGTGGCGCCGCTGCCGGAGGTGGATTTCCCCACCATCAGCGTCAGCGCCTCGTTGCCCGGTGCCGATCCCACCACGGTTGCCAGTTCGGTGGCCACGCCCCTGGAGCGGCAGTTCGGGCAGATCGCCGGGGTCACGCAGATGACCTCGTCCAGCAGCCTCGGCTCGGCGCGGATCATCTTGCAGTTCGACCTGAACCGCGACATCGACGGCGCCGCCCGGGACGTGCAGGCCGCGATCAACGCCGCCCGCAGCAACCTGCCCAGTGACCTGTCGGGCAACCCGACGTACCGCAAGGTCAACCCGGCCGACTCGCCGATCCTGATCATCAGCCTGACCTCCGACAGCGCCACGCCGGGGCAGATGTATGACGTGGCCTCGACCCTGCTGGAGCAGAAGTTGTTGCAGACCACCGGCGTCGGTGACGTGACGGTGGGCGGCGGCGCGCTGCCGGCGGTGCGGGTGGAATTGAACCCCGACCGGCTCAACCAGTACGGCGTCAGCCTGGAGCAGGTGCGCCAGGTGATCAACGCCTCCAACGTCAACCTGCCCAAGGGCAACGTGGCCATCGGCGACCGTAACTACGGGATTGCGGCGAACGACCAGTTGCTCGATGAAAAGGACTATGGGCCACTGGTGGTCAAGGCCCACAACGGCGACCTGATCCATATCTCCGACCTGGGCTACGTGCGCGAAGACGTGCAGGACCTGCGCAACTTCGGCCTGTCCAACGGCAAGCCGGCGGTGTTGCTGGTGGTGTTCAAGCAGCCGGGGGCCAACGTGATCGAAACGGTGGACGCGGTGAAAGCCTCGCTGCCTTTTTTGCAGAGCTCGATTCCGGCGACGATCAAGCTCAGCCTGCTGATGGACCGCACCACCACCATTCGTGCCTCGTTGCACGACGTGGAAGTGACCTTGCTGGTGTCGATCCTGCTGGTGACCCTGGTGACGTTCGGTTTCTTCCGCGACTGGCGCAGCACCCTGGTGCCGGCGATCGTGGTACCGCTGTCGTTGCTTGGCACCTTCGGCGCGATGTACTTCCTCGGCTACAGCCTGAACAACCTGTCCCTCATGGCGCTGACCATTTCCACCGGCTTCGTGGTGGACGATGCCATCGTGGTGGTGGAAAACATCATGCGCCACCTGGAGCGCGGCAAGACCCGGGTGGAGGCCGCGCTGGAAGGGGCCCGTGAAGTCGGCTTTACGGTACTGACCATCAGCGTGTCCCTGGTGGCGGTGTTTATTCCGCTGCTGCTGATGGGCGGGATTGTCGGGCGGCTGTTCCGTGAGTTTTCGGTGTCGTTGTCGGTGGCCATCGTGATCTCGATGCTGATCTCCCTGACCGTTACGCCGATGCTCGCCAGTGTGCTGCTGCGGGCGCCGAAGGAGATTCACCAAGGCAACGAACACCCGGATTCGCGCTTTCACCGCTTCTACGATCGCACCCTCGGCTGGGTGATCGACCATACGGTGCTGATGGGCTTTGTCACGGTGCTGGTGATCGTCCTCGCTGGCGTGCTGTACGTGCTGGTGCCCAAGGGCTTCTTTCCCCAGGAAGACACCGGACGCTTGCAAGGCAGCATCCTGGCGAACCAGAGCATTTCCTACGGGGCAATGCAGAAGGACTTCACCGAGATCAACCGCAAGGTGATGAAGAACCCGAACATCGAAACCGTGGCTGGCTTTGTCGGGGGTGGCGGAGGCGGCGGCGGGGCGGTCAACAGCGCGCAGATGTTTGTCTTGCTCAAGCCCCTGGGCGACCGCAAGGACAACGCCACCGAGGTGATCGGGCAGATCCGGCGCAGCCTTGGCGACCTGCCGGGCACCAAGCTGTATTTGCAATCGGCCCAGGACATCACCGTAGGTGGTCGGCAAAGTGGCGCGCAATACCAGTACACCCTGACCGCCGATGACCAGGAATCCCTGGACGAATGGGTGCCCAAGGTGGTGGAGGTGCTGCACAAGTTGCCGCAACTGACCGACCTCAATACCGACCAGCAGGACAACAGCCTGCTGGCCAATGTGCAGATCAATCGCGACACGGCGGCGCGCCTCGGGGTGAGTATCTCGGCGGTCGACCAGGCGCTGTACGACGCCTTTGGCCAGCGCCAGGTCGCCACCCTGTATCGCGCGGCCAACCAATACCACGTGGTGATGGAAATCGCCCCGGAATACTGGACCGACCCTTCAGCGCTCAAAGGTATTTACGTGCCGACGGGCACCCAGGCCACGGCCACCAAGGGCACCACGGCAGCGCCCAACCTGACCACTCAACAGACCCTGGTGCCGCTGTCGGCCCTGGCGGACAACACGGTGGCGCGCACGGCGATTTCCATCAGTCACCAGGGCACGTTCCCGGCGGTGACGGTCTCGTTCAACCTGGCCCCCGGCACGTCCATCGGCCAGGCCACGGCAATGGTGGACGACGCGGTGAAGCAGCTGCGCATGCCCGCCAGTGTGGTGGGCCAGTTTGCCGGTACGGCCCAGGTGTTCCAGTCGTCGGTGGCCAGCGAACCGTTGCTGATCGTCGCCGCGTTGCTCTCGGTGTATATCGTGCTGGGCATCCTCTACGAAAACCTGATGCACCCGCTGACCATCCTCTCGACCTTGCCCTCGGCCGGTGTCGGTGCGCTGATTGCCTTGCTGCTGACCGGCACCGAGCTGTCGATCATTGCGCTGGTGGGGGTGATTCTGTTGATTGGTATCGTGAAGAAGAACGCGATCATGATGATCGACTTCGCGATCACCGAGCGGCGGGAGTTCGGCCTCACGGCCAAGGAAGCGATTCGCCGGGCCTGCCTGATCCGTTTTCGGCCGATCATGATGACTACCCTGGCGGCGATTCTTGGCGCGCTGCCGCTGGTGCTGGGCACCGGCTACGGTTCGGAGCTGCGCCGGCCGTTGGGGATTTCGATTATTGGTGGCCTGCTGTTCAGCCAGGTGCTGACGCTGTACACCACCCCGGTGATCTACCTGTGGCTCGACCGGGCGTCACAGCGCCTGGGTCGGCGTAAGGAAGCAAGGTTATGAATGTGAAATACAGCGTGCTTTGCATCAGCCTGCTGCTCGGCGGCTGCATGGTCGGGCCCGATTACCAGAAGCCCGCCATGGAGCTGCCGCAGTCATTCAAGGAAGGCGCGCAGTGGCAGCGTGCGGCGTCGAATCCCCAGGGGGCGATGGACAGTCAGTGGTGGCTGGCCTATCAGGACCCAGTGTTGAACGACCTGGTGGCGCGCTCGGCCAAGGCCAACCAGTCGATCATCGCGGCGGAGGCCGCTTATCGTTTGGCCCAGGCGCAGGTGGCGTCCAGTCGTGCAGGGTTGTGGCCGACCGTCGGCGTAGGATTGTCGGGTTCGCGGGGGTCGACAGGCAGCGGCAGCGGTACGTCGACTACCGGTACCACGACGGGCGGGGTCTCAAACAGTGTCAGCGCGACCTTGACCGCCAGTTGGGAGCCGGACCTGTGGGGCCTGGTGCGGCGCGGGATCGAGTCCAGCCAGGCCACCGCCCAGCAGTCCGACGCATTGCTGGCCGGGGTGCGGTTGTCCATCAGTTCCAGCGTCGCCAGCAACTACCTGGCCCTGCGGCAGATGGATATCGACGTGCGCCTGTTGCAACAACAGCAGAAGATCAATCAGCAACTGCTGGACATGATTCAGGTGCAGTTCACCCAGGGCGTCGCCACCAACGACCAGTTGCTGGTGGCCCAAGACCAGTTGACCACCTCGATCGCCGATCTACAGACCTCGCTGCGTGACCGCGAGCAGTACGAACATGCGCTGGCCGTGCTGGTGGGCGTGGCGCCGAGCGAGTTTGCCGTGGCTGTGCGGGATGACTACAGCTTCGTCCTGCCGCGCCCCCCTTTGACCTTGCCATCGACCCTGCTGCAACGGCGTCCCGATGTGGTCGCGGCGGAGCGCTCGGCGGCGGCGGCCAACGCGAAAATTGGCGTGGCTGAAGCCGCATTCTTCCCGACCCTGGACCTCACCGCTGAAGCCGGCTATCGGGGCAGTGCCCTTGGCGGGCTATTCTCGCTGCCCAATCGCATCTGGACCCTGGGCCCGGCCCTGGCGGAAACCCTGTTTGACGGCGGCGCCCGTGAAGCGGCGGTCAAGCAGGCCGAGGCCAGCTACGACCAGATCGCCGCCAATTACCGGGGCACCGTGCTCAGTGCCTTGCAGAACGTCGAAGATAACCTCTCGGCAATCAACCACCTGCAAACCCAGGCCGACGCCTTCCAGCAGGTCTACCAGCGCAACCAGCAACTGTTCGGCAGCCAGGAGGCGCAGCTGCGCGCCGGCACCGTCAGCCAGGAAGCCGTGCTGACCCAGCAACTGGTGTTGCTGCAAGCCGAGCAGAATCTTCGCGACACCCAGGGCCAGCTCAGCCAGGGCAGTGTGGCGCTGATCCAGAGCCTGGGCGGTGGTTGGCAAACCCCTCAGCACTGAACGGCTCGCTAACCCGGTGTGCGCCGCGTTATTCTCGGCGCACTTTGAATCACGGGAAGCCTGAGCCATGGCAGGAAGCAGTTTGCTGGTATTGATCGACGACATCGCTGCGGTGCTCGACGATGTGGCGTTGATGACCAAGATGGCTGCGAAGAAAACCGCCGGCGTGTTGGGGGATGACCTGGCGCTGAATGCCCAGCAAGTCTCCGGGGTGCGCGCCGAGCGGGAGATCCCGGTGGTGTGGGCGGTGGCCAAGGGCTCCTTCGTCAACAAGCTGATCCTGGTGCCGGCTGCCTTGCTGATCAGCGCGTTTGCGCCGTGGGCGGTGACGCCGTTGTTGATGCTGGGCGGCGCTTATTTGTGTTTTGAAGGTTTCGAAAAGCTCGCCCATAGCTTCTTCCACAAGCGCACCGAAGAACAGGCGCACCTGGTGGAAGCCGTGTCGGATCCGGCCACTGACCTGGTGGCCTTCGAGAAGGACAAGATCAAGGGCGCGATCCGTACCGATTTCATCCTATCTGCCGAAATCATCGCCATCACCCTCGGCACCGTGGCCGATGCGCCGCTGATGCAGCAAGTGATCGTGTTGTCGGGTATCGCCATCGTCATGACCATCGGCGTCTACGGCCTGGTGGCGGGTATCGTCAAACTTGATGATCTGGGCCTGTGGCTCACCCAGAAGCCCGGCCAGGCGGCGCGCAGCATTGGCGGGGCGATCTTGCGGGCGGCGCCGTACATGATGAAAAGCCTGTCGGTGATCGGCACGGCGGCGATGTTCATGGTCGGCGGCGGGATCCTGACCCACGGTGTGCCGGTGGTGCATCACTGGATCGAGACGGTGAGCCAGAGCACCGGCGGGCTGGCGTGGTTGATGCCGACGTTGCTCAATGCGGTAGCGGGGATCATTGCCGGGGCCGTGGTGTTGGCGGTGGTCAGCGTGGTGGGTAACCTCTGGAAGCGGGCGAGGGCGTAGGCAATTGATCGAGCGACGGCAGTTCAGCGGGGGCATGAAAGGCAAGAACCTCCGTTACCTGAATGAAAGTCCCGGCGAGGCCCGTCAGACGGTGCGTGCGGGATTTGTGTTGCTCGAACATTTCTCGCTGCCGGCGTTTACCCAGGCGCTGGATACGCTGATCACCGCGAACCTGCTGCGGCCCGCGTCGTTTTCTACCTCGACCTTCGGCTTGCAGGAAGGCGAGGTGACCAGCGACCTGGGGTTGGTGATCCGGCCCGATGCGCGGCTTGAGTCTTCGGTGCTTAAAGAGTTGGACCTGCTGGTGATTTGTGGTGGCTATCGCACCGAACTGAAGGCCTGCGACGAATTCATCCATCTGCTGAGAAGCGCTGCGGAGCAGGGGGTGAACCTCGCCGGTTTGTGGAATGGTGCTTGGTTCCTCGGGCGTGCGGGTTTACTGGGGGGCTACCGATGCGCCGTGCATCCGGAACATCGCCCGGCCTTGGCCGAGTTCTGCAAGGCGACCCAGGTCAGCAGCGAGCCGTATGTGATTGACCGCGACCGGTTGACGGCATCGAGTCCGTCCGGGGCGTTTCATATGGCGCTGGACTGGATCAAGGGGCTGTACGGTAAAGCGTTGGTGGAGGGGATCGAGGACATCCTGGCGTTTGAGGAGTCGCGCTACCGGCGGGTGAAACCGACTGAGAACGTCTGCTTGAGCGCGCCGTTGCGCGAGGTGGTCAACCTGATGGACGCCAACCTCGAAGAGCCTCTGGAACTTGAGCAACTGGCCGTCTATGCGGGCCGTTCCCGGCGCCAGTTGGAGCGCTTGTTCAAGGAGCAACTGGGCACCACACCTCAGCGTTATTACCTGGAACTGCGCATTACCGAGGCTCGCCGGCTGCTTCAACACACCGAGCTGTCCCAGGTGGATGTGCTGGTGGCTTGCGGGTTTGTCTCACCAAGCCATTTCAGCAAGTGCTACAGCGCCTACTTTGGCTACAGGCCGTCCAAGGAAAAGCGGTTGGTCAAATAACCGCGACATTGGCATTCGCAAAAAATATAGATACGATGCTAATCATTAGCTTGCTATCTATATGCGGGTTCCATGAAATCTTCCACCTTTCAGCTCCCTGATTTCTGGCAAGCGACGCTGGCCCCGTCCCGCAACGATCTGCTGTTTGCCTTGCGCAACATGATCGCCGGCGGGGTCGCGTTGTACCTGGCCTTCTGTTTTGACTTGCAGCAGCCTCAATGGGCTTTGACCACGGTGTTTATCGTTGGCCAGTCCACCAGCGGCATGGTCTTGGCCAAAGGCGCGTATCGGCTGGTAGGCACGTTTGTCGGGGCCATGGTCTCCATCGCGATGATCGGCGTGTTTGGCCAGGCACCGCTGTTGTTTCTGCTGTGCATGGCGCTGTGGCTGGCGTTCTGTACCACCGGGGCTTCGCTGCTGCGCAATCACGCGTCCTATGGTTTTGTACTGGCGGGTTACACCACGGCGATTATCGCGTTGCCGGCTACCGCAGCACCTCTGGGGGTGTTCGATGAGGCGGTGGCACGCTGTCAGGAGATTAGCCTGGGGATCCTTTGCGCCTCCATCGCCAGCACGATTTTATGGCCCCGCCGGGTGGAGCAGGTGTTGGCGGTTCAAGCGCGGGCCGCGTGGCAGGCCGGGGTGCGCGCCGCGGCTTCGGAGCTGTTGGGCAATGATCAGCGTAAAGGGTTGCTCGAAGCGTTGAGCCGCCTGGTGGCGGTGGACAGCCAGCGCGACCACGCCTGGTTTGAAGGGCCCAAGGGCCGACGCCGCTCCCAGGCCTTGCGCGTGCTCAGCCGTGACCTGCTCAGCCTGCTGCGGGCGGCGCGAGGTGTGGCGCGCCAGCGGATGATGCTCGATGAGACGGCAGCGGTGGTGCCACTGATTGAAGAGGTGGCGGGTGCGTTGCAGCAGGAGCGTCTCGATGACCTGCCCGAGCTGGCGCAACGGCTTGGCCTGGTCTTGCAGGATTCGCATCTTGGCCAGGAGGCGCACTTTTGCCTGATGCAACTGGCTCGAGTACTGCGTTTGATTGAGCTGGGGGGATTGACGCTGGTCGCGGTCGAAGAAGGCAGGGTGCCGCCCGGCGCGCCGGGGGCGATGTCCTGGCACCGGGATATTGAGCAGGGCGTGCTCGGTGGGTTGCGCAGTGCCTTGGCGTTCCTGGCGGTGGCGGCGTTCTGGATCTTTACGGCATGGCCTTCGGGGTTGGGCGCGGTGTCGATTTGTGGTGTGGTGCTGAGCCTGTTTGCGGCACGGGAAAACCCGTCGGCCTCAAGCCTGAATTTCCTCAAGGGCATTGCGCTTTCGATCCCGGTGGCGGGGTTTGTGTGCTTCGTGCTGTTGCCCGGCTTCGATGGCTTTCCCTTGTTATGCCTGGCGTTGGGCGTGCCGCTGTTTTTCGCTTCGCTGTGCATGAGCCGCCTCAAACTGGCGGCGACGGCTTCAGCGTTCTGCATCTTTTTCGTCAACAACGTCGGGCCCAGCAATGTGATGACCTACGACTTCGCCGCCTTCCTCAACAAGGCCATTGCGACGTTGGTGGGGGTCGGGATCGCCGTACTGGTGTTTCGGCTGATCCAGCTCAATCCCGGTGAGCATCACTATCGGCGGATGTTCAAGGCGTCGTTGTTCGACCTGGCGCAATTGACTTCCCGTCCCTTGGAGCAGGCTGAAAGCTGGTTTGGCGGGCGCATGGCGGACCGGCTGATTCGCTTGTCGCGCTACAGCGAAACCTTGCCTGCTGATCGCCGTGCCCATTGGGACAATGGATTGCTCGGGCTGGACCTGGGGGATGAGTTGCTGGAATTGCGTGCCTGCCTGGCGGGCAGCCGGGGCGCGTTGGCGATTGAACGCGATCGCTATTTGCGGGCGTTGGAGACGGCGCTGGAGGAGGGTGGACCGAGCGTGGCGAATGAGTCACTGATGGATGCGGCCAGCGTTGCGATGCTTGAAGCCCTTGAGCAGCCTTCGGTGCTGGCTGGGCAGGACCGGGATATGGCCAGGGCGGCCGTGCTGCAATTGCGGTTTACGTGGCGGAAGTGGTGTCGGCGGGGGATGTAGGCGCTGGCAAGCCAGCGCCTACAGGGGGGATTACTCGGCGATCTGCAACTTGCGCGCCTCGGTGTACACGTAGCGCACCTTTTCATATTCGAACGGCGAGTTCATCTGGCCGTAGCGGAAGCTGGTCTGGTAGCGCTTGTCGACAGCACGCAGGGCCCAGATTTCCGGGTGGTTTTCGCTGACCTTGGACACGTTCAGGAAGTTGATCTCGGTCTCGGCGCCGTAGTCCACCAGCAGGCCGGTGGTATCCCGCAGGTTGGAGGGGCCGAAGAGCGGCAGCACCAGGTAGGCGCCGCCCGGTACACCGTAGAAGCCCAGGGTCTGGCCGAAGTCTTCGCTCTGGCGCGGCAGGCCCATGGCGGTGGCCGGGTCCCACAGACCGGCGATGCCGATGGTGGTGTTGAGCAGCAGACGCCCGGTGGTTTCCAGGGAACGGTGGCCCTTGAGCTGCAGCAGGCTGTTCAACAGGTTGGGCACATCCCCCAGGTTGTTGAAGAAGTTGCTGACGCCGGTGCGCAGGAAGCTTGGGGTGACATAACGGTAACCGTCCACCACCGGCAAGAACACCCACTGGTCGAAGCGGTAGTTGAAGTGGTACACCCTACGGTTCCACGACTCCAGCGGGTCGTAGACATTCAGGGCGTTGACCGACGAACGCTCGAACTCACGCTGGTCCAGGCCGGGGTTGAACTTGAGATGGCTCAGTGGCTCCTTGAAGCCGTCGGAGTCCACTACAGTCGGCGTGTGGGCCTTGCTGTTGTCGGCATTGGCCACGCCCGCGCACATCAGGGCGGCGAGCAGCAGAAGATATTTAGCCACGGAAGAACTCCAGCATGGCGTCGGCGTTGACGCGGTAATTGAGGTTGCCGCAATGGCCGCCCAGGGGGTAGACGGTCAAGCGATCGCCGAAGGTTTTACGCAGGAAGCCAAGGTCGCCCGGGCCCAGGATCACGTCGTCGGCGTTGTGCATGACGGCGATTTTCGGGCTGTCGTGCAGGTAGTCCTTGAGGGCATACAGGCTGACCTGGTCAACCAGTTGCAACAGGCTGCCACCGTCGGAACGGGCACGCCACATCGGGATCACCTGTTCGGTGAGGTAGCAGTCGAAGTCGCACTGCAGCGCACGCTTGAGGAACGGGGTGAGGCTGGTGCCTTCGCTGATCGGGTACTTGGGCGGGATGATCAGGCCGCGGCGGTTGATCAGGTCCGAGGTGAAGGCAATGTCGGCCGCCGAGAAGCGGAACGAAGTGCCGATCAGCATCGCCATCTGTTCGTTGGTCAGGTGTTCCTTGGAGTTCTGGAAGTCGTAGAGCAGTGCATCGTTGAGGTCGATGTAGCCCTTTTGCTGGAAGTAGCGGGTCAGCTTGTTCAACACCAGTTCATAGAAGGTGGTGCTGTTGTTGATGCCCTTCACTTCGGTCTGCACCAGCTTGTCGAGGTTGGTGATCGAGGTATAGAGGTTGACCGGCGGGTTCAGCAGCAGGACTTTCTTGAAGTTGAAGCTGCGACGGGTTTCGTCCAGCTTGCTGACAAAGGCTGCGTCGAGGGCGCCGAGGCTGTAGCCGGTGAGGTAGAAGTCGGTCACGGGCAGCGTCGGGTTTTGCGCACGTACGGCCTGCATCACGCGGTACATGTCTTCGGCGTCTTCCTGGCTGATGCCGGGCGTGGCGAAGCGCGAGGCGGCGGCGATGAAGTCGAAGCTGGTGGGGGACGACAGCTGGACGACGTGGTAACCGGCCTTGTAGTACAGCTTTTTCAGGTATTCGTTGATGGTGCTGTCAAAGCGTGCGCCGGTGCCGGCGATCAGGAAGATCAGCGGTGCGGCGCGGTCTTGCTTGGCGATGCGGTAGGTGAGTTTCTTCACTGCCCAGAAATTGTCGGGAAGGCTGAATTCACGCTCGGGGCGCATCGTCAGGGTGTAGTCGGACTGATTGATTTCATCGTCGGACGGCAGTTCCGGCCGCAGGTTCGGCGGGGTGGTCGCGATGGTCGCTTCAAATGGGTTGGTCAAAGGGTAGCCATAGCTGGCCTGGTCGATATCGACCGCCAGTGCTGACGCACTCAGAAAAAGGCTGCCCAACAGGGCCGCACAGCGCAAGGAACGGAGCATGACTAAATCCCTAAGAGGAAAACGTGCTGAAGTGGAGTTCGCAGGCTATGACCACCGCGTTGCTGCCGAAGTGCCAGCCTTCGGCACGAAAAGTCGGAAAAAACGTCGGAATCGGGGTAATAGTAGCCAGACGATACACTTTGGCACGCACTAATGAATACTTATCTGTTTCCAAGCCTTGCCAACGGCTGCCGGGGGATTAAGCTGGGCGCCGTTTTCGTCTATCGGAGTGCCTCATGTCCCGCCGTTTTCCGCTGATTCTGTTGCTTATTGCCCTGCCGCTTTGGCTGGCCGCCAGTTATGGCGCGCGTTACGGATTCATGGAGGACGGCCGCTGGGTGGGCATTTGTGCTGACGAGGCCAGCCGCTGGGAATGCCAGGTGCGTTCCAACCTGGGGCTGATGATTCACTTCAAGGTGCTGGGCTGGGCGGCGTTGATCACGTCGGTGCTGGCGTTTTTTGTGCCGGGCCGAGCCGGGTGGGGGTTGGCGGTGTTGGCGCTGGTGTTCGGGTTTCCGGCGTTGGCGTTGTACAACACGACCTTTGCGGTGTTTGCGGTGGTGATTGCGGGGTTGCGGTTGGTCAGGGCGCCTCGGGCAGCCTGACAGGGCCCCATCGCAGGCAAGCCAGCTCCCACATTTGACCGTGTTCACAGATCCAAATGTGGGAGCTGGCTTGCCTGCGATAGCGGTCTTAAGCCTTGCGCACCCGCAAGCATCGCCACAACGCTACAACCATGAGCAGGCTCACCACTGCCCAACCCCACGCCTGTTGGTTCATCAGCCCTTCACGGAACAACTGCGGCGCAATACCGGCACCGATGATGAACGCCAGCAATGCAATCTCCCGCCGCAGCCCGCTCACCGGACGCACCAGGTACACCAGCGCCGGCAATACCAGCGCGGCACTCGGGAAGCTGCGATAACGCGGGTCAAACACCAGCGCCAGCATCATGACCGCACCGGCGAACCCGGCGATTGCCACCAGCCAGCCAGCGCGTTGCTCGATCCAGTTGAAGGCGCGTTCACGCCAACCTTCTCGTGCACTCAACGCCAGGGCGGCGTGAGCCAGTACCGCAAGGTTCAAGGCCACCAGCAATCCAGCCCACACCCACTCATCGGTGAAGCGCGCTGTGACCCGGTTCAATTCGCCCCAGGTGCCGATTGAGCAGGCAGCGACGGCACCGAGCAACGGCAACACCAACGCAGCACGGGTGGTGCGTACGCGGCCGCCCAACAGCAGCGTACCCAGCAGGATAATCCCGCCAACCCCCAGCCAAACCGGCCAGTACGGCACATTGGTCACCGGGCCGGCGAGAACGCCCTTGTCCTGGCGATCCGCATCGAACAGACCCCAGTAACCACCCACAGCACCTTCGCTGGCGCGTTTCCACGGCTGGTCAAACGCTTCGATCAGGTTGTAGTGCCAGCCATTGGCTTCAGCCATGGCCACGAACCCGCGCATGAACTTGGCTTCGTTGACCCGGCTCGGCACTGCGGTTTCCCGCTGACGGCCTTCGCTCGGCCAGCCGGTCTCGCCGATCATCACGTCCTTGGGGGCGAACTTGTTGCCGAAGGTCTGGCGCACATCGCCCACGTGCTTGAGCGCCTGGTCGATGCCCGACGGGTCATCTTCCCAGTAAGGCAGCAGGTGGATGGTCAGGAAGTCCACGGCCGGGGCGATTTCCGGGTGTTGCAGCCAGAACTCCCACACATCGGCGTAGGTGACCGGTTGCTTGATATGGTCCTTGACGTGATGGATCAGCTTGACCAACTGCCCGGCGGTGACTTCCTTGCGCAGCAGGGTTTCGTTGCCGACGATCACCGAGGTGACGACGTCGGGGTTGGCATTGGCCGAAGCGATCAGTGCCTCGACTTCCTTGGCGGTGGCCACCGGATCACTGCTGACCCATGCGCCGCTCATCAGCTTCAGGCCGTGTTTGCGCGCCAGTGCCGGCAAGTCTTCAAGGCCGGTCTGGGAGTAGGTGCGGATGCATTCGAAACGGGTGGCCAGCAACGCCAGGTCGGCGTCCATGCGCTCGGGGCGCAGTTTGAACGGCTGGTCGAACGGCGATTGGTCTTTGTCGAAGGGCGTGTAGGACGCACATTGCAGCTTGTGGCTGGCGCTGGCCACGTCCGGCAGCACCACCGGTTGGCCAAGGCCGTACCAATAGCCGCCGAGGGCCAGCACACCGAGGATCAGGGCAAATAAATAGGGCAGGAGCGGGAAACGTGCAGTCGCGGGCATGATCAGGCCGTCTGGGGGCAAAGGCGCGCATCTTACCCGGATTTGAGCCGTCCCAGTGGGGCCGCATAATTTTGACATGCAAAGTTCGGGCGGGATCGTCGGTGAATATCCTACAAATCATCCTGCTGGCGATGTGATGTCGTTTCTTGCTTACCTGAGGTCGCAGTCAGAGCAGGTCGCTTGTGGCAGCAGGTTGATGATCGAAGTGTCAGCCCTCCACTGACGAGGCACCCACGTGATTGATGCGCGTGAAGGGGGCGCGGTGCACCACATAACAACAGGTTGACGTCGCTCGGCATCCGCCGGGCGCAGCACTTTCGGGGAAGCACTATGAAGATGCGACGACTCTTGGGCGCAGCTGCCACTCTGGTAGTTGCGATGAGCTCCACACTGGCCAGCGCCGACAGCAAAACCCTGAGCATCGGCTATGTGGATGGCTGGTCGGACAGTGTCGCCACCACCCACGTGGCGGCAGAAGTGATCAAGCAAAAGCTCGGTTATGACGTGAAACTGCAAGCGGTCGCCACCGGGATCATGTGGCAAGGCGTGGCCACCGGCAAACTCGACGCCATGCTCTCCGCCTGGCTGCCGGTGACCCACGGTGAATACTGGGCCAAGAACAAGGACAAGGTGGTCGACTACGGCCCCAACTTCAAGGACGCCAAGATTGGCCTGATCGTGCCTGAGTACGTGAAAGCCAAATCCATCGAAGACCTCAAGACCGATACCACCTTCAAGAACAAGATCGTCGGTATCGACGCCGGTTCAGGCGTGATGCTCAAGACCGATGAAGCGATCAAGGCCTATGGCCTGGACTACAAGCTGCAAGCCAGTTCGGGCGCGGCGATGATCGCCGAGCTGACCCGTGCCGAAGACAAACAGGAATCCATTGCGGTCACCGGTTGGGTGCCACACTGGATGTTCGCCAAGTGGAAACTGCGTTTCCTGGACGACCCAAAAGGAATTTATGGTGCTGCTGAAACCGTCAACAGCATCGGCAGCAAAGGCCTGGAAAAGAAAGCCCCGGAAGTCGCGGCGTTCCTGAAGAAATTCCAGTGGGCCTCCAAGGATGAAATCGGCGAAGTCATGCTGGCGATCCAAGAGGGCGCCAAGCCTGAAGCGGCGGCCAAGGATTGGGTGGCCAAGCACCCTGAGCGTGTCGCCGAGTGGACTGCTAAATAAGACCCTTGTGGGAGCTGGCTTGCCTGCGATGCAGACGCCTCGGTGCACCTGATGTATCGAGGTGATCCCATCGCGGGCAAGCCCGGCTCCCACATTATTTCGCCCCGCCAATTATTCCTGCGCCTTCAATATCCCTCGCTACACTCCTTCTACTACTAAGGTCGTCTGGAACCTGTTCTTCAGCCGCATACAGTGGATATGTTCCAATAATAAAAAGCTGTGCTGCGAGGATAAAAACAATGAACGACAGCATTTACCTCTCGATTCAAAACAGCCCGCGTTTCAAGGAGCTGGTTAGTAAAAGGGAAAGATTCGCCTGGATTCTCTCGGCAATCATGCTTGGGCTGTACTCCGCTTTCATTCTTCTGATTGCCTATGGGCCGCAAATACTGGGGGCCAAGATCAGCCCCGGTTCGTCCATCACGTGGGGGATCCCAATCGGGGTCGGGCTGATTGTCTCGGCTTTCGTCCTCACCGGCATCTATGTACGACGCGCCAACGGCGAATTCGACGACCTGAACAATGCGATTCTCAAGGAGGCTGCGCAATGATCCGTCGTCTATTGGCTGTACTCGGCGCTTCGGCCTTTGCACCTGCCGTTTGGGCGGCCGATGCATTGACCGGCGAAGTGCATAAACAACCGCTGAATATCGCAGCGATCCTGATGTTCGTGGCCTTTGTTGGCGCGACCTTGTGCATCACCTACTGGGCGTCCAAGCGCAACAAGTCGGCGGCCGACTACTATGCAGCGGGCGGCAAGATCACCGGGTTCCAGAACGGTTTGGCGATTGCCGGTGACTACATGTCGGCGGCGTCCTTCCTGGGGATTTCCGCGCTGGTGTTCACCTCCGGCTACGACGGCCTGATCTACTCGATCGGCTTCCTGGTGGGCTGGCCGATCATTCTGTTCCTGATCGCCGAGCGCCTGCGTAACCTGGGCAAATACACCTTTGCCGACGTGGCGTCCTACCGCCTCGGGCAAACCCAGATCCGCAGCCTGTCGGCCTGTGGCTCTTTGGTGGTGGTGGCGTTCTACCTGATCGCGCAGATGGTCGGCGCGGGCAAGCTGATCCAGCTGCTGTTCGGCCTTGATTACCATGTTGCGGTGATCCTGGTGGGCATCCTGATGTGCCTCTATGTGTTGTTCGGCGGCATGCTGGCGACCACCTGGGTACAGATCATCAAGGCAGTGCTGCTGCTGTCCGGTGCCTCGTTCATGGCGCTGATGGTGATGAAACACGTCAACTTCGACTTCAACATGCTGTTTGCCGAGGCGATCAAGGTTCACCCTAAAGGTGAAGCGATCATGAGCCCGGGCGGCCTGGTGAAAGACCCGATTTCGGCGTTCTCCCTCGGCCTGGCACTGATGTTCGGTACCGCTGGCCTGCCGCACATCCTGATGCGCTTCTTCACCGTGAGTGACGCTAAGGAAGCTCGCAAGAGCGTGCTGTATGCCACTGGCTTCATCGGCTACTTCTATATCCTGACCTTCATCATCGGCTTCGGCGCGATCCTGCTGGTCAGCACCAACCCGGCGTTCAAGGATGCTGCAGGTGCCTTGCTCGGCGGTAACAACATGGCGGCGGTGCATCTGGCCAACGCGGTGGGCGGCAGTATCTTCCTGGGCTTCATCTCGGCCGTGGCGTTTGCCACCATTCTGGCAGTGGTTGCCGGTTTGACCCTGGCGGGTGCTTCGGCGGTGTCCCATGACCTGTACGCCAGCGTGATCAAGAAAGGTAAGGCCAACGAGAAGGATGAGATTCGGGTATCGAAGATCACCACCATCGCCCTGGCAGTGCTGGCGATTGGCTTGGGCATCCTTTTTGAAAGCCAGAACATTGCGTTCATGGTAGGCCTGGCGTTCTCCATTGCGGCGAGCTGTAACTTCCCGGTGCTGCTGCTTTCCATGTACTGGAAAAACCTCACCACCCGCGGTGCAATGATTGGTGGCTGGCTGGGCTTGATCAGCGCCGTTGGCCTGATGATCCTCGGCCCAACCATCTGGGTCTCGATCCTGCACCATGAGAAGGCGATTTTCCCTTACGAATACCCGGCGCTGTTCTCGATGATCATCGCGTTCATCGGCATCTGGTTCTTCTCCATCACCGACAAGTCGGCGGCGGCAGAGAAGGAGCGTGCGCTGTACTTCCCGCAGTTTGTGCGTTCGCAGACTGGCCTGGGGGCGAGTGGGGCGGTAAGCCACTAAGCGTGTAACCGTTACAAAAAAAAGGCCCCGGTCGTGAGATCGGGGCTTTTTTTTGCCTTTATTGGTAACGAATACGACAAAACTGTTTCTCAAATCCGGTACAAATAAAAACGGCCTCCCTATCAAAGGAGGCCGTTTTCGGTGTGGCCAAGTAGCGGTTAGCTTACTTGCGGTCTTCCAGCTTGGTGATGTCACGCGACTCGTAGCCGGTGTACAGCTGGCGCGGGCGGCCAATCTTGTACGGGCTGGAGAGCATTTCTTTCCAGTGGGAGATCCAGCCCACGGTCCGCGCCAGGGCGAAGATCACGGTGAACATGCTGGTTGGAATGCCGATCGCCTTGAGGATGATCCCCGAGTAGAAGTCGACGTTCGGGTACAGCGAGCGCTCGATGAAGTACGGGTCGGTCAGGGCGATCTCTTCCAGGCGCATGGCCAGTTCGAGTTGCGGATCGTTCTTGATCCCCAGCTCCTTCAACACTTCGTCGCAGGTCTTCTTCATCACGGTGGCGCGCGGGTCGCGGTTCTTGTAGACCCGGTGACCGAAGCCCATCAACTTGAACGGATCGTTCTTGTCCTTGGCCTTGGCGATGAACTTATCGATGTTGGATACATCGCCGATTTCATCGAGCATGGTCAATACGGCTTCGTTCGCACCGCCGTGGGCAGGGCCCCACAGTGCGGCGATACCGGCGGCGATACAGGCGAACGGGTTGGCACCCGAAGAGCCCGCCAGGCGCACGGTAGACGTCGAGGCGTTCTGTTCGTGGTCGGCGTGGAGGATGAAGATCTTGTCCATCGCGGCGGCCAGCACCGGGCTGATCGGTTTGATCTCGCACGGGGTGTTGAACATCATGTGCAGGAAGTTTTCCGCGTACGTCAGGTCGTTGCGCGGGTACATCATGGGTTGACCCATGGAGTACTTGTAAACCATTGCGGCCAGGGTAGGCATCTTGGCAACCAGGCGGATCGCGGAGATTTCGCGATGCTGCGGGTTATTGATGTCCAGGGAGTCGTGATAGAAGGCCGACAGGGCGCCGACTACGCCGCACATGACGGCCATTGGGTGGGCGTCGCGACGGAAGCCGTTGAAGAAGGTCTTCAACTGCTCGTGAACCATGGTGTGGTTCTTCACGGTGCTGACGAACTGGGCCTTTTGCTCGGCTGTTGGCAATTCGCCATTAAGCAGCAGGTAGCAGGTTTCCAGGTAGTCCGACTGTTCAGCAAGCTGTTCGATCGGGTAGCCGCGGTGCAGCAAGATACCGTTATCACCGTCGATATAGGTGATCTTCGACTCGCAAGAGGCGGTCGACATGAAGCCTGGGTCAAATGTAAAACGGCCCGTGGCCGTCAGGCCCCGTACGTCGATAACATCGGGACCAACGGTGCCGGTTAAAATGGGCAGCTCGACGGGGGCTGCGCCCTCGATGATCAACTGCGCTTTTTTGTCAGCCATGTGGCCTCCTATTTATGCTTCAAATCATCAGACAGACCCCCCACGCAGGGCCCGCACCACTATAGTGAGATAAATTCAGATGTCAATTTGCCTAAAGTCTTGCTCCAGAAGGCTTTAACCGTACTTTTTCCTCGAAATTACCTGCCATTTACGCCTTTTATGCCGCCAGCGCAATGCGCTATTAGGGTGAGGAGTGCGCGTTGTCATTAGTTGCCTAACTGTCTATACTCGGCCTCCGACCGCCAGGGGCTTTTGGGCCCGTTTTGATGGGGGTCGCACTCCCTGGGTGGTGGTTACCTGACCAGTGCACTCCCCAACAACTTTGCCCTGATTGTTAGGGGCTCTTCAGTGTGAAAAAAAGCCGTGAATAGCCAACGACCTGTAAACCTAGACCTAAGGACCATCAAACTCCCCATCACCGGCGTAACGTCGTTCCTGCACCGTGTATCCGGCATCATCCTGTTTCTTGGCCTGGGCATCATGCTTTATGCATTGAGCAAATCCCTGGGTTCGGAAGAAGGGTACGCCGAGGTGAAGGCATGCTTGACCAGTCCGCTGGCCAAATTCGTCGCCTGGGGCCTCCTGTCCGCTCTGCTTTATCACCTTGTGGCCGGTATTCGCCACTTGATCATGGACATGGGTATCGGTGAGACGCTGGAAGGCGGCAAGCTGGGCTCGAAAATCGTCATCGCCATTTCCGTGGTGCTGATCGTTCTGGCGGGAGTTTGGATATGGTAACCAGCGTTACGAACCTGTCGCGTTCGGGCCTCTATGACTGGATGGCGCAACGTGTGTCTGCGGTTGTTCTCGCGGCTTATTTCATCTTCCTGATCGGGTACCTCGCGGCGAACCCTGGCATTGGCTACGCCCAATGGCACGGCCTGTTCGCTCATAACGGGATGCGCATCTTCAGTCTGCTGGCCCTTGTAGCCCTGGGCGCTCACGCCTGGGTTGGCATGTGGACCATCGCGACCGACTACCTGACGCCGATGGCGCTGGGCAAGTCCGCGACAGCAGTACGGTTTCTCTTCCAGGCAGTATGCGGCGTCGCGATGTTCGCTTACTTCGTCTGGGGTGTGCAGATTCTTTGGGGTATCTGATTCATGGCTAACACAGTTAATACGCTTTCATTCGACGCCATCATCATTGGCGGCGGCGGTGCCGGCATGCGCGCTGCGCTGCAACTGGCCCAGGGCGGTCACAAGACTGCCGTGATCACCAAGGTGTTCCCGACCCGTTCCCACACCGTTTCGGCCCAGGGTGGCATCACCTGCGCCATCGCCTCCGCCGATCCAAACGATGACTGGCGCTGGCACATGTACGATACCGTCAAGGGTTCCGACTATATCGGTGACCAGGACGCTATCGAATACATGTGCTCCGTAGGCCCGGAAGCGGTCTTCGAGCTGGAACACATGGGTCTGCCGTTCTCCCGTACCGAACAGGGCCGCATCTACCAGCGTCCGTTCGGCGGTCAGTCCAAAGACTTCGGTAAGGGTGGCCAGGCCGCTCGTACCTGTGCCGCAGCCGACCGTACCGGTCACGCGCTGTTGCACACCCTGTACCAGGCCAACCTGAAGGCCGGCACCGTATTCCTCAACGAATACTACGGCGTCGACCTGGTGAAGAACGAAGACGGTGCCTTTGTAGGCATGATCGTTATCTGCATCGAAACCGGCGAAACCTCTTACGTGCGGGCTAACGCCACCGTATTGGCGACCGGCGGTGCAGGCCGTATCTACTCTTCGACTACCAACGCACTGATCAACACCGGTGACGGTATCGGCATGGCCCTGCGTGCAGGCGTCCCGGTACAAGACATCGAAATGTGGCAGTTCCACCCGACCGGCATCGCCGGCGCCGGTGTACTGGTTACAGAAGGTTGCCGTGGTGAAGGTGGCTACCTGATCAACAAGAACGGCGAGCGCTTCATGGAGCGTTATGCTCCGAACGCCAAAGACCTCGCCGGTCGTGACGTTGTAGCCCGTTCCATGGTTAAAGAGATCATCGCCGGTAACGGCTGTGGTCCCGATGGCGACCACGTAATGCTGAAGCTCGATCACCTCGGTGAAGAAGTGCTGCACAGCCGTCTGCCAGGCATCATGGAGCTGTCCAAGACCTTTGCCCACGTTGACCCGGCTGTTGCGCCGATCCCGGTTGTTCCAACTTGCCACTATATGATGGGCGGCGTTGCCACCAACATTCATGGCCAGGCGATCACCCAGGACGCCGACGGCGTTGACCAGATCATCCCTGGTCTGTTCGCCGTAGGCGAAGTGGCCTGTGTATCGGTTCACGGTGCCAACCGCCTGGGTGGCAACTCGCTGCTCGACCTGGTGGTATTCGGTCGCGCCGCCGGCCTGTTCCTGGAACAGACCCTCAAGGAAGGCGTTGATTACGCGCGTCCACGCCAGTCCGACATCGACGCTGCCCTGGCGCGTCTGGATGGCCTGAACTCGCGTACCGAAGGCGAAGACGTTGCCTCGCTGCGCAAAGAGCTGCAAAGCTGCATGCAGAACTACTTCGGTGTGTTCCGTACCGGCGAATACATGCAGAAAGGTATCGCCCAGCTGGCTGACCTGCGTTCGCGCATCGCCAACGTCAAGATCAACGACAAGAGCCAGGCGTTCAACACCGCTCGAATCGAAGCCCTTGAGCTGCAAAACCTGCTGGAAGTGGCTGAAGCGACTGCGATCGCCGCCGAGGTTCGTAAAGAATCCCGTGGTGCTCACGCTCGTGAAGACTATGAAGACCGCGACGACGAAAACTGGTTGTGCCACACCCTGTACTTCCCGGGTGACAAGCGCGTAACCAAGCGTGCCGTGAACTTCTCGCCGAAGACGGTTCCGACGTTTGAACCGAAGATTCGGACTTACTAAGGGTGGCTGCCATGTTGAAAGTCAGTGTTTATCGCTACAACCCTGATCAGGACGCTGCGCCGTTCATGCAGGAATTCCAGGTCGATACCGGTGGTAAAGACCTGATGGTGCTGGATGTGCTGGCCCTGGTTAAAGAGCAGGACGAAGGTTTCTCCTATCGTCGCTCTTGCCGTGAGGGTGTTTGCGGCTCCGACGGCATGAACATCAACGGCAAGAACGGCCTGGCGTGCATCACGCCGCTGTCTTCCGTGGTGAAAGGCAACAAGTTGGTTGTTCGTCCGCTGCCAGGTTTGCCGGTTATCCGTGACCTGGTCGTCGATATGAGCATCTTCTACAAGCAATACGAGAAGGTTAAGCCATTCCTGCAGAACGACACGCCGGCTCCGGCCATCGAGCGTCTGCAGACTCCGGAAGAGCGCGAGAAGCTGGACGGTCTGTACGAGTGCATCCTGTGCGCTTGCTGCTCGACTTCCTGCCCGTCCTTCTGGTGGAACCCCGACAAGTTCCTGGGCCCAGCTGCCCTGCTGCAAGCGTACCGCTTCCTGGCAGACAGCCGTGACACCAAGACTGCCGAGCGTCTGGCTTCGCTGGATGACCCGTTCAGCGTATTCCGCTGCCGCGGGATCATGAACTGCGTCAACGTATGTCCTAAAGGCCTGAACCCGACTAAGGCCATTGGTCACGTACGTAGCATGCTGCTGCAAAGCGGCGTGTAACCGACGTTGTAGTAAAAGCAGGACCGTTGTGCCCGTAGATGCTACGGCGCAGGCTTCAACCGGCGCCGTAGTTTTAACTTGAGCAGCGACTTACAAAGACGCGGCTCTTATTTTGAAGAAATGAGACAAGCAGGGGCATTCGGGTTGGTACCCGAACTATCAGCGTGATCCTAAGTGGCTTGTTTTGGTCGCTGCACTTGGCCTTTTGCAAGCAAACTCGGTGTTTTCGCCGGTGGTGTCCCCAAATCGAGGGTGACCAAGCATGCAAGAAAGCGTGATGCAGCGCATGTGGAACAGCGGCTATCTTTCAGGTGGTAACGCTGCCTATGTGGAAGAGCTTTATGAGCTCTACCTGCACGACCCTAACGCTGTGCCAGAAGAATGGCGCACCAAATTTCAGACGTTGTCTTCAGACGGCAACGCTGCCACCGATGTATCGCACGCAACAATTCGCGATCAGTTCGTGCTGCTGGCAAAGAACCAGCGCCGCGCCCAGCCGGTTTCCGCCGGAAGCGTGAGCAGTGAGCACGAGAAGAAGCAAGTTGAAGTATTGCGACTGATCCAGGCCTACCGTATGCGTGGCCACCAGGCAGCCCAGCTTGACCCGCTGGGGCTGTGGCAGCGTCCTGCACCTGCAGACCTGTCGATCAATCATTACGGCTTGACCAATGCCGATCTTGATACGACCTTCCGTGCCGGCGACCTGTTCATCGGCAAAGAGGAAGCGAGCCTACGCGAAATTCACGAAGCGTTGCAGCAGACATATTGCCGCACCATCGGTGCCGAATTTACGCACATCACTGATTCCGAGCAGCGCCACTGGTTCCAGCACCGTCTTGAAGGCGTGCGTGGTCGCCCGGTGCTGTCTGCAGACGTCAAGAGCCACTTGCTCGAGCGCGTCACTGCAGCGGAAGGCCTGGAAAAATACCTGGGTACCAAATACCCGGGCACCAAGCGTTTCGGCCTGGAAGGCGGCGAAAGCCTGATCCCGATGCTCGACGAGCTGATCCAGCGTTCCGGTTCCTACGGCACCAAGGAAATCGTGATCGGTATGGCCCACCGTGGCCGTTTGAACGTGCTGGTCAACACCTTCGGCAAGAACCCGCGCGAGCTGTTCGACGAGTTCGAAGGCAAGAAGAAGGTCGAGCTGGGTTCCGGTGACGTTAAATATCACCAGGGCTTCTCGTCCAACGTAATGACCACCGGCGGTGAAGTTCACCTGGCCATGGCGTTCAACCCATCCCACCTGGAAATCGTTTCTCCAGTGGTCGAGGGGTCGGTGCGTGCTCGCCAGGATCGTCGTAACGATTCCACCGGTGAGAAGGTCCTGCCGATTTCCATCCACGGTGACGCGGCATTCGCCGGTCAGGGCGTGGTCCTGGAAACCTTCCAGATGTCGCAGACTCGCGGCTTCAAGACCGGTGGTACCGTTCACATCGTCATCAACAACCAGGTGGGCTTCACCATCAGCAACCCGCTGGACGCGCGCTCTACCGAGTACGCGACCGACGTTGCCAAGATGATCCAGGCGCCGATCCTCCATGTGAATGGTGATGATCCGGAAGCCGTGTTGTTCGTGACCCAGTTGGCCATCGATTACCGCATGCAGTTCAAGCGTGACGTGGTCATCGACCTGGTCTGCTACCGTCGTCGCGGTCACAACGAAGCGGATGAGCCTAGCGGCACCCAACCGTTGATGTACCAGCAAATCACCAAGCAGCGCACCACCCGTGAGCTGTATGCCGATAGCCTGATCAAGGCCGGCGTGGTGGACGATGCTCGTGTTCAAGCGAAGATCGATGAATACCGCAACGCGCTGGACAACGGCCTGCATGTAGTGAAAAGCCTGGTTAAAGAGCCGAACAAAGAGCTGTTCGTTGACTGGCGTCCGTACCTGGGCCACGCCTGGACTGCGCGTCACGACACCTCGTTCGATCTGAAAACCCTGCAGGAACTGTCGGCCAAGCTGCTGGAAATTCCAGACGGTTTCGTCGTACAGCGCCAGGTTGCGAAGATCTACGAAGACCGTCAGAAGATGCAAGCCGGCGGCCTGCCGATCAACTGGGGTTACGCTGAAACCATGGCGTACGCGACCCTGGCGTTCGAAGGTCACCCGATCCGTATGACTGGCCAGGACATCGGCCGCGGTACGTTCTCGCACCGTCATGCTGTGCTGCACAACCAGAAAGACGCGGGCACCTACATCCCGTTGCAGAACCTGTACGAAGGCCAGCCACGTTTCGACCTGTTCGATTCGTTCCTGTCCGAAGAAGCCGTACTGGCGTTCGAATACGGTTACTCGACCACCACGCCTCAGGCGCTGGTGATCTGGGAAGCCCAGTTCGGCGACTTCGCCAACGGTGCCCAAGTGGTTATCGACCAGTTCATCACCAGCGGCGAGCACAAGTGGGGCCGTCTGTGCGGTCTGACCATGTTGCTGCCACACGGTTATGAAGGTCAGGGTCCGGAGCACTCTTCGGCCCGTCTGGAGCGTTACCTGCAATTGTGTGCTGAGCACAACATTCAGGTGTGCGTGCCGACTACCCCGGCCCAGATCTACCACTTGCTGCGTCGCCAGGTGATCCGTCCGCTGCGCAAGCCGCTGGTAGTACTGACTCCGAAATCGCTGCTGCGTCATAAATTGGCCATCTCGACCCTGGAAGATCTGGCGGATGGTTCGTTCCAGACCGTTATTTCAGAAATCGACACCCTGGACGCGGCCAAGGTCACTCGCCTGATCCTGTGCAGCGGCAAGGTCTACTACGACTTGCTGGAAAAACGCCGTGCCGAAGGCCGCGAAGACATCGCCATCGTGCGAATCGAGCAGCTTTACCCGTTCCCGGAAGACGACCTGATGGAGGCCATCGCGCCTTACACCAACCTCACCAACGTGGTGTGGTGTCAGGAAGAACCGATGAACCAGGGCGCTTGGTACAGCAGTCAGCATCATCTGCGTCGCAGCATCGGCAACCACAAACAGGCACTGGGCCTGGAGTACGCCGGTCGTGATGCTTCTGCTGCACCTGCGTGTGGTTATGCGTCGATGCACGCCGAGCAGCAGGAAAAACTGCTGCAAGATGCTTTCACTGTTTAACGCCTTCGCGCTGACTGAAACCGAATTTTAAGGACCCACAGATAATGGCTATCGAAATCAAAGCCCCGTCATTCCCGGAATCGGTTGCCGATGGCACCGTTGCCACCTGGCACAAGAAACCAGGCGAGGCCGTCAAGCGTGACGACCTGATCGTCGACATCGAAACCGACAAGGTCGTGCTCGAAGTGTTGGCTGAAGCTGACGGCGTGCTGGGCGCAATCGTTGCCGAAGAAGGCGCTACCGTTCTGTCGAACCAGGTTCTGGGCTCGATCGAAGAGGGCGGCGCTGCTGCTGCTCCTGCTGCCGCCGCCGCCGCTCCTGCACCGGCCGCTGCTGCTGCCGCAGCTCCAGCTGCTGCACCGGCTGCGGGCGGCGAAGATCCAATCGCTGCACCGGCTGCACGTCAGCTGGCTGACGAAAACGGCATCAACCTGGCTTCCATCAAGGGCACCGGCAAAGACGGCCGTGTAACCAAGGAAGACGTGGTTGCCGCTGTTGAAGCCAAGAAAAACGCTCCAGCTGCCGCACCTGCCAAGGCTGCTGCCCCGGCTGCCGCTGCTCCTGTGTTCGCCGCTGGCGACCGCACCGAGAAGCGCGTACCGATGACCCGCGTGCGTGCCACCGTGGCCAAGCGTCTGGTTGAAGCACAGTCGAACATGGCGATGCTGACCACGTTCAACGAAGTCGACATGACCGAAGTCATGGCCCTGCGTTCGAAGTACAAGGATCTGTTCGAGAAGTCCCACAACGGCGTGCGCCTGGGCTTCATGTCGTTCTTCGTGAAAGCGGCCACCGAAGCGCTGAAACGCTTCCCGGCGGTCAACGCTTCCATCGACGGCGGCGACATCGTTTACCACGGTTATGCTGACGTCGGCGTTGCCGTGTCCAGCGACCGTGGCCTGGTGGTACCGGTTCTGCGTAACGCCGAACTGATGAGCCTGGCTGAAATCGAAGGCGGCATCGCCAACTTCGGCAAGAAAGCCCGTGACGGCAAGCTGACCATCGACGAGATGACCGGTGGTACCTTCACCATCACCAACGGTGGTACTTTCGGTTCGATGATGTCGACTCCGATCGTCAACCCGCCACAAGCTGCGATCCTGGGCATGCACAACATTCTGCAGCGTCCTATGGCGATCAACGGCCAAGTGGTTATCCGCCCGATGATGTACCTGGCGCTGTCGTACGATCACCGCCTCATCGATGGTAAAGAAGCCGTGACTTTCCTGGTGACCATCAAGAACCTGCTGGAAGACCCGGCTCGTCTGCTGCTGGATATCTGATAAAGCGGCGGTGCGCCGTACCACCCGGTCTGCCGCAAGGCAGCCCGGAGTGCGGCTCACGGCTTGAAGCTTTTAGCTAAAGAGGATTTTTTTTCATGTCGCAGAAATTTGACGTTGTAGTGATTGGCGCAGGCCCTGGCGGCTACGTTGCCGCCATCAAGGCCGCACAACTGGGCCTCTCGACTGCTTGCATCGAAAAATACACCGACAAGGAAGGCAAACTGGCTCTGGGCGGTACTTGCCTGAACGTTGGTTGCATTCCTTCCAAGGCGCTGCTGGACAGCTCCTGGAAATTCCACGAAGCCCAAGACGGTTTTGCCATCCACGGCATCAACCACGCTGGCGTGACCATGGACGTGCCAGCAATGGTCGGCCGCAAGGCCAACATCGTTAAAGGCCTGACTTCCGGCGTTGCGACCCTGTTCAAGGCCAACGGCGTGACTTCCCTGCAAGGCCACGGCAAACTGCTGGCCGGCAAGAAAGTTGAAATCACCAAGCCTGACGGTTCGGTAGAAGTCATCGAAGCCGAGAACGTGATCCTGGCTCCAGGTTCGCGTCCAATCGACATTCCACCGGCTCCTGTTGACCAGAAGGTGATCGTTGATTCGACCGGCGCCCTGGAATTCCAATCGGTTCCAAAACGTCTGGGCGTGATTGGCGCTGGCGTGATCGGCCTGGAACTGGGTTCGGTCTGGTCCCGCCTGGGTTCCGAAGTGACCGTGCTGGAAGCCCTGGACACGTTCCTGTTGGCTGCCGACACGGCAGTGTCCAAAGAAGCGTTGAAAACCCTGACCAAACAAGGTCTGGACATCAAGCTGGGCGCTCGCGTTACCGGTTCCAAGGTTAACGGCGAAGAAGTCGTCGTGACCTACACCGACAAGGATGGCGAAAAAACCATCACTTTCGACAAGCTGATCGTAGCCGTTGGTCGCCGTCCAGTGACCACTGATCTGCTGGCTTCCGACAGCGGCGTGAACATCGACGAGCGTGGCTTCATCCACGTTGACGATCACTGCGCTACCACCGTGCCAGGCGTCTACGCCATTGGCGACGTGGTTCGCGGCATGATGCTGGCGCACAAGGCTTCCGAAGAAGGCATCATGGTTGTCGAGCGCATCAAGGGTCACAAGACCCAGATGAACTACGACCTGATCCCGTCTGTTATCTACACCCACCCGGAAATTGCATGGGTCGGCAAGAACGAACAGCAGTTGAAAGCTGAAGGCGTTGAAGTTAACGTCGGCACCTTCCCGTTTGCCGCTTCTGGCCGTGCCATGGCAGCCAACGACACCGGTGGTTTTGTCAAAGTCATCGCTGATGCCAAGACTGACCGCGTATTGGGCGTCCACGTGATTGGCCCAGGCGCAGCAGAACTGGTTCAGCAAGGCGCAATCGGTATGGAATTCGGCACCAGCGCCGAAGACATCGGCATGATGGTTTTCTCCCATCCGACCCTGTCTGAAGCGCTGCACGAAGCCGCGTTGGCAGTGAATGGCCATGCCATCCACATCGCCAACAAGAAGAAGCGCTAAGCGAGATAATAAGAAACCACGGCGGTTGCCCGTCGTGAGCCTTGTGCGCAAGACTCACCGCGGAATATCCGCTGGACGCAGTCTTGCGCAGTTTCACCACCCAGGGTCCAGGCCTTTGGTGGTTTGACTGTGCAAGCAGCAGTCACAGGTGGCGCGGCACTCAATAAAGAGCGCAGCGCCGAATGCGCAGTACCTAACGAAGACGGTAATAAGCATGAATCTTCACGAGTATCAGGGTAAGCAGCTGTTCGCTGAATACGGCCTGCCAGTATCCAAGGGTTACGCAGTAGACACCCCGGAAGCAGCAGCAGAAGCTTGCGACAAAATCGGCGGCACCGAGTGGGTTGTCAAAGCCCAGGTTCACGCTGGTGGTCGCGGTAAAGCGGGCGGCGTTAAGCTGGTTCGCAGCAAAGAAGACGCCAAAGCCTTCGCTCAGCAGTGGCTGGGCAAGCGTCTGGTGACTTACCAGACTGATGCCAATGGCCAGCCAGTCACCAAGATCCTGGTTGAATCGTGCACTGATATCGCTAAAGAGCTGTACCTGGGCGCTGTCGTTGACCGTTCGAGCCGTCGCATCGTGTTCATGGCCTCCACCGAAGGTGGCGTGGACATTGAGAAGATCGCCGAAGAAACCCCAGAAAAAATTCTGAAAGCCACTATCGATCCACTGGTTGGCGCTCAGCCATTCCAGGGTCGCGAGCTGGCATTCCAGTTGGGTCTGGAAGGCAAGCAAGTTGCCCAGTTCGCCAAGATCTTCGTAGGTCTGGCCAAACTGTTCCAGGATCACGATCTGGCCCTGCTGGAAGTGAACCCGCTGGTGATCAAGGCTGACGGCGATCTGCACTGCCTCGACGCCAAGATCAACATCGACGCCAACGCCATGTACCGTCAGCCTAAGCTGAAGACTTTCCACGATCCGTCGCAAGACGATCCGCGCGAAGCGCACGCTGCCAAGTTCGAACTGAACTACGTAGCCCTGGAAGGCAACATCGGTTGCATGGTCAACGGTGCTGGTCTGGCCATGGGTACCATGGACATCGTCAACCTGCATGGCGGCAAACCAGCCAACTTCCTCGACGTAGGCGGCGGTGCCACCAAAGAACGCGTTACCGAAGCGTTCAAGATCATTCTGTCCGACTCCAACGTCGCTGCAGTACTGGTCAACATCTTCGGCGGCATCGTTCGTTGCGACATGATTGCCGAAGGCATCATCGGTGCAGTGAAAGAAGTCGGCGTTAAAATCCCGGTTGTTGTGCGCCTTGAAGGTAACAACGCTGAACTGGGCGCTAAAGTACTGGCAGAAAGCGGTTTGAACATCATCGCTGCTACCAGCCTGACCGACGCTGCTCAACAAGTCGTCAAAGCTGCGGAGGGCAAATAATGAGCGTCCTGATCAATAAAGACACCAAGGTTATCTGCCAGGGTATTACCGGTTCGCAAGGTAGTTTCCACACCCAGCAAGCCATCGAATACGGCACCAAGATGGTCGGTGGCGTTACGCCTGGTAAAGGCGGCACCGAGCACCTGGGTCTGCCAGTGTTCAACACCGTGAAAGATGCTGTAGCTGCCACTGGCGCCACCGCCAGCGTGATCTACGTTCCAGCTCCTTTCTGCAAGGACTCCATCCTGGAAGCAGCATTCGGCGGCATCAAGCTGATCGTTTGCATCACCGAAGGCATTCCTACCCTGGACATGCTGGACGCTAAAGTTAAGTGCGACGAGCTGGGCGTAGTCCTGATCGGCCCTAACTGCCCAGGCGTGATCACTCCAGGCGAATGCAAGATCGGCATCATGCCAGGTCACATTCACTTGCCAGGTAAAGTCGGTATCGTTTCCCGTTCCGGCACCCTGACCTACGAAGCTGTCAAGCAGACTACTGACGCCGGTTTCGGTCAGTCGACTTGCGTCGGCATCGGCGGTGACCCGATCCCGGGTTCGAACTTCATCGACATCCTGAAGCTGTTCCAGGAAGACCCGAAGACCGAAGCGATCGTAATGATCGGTGAGATCGGCGGTTCGGCTGAAGAAGAAGCGGCTGCCTACATCAAGGCACACGTGACCAAGCCGGTTGTTTCCTACATCGCTGGTGTGACTGCCCCTGCTGGCAAGCGCATGGGCCATGCTGGCGCAATCATCTCTGGCGGCAAGGGCACTGCAGACGAGAAGTTTGCTGCCCTGGAAGACGCAGGCGTTAAAACCGTGCGTTCGCTTGCAGACATCGGCAAGGCTTTGTCCGAGCTGACTGGTTGGGCTGTCAAGTAAGCCTCCCGCTTAACTGACGCTTCACCACACAAAGGCCACCTTCGGGTGGCCTTTGTGCATTCTGGGGATTACTCATCGGTTGGAATGACGCCGACCCACTGTGGGAGCTGGCTTGCCTGCGATGCAGGCTACTCGGTGTTTCTGATGCACTGAGGTGATGCTATCGCAGGCAAGCCAGCTCCCACATTTGATCGCATTTCAAAATTTAAATATAAAAACGCGACATAAAAATGTCGCTTATCGGACAGTTCGCCCCGCAACAGTGCGTTTGACCCGCAAATTCGTTAGGCTAGCCGCCTCTTTATGCGTACGCATCCCAAAAGGAAGCCTCGCGCCAGACCGGTCGGTCCCCATCAGGACCGGCAGTATTTCCCTCATCCATAGGGAAGCCCTCTCTAAATTCCGATTCAGTAGTGTGGTATTTCCTCAAATGAAAGTGTTGAAAAGCCAGGACATCCTGGCGTTGGGCTTTATGACCTTTGCCCTGTTCGTGGGCGCCGGCAACATCATCTTCCCGCCTATCGTCGGTTTGCAGTCCGGGCCTCATGTCTGGATGGCGGCGCTGGGCTTCCTGATCACCGCGGTCGGTTTGCCGGTGATCACCGTTGTGGCCCTGGCCAAGGTCGGTGGCGGCATGGACGCGTTGAGCAGCCCGATCGGCAAGATCGCCGGTGGCTTGCTGGCAGCAGCTGCCTACCTGGCAGTCGGCCCGTTGTTCGCTACCCCGCGAACTGCGACCGTGTCGTTTGAAGTGGGCTTGGCGCCCCTGACCGGTGAAAGCCCGTTGGCGCTGTTCCTCTACAGCTCCGTGTACTTCCTGTTGGTGTTCTTCATCTCCCTGTACCCAGGCCGTTTGCTGGATACCGTCGGTCGCTTCCTGGCGCCGTTGAAGATCATCGCCCTGGCCGTATTGGGCATTGCCGCCTTCGCCTTGCCGGCCGGTGATGTGGGTGTCGCCACTCCTGAATACGTAGCTGCGCCATTCTCCCAGGGCTTTATCAATGGCTACCTGACCATGGATACCCTGGGCGCCCTGGTGTTCGGCATCGTGATCGTCAACGCGATTCGCTCCCGTGGCGTCGAGTCGCCGAAGCTGATCACCCGCTACGCAATCATTGCCGGGCTGATCGCCGGCGTGGGCCTGGCGCTGGTATACATCAGCCTGTTCCGCCTGGGGTCGGGCAGCCATGAAGTGGCCGCCGGTGCCGCCAACGGCGCGGCCGTGCTGCACGCTTACGTCCAGCACACCTTTGGCTCCCTGGGCAGCGGCTTCCTCGCCGTGCTGATTTCCCTGGCTTGCCTGGTGACCGCTGTAGGCCTGACCTGCGCCTGCGCCGAGTATTTCAGCCGTGTGTTGCCGCTGTCCTACAAAACCCTGGTGGTGATCCTGGCGGTGTTCTCGCTGTTTGTATCCAACCTGGGCCTCACCAAGTTGATCGCGTTCTCGATCCCTGTACTGACTGCGATCTACCCGCCGTGCATCGTGCTGGTGGCCCTGAGCTTCTGTAAGGACTTCTGGCAGGAGCAGGGCCGGATCGTCGGCCCGGTGATGCTGGTGTCGTTCATCTTCGGCTGCATTGACGCGTTGAAGGGCGCTGGCCTGGCGGACTGGATGCCATCGCAACTGGCTCACCTGCCGCTGAGCGAGCAGGGCCTGGCGTGGCTGGTGCCTTCGGTGATGACCCTGGTCGTTGCTGTGGTGGTTGACCGCGTGCTGGGCAAGCGTAGCGAAGCGATCGCTTAAAGCCTCCGGCCTACGCCGCAATCGAAAAGCCCCGGATCAAATGCTCCGGGGCTTTTTTATGCGCGGAGTCAGGACAATCTGCCTGTTTCAGGGGATCGGCAACATGCTCTTTGTCGAATCCACGCCCAGGTTCTTCAAATATTCCTGGGCAGGCTTCAAATCGTTTTGTTTAGGTAGATAGTGTCCAGATACATTGGAAAGGTGGATTTTCCCCATGATGTCTTTCCTGATGTAGCCTGCGCTGACCACCTGTCCTGATTGACCACTGCCGGCACCGATTTCCGCGATGGCAGGATGGGATAACCATTTTGGCGGCGCATCTTTGTCGATGTTGCCCACGATCAATTGCTTGTCTTGGGTGAAGACGAACTTGCTGACGGTATTGGGTTTCGATACCACGTTCAGGTCCTCCGGCTTTGTGATCGACACCAGTTCCGCTCGAGGAGCCCTGGGGTTCAATGCCGCGCCGGCCAGGTGTTTCTCGGCATTCAGGTCACGAGCTTTGGTATTGGTCAACACGGGATGTGGTTTTTGACCCGGCGGCGTTGATTGCCGACTACCGAAGTTGGACGTGCTGCTCGTGCCTGAGTTATCGGTGTAACGGATCAACCCTTTTTCACCTACGTGCTGTGGCCCGGTGGCGTTCAGCGGTTTTCCTGCCCGTAGTTGATTATCCAGCGCATGAGCGACGAGATCCCCCCGATTCAACGGCTGCGTGGGGCGAGCCGGGTTTGGCAACGGGGTAGGGAGGCTGGAGGGGCGCGCCACCGAGAGTGACGTACTCGGAGCCTGCGAGACGTGACGGCTTGGCCCAATAGCTTTGCCAGCAGCGATTGGCCGGCGCTGTTGAGGTGCGTGCGTAGGCGCTCTGAACACCGGGCGTAACGGTGTTCTTCTAAGCAATGGAAGGCCTGCCGCGGCCATGGAAAAGTCCGAATAGACGGCGCCCCATTGGCCTGGCTGGGTGAGTAGTTTAGGCAAGCTTCGCCCGGGAGTGCGCAAGGCCTTCAAGGCAGCCTTTGAGAGCCTGCTGACGGCGGAAATTCCTTTGGTGACAGGGATCAAGTCCAGGACCAACATGGCCACCTCGCCGGCAAATATCAGCTGGTTGGTGGTGCTTTGGGCCGCTACTTCAGTGCTTGTGATGAATTGGCTACCGGCTTTGGCGGCCACCAAGGCCACGTTTTGCGCGTAGAGATGCTCGCCGAGGGAGTTTTTGATCGGTTTGAGCGCGATACCGGCTTCATGGTCGACTGCCAGCTGCTTCAGGATCATGTTGACCGGGTGTATGAAGAGTTTGTCGTGAATCGAGTACTTATCTGCAGGTGAAACCCGCTGGTCCATATAGGTTTGCCACTCAGGTTTGGCCAGTAGAGTGTTCAGTTGGCCCTGGCCGACTATTTCCCTGAAGGGACGTCCGTCGGGGGCGTCCGGACTGTATAGCACCAACGATGGATGGTCGGCTGGCTGGATGACCAGCATGCCTTGAACCGGTTTTCCATCCCTTGCGACACGGTGGGAGATAATGGAGGACCCATTCACAACCGGCCATGTGGTGGAGTCTGCATGGGCTATCGATGCGTTGATCCACTGCTCGGCGATTTTTTGCCTGTTCAGATAGGCATCCGGATCGAGGGATGTCAAAAAAGCGTCCTTGGCCAGCCTCGCCTGTTGGTTATGCTTCCAGGCGTTGCGCAACGCCGCCGCCTCTCCCGATGTGGCGCTCGGGTCCAGCTTTTCACCGAGCAGCCTCAGGTAGTTGCCACCCACATCGGCTGGCTTGATCAGCTCCTCAAGCCATTGCGTATCCAGCGTCACGCGTTTTCCGTCGGCGCCGACCAGGTTTGCTTCCCAAGTTGTTTGGGTGGACAGCAGTGAGACGCCAAAGTCCCAGGCCGAGGTGTTCCGCAGGGCCAGGTCGGTCAGCGATATCAGTTCGGTGGTAGGCGGCAAAGGGATACGGGGCAGCACAATTTGACGAAGGTTTATGGATTTTTCTGTCGTGACCCGGACCATCAGCTTGTCGGGGTCGACGTCTTCCTTGGGGTAGTGCTTTTGCAGTTTGTCTTTCAGTGCCTGGAGCAGCAGCTTTTTTGCAAAATCTCCCAGGGAGGGCAATTTCTCCAGCAGCGGTTGCAGGCGGGAGAAACTGGTCTGCTCCGCCTGCTCAAGCTCCCGGTAGCGGGCTTCCTGCTCCGGAGTCAGTTCTTTTAGCCATGGCGGCTGGCGTTTTTCCATTAGTTTTTCGTTGCGTGCGAGCATCGCATTGCTGCCATCAAATTGCAGCGACAGGTCGGCGGCGTCATTGATGCCCGTGGCGATTGCGGGATCCAGCACATTCCCGGTGCCATATTTGCCGGGCTCGGCGGTGAAGGCGAACTGTAGTGTTTCCATAACCTCATCTGCCTGGCGCTTCAGCAACAAGGGCAATGCCTGGGCCACCACGTCTCCCGATACCGGCGCGAACCCCAGCATCAAGTCGTCGCCCCATTGTGGGTTGCGACTGTGCTGCACCGACAGCGGCAAGCTTTTCAGCAGTACGCCTGCTTTCTCCTCATCACCGTTGATCCTGCGTAACAAGGCTTCACGGGCTTCAGCCGGGGTCGCGAACTCCTCAAAACCGTCGCAGGGGGTGTAAAGCACAACGGGACCGTTAGGCGCGTTGAGCCCTATATTTCGGATGTCCGTTGCTGTGTAGGGCGCTTCAGCTGACGATCCGTCTTTGCTGGTGATAAGGAAGCAGCCGGCTAAAAGCGCCCCCTTGGGGGTGTTGTCATTAATCCTGATGGGGTACACCCCGGGGCGACTGCCTGATGCAAACGCACCTTCGCGTGCTGCGAGGGTGGGGTACTGAAAGGCCGTGTCGATCAGCTGTTTGCCGGGGTGGCTGAGTGTCCCGTCCTCAACGCGTAGCGCCGCCTCGGTGGAGAGCATTTGCCTATGCAAGGCCAGCAACTGTTCTTGTCGTGGCGCTTGGGACCCGAGGCCTGAGGGTGGTTTTTTCCAATAGCTGCTGAGCGCGATGGGAAGCCGGGTCGCAATATTTTGGGCGATCGTGAGCAATGAACAACGGGGTTTGAGCTTGCGCTGAGCACCACCGTCTGGTGCATCAATATAAAAGGCGGTTTCAGTTTCTTTGTCAGGCGAACCGGTGAGTGCGTTCAGGTTCACTTCCATGATCTTGTCGAACAGTGCCTGGGACAGCGTTTGTGTAGATGTCAGGATGCGTTCTGCGCCGGGCTTTTGACCGTACGTTTTGACGTGAATGGAATTCGGATCAATTGAATCGAGCTCGGGAAAGGCTTTTTTCAACTGGACCTGAATAAATCGATGGAATGTTGTCTGGTGGCTTAGCAGGTCAGTAATTTGTTTGTTCAGTTTCCGGTGCTGGTCAATCAATTGGGATTGGGTGGTGACGGTGGCGGGGCGGTTGGTATCCGCGACGACCGGCGTTATGCCGCGCACTCCGGGGGTGACGAAATCACTGTGATTCAAGCCCGCTGTATGAGGTTGCGTAATTTGTCGCGCTGTCGGCCTTGTGGGCGCCGTCGGTTTGTTGGTGGGCGGCGGGGCAAGGTGTGGGGTGGATACCGGGCTGGAGGGTTTGGAGGGGGTGAGCATGGTGGTTCTATCTCTGAAGTAGCATGGCATTCCCTTCTATTCCAGCGATGGCGGAGCTCCGTACCTTCGGGGCGTTAATTGAGTGATTCTAAATGTGGGGCTGGTTCCTCGGGCCAATTGAGGCTTAGTCCGATCTTTCGCACGTTACTGCGCCGATAAAAGCAGCAGACAAAGTAAAGCCCGCACTTGGCGGGCTTTCTTTGCAACACTGGCTTTTCAAGCCACGGTGTTCAAGTCGTCAGACTCAAGAACCGGTTGCAGGTGCTGCTTCTTTTGCGGCGGCTTCGTTCGATTCGGCCTGAGCTTTGGCAGCATCGGCGTTTTCTTTCGCAGCGTCATTCACTTTATCCTGAGCCTTCGCCATGTCTTTCTGAGCTTGCTCAGAATGTGCAGCAGCATCTTGGGCTTTGTCTTCGGATTTCTTGTCGCAGGCAGCGAGACCGAGGGCAGCGGCCAGCATCATGGAAATAGCTAAAGTCTTGCGCATGGGGTGTTTCTCCTTATTGAAGATATCTTCTGGCCTTTCGAGCGTAGGGGTTCAGCATTAGTTCCTTTTATTACACAGATATATAAACCACAGCCGCCAAGGAACTTTCACCCGCACTGTCTACATCGCGGGTCAACACTAATAAGAGTCCAGACTGAATGACCGAAAATCCTCTTTTATCCCGTGCCACGCGCTTTGTTTCAGCCTTGCGCCACTGCCAGGTGCTGGGTATCCAGGTCCATGCCGCCAGTGAAGATGGCATGACGCTGGTGCTGCCCTATGGACCGCATATCGTCGGTGATCCGCAGACCGGCGTGATCCACGGCGGCGCGCTCACGTCCTTGATGGACACCGCCTGCGGCATGGCCACCTTATGTGTGTTGCCGGAGTTCGAGGTCTGCCCGACCCTGGACCTGCGTGTCGACTACATGCACCCGGCCGAACCCCACAAGCCGGTATTCGGTTTTGCCCAGTGTTACCGGGTGACCACCGACGTGATCTTCACCCGCGGCTTCGCCTATCAGGACGACCCGCAGCAGCCGATTGCCCATGTGGTGGGCACCTTCATGCGCATGGGCAAGCGCCTCAAGGGCAGCCAGGGCCTGGGCAATGCAATCAAGGGAGAACAGCCATGAAGCATCAGTTCAAGACGCGTCTGCAGCAGGCCCATGAGCGCGGCAACTATGAGGCGCTGCTCAACCTGATTCCCTACGCCAAACTGATCGGCATTGAATGCACGCGGCTGGGGGATGAATTGCTGTTCCGCATGCCGGCCAACAAGGACAACATTGGTAACCCGATATTGCCGGCAATCCACGGTGGGGTGATTGCCGGCTTTATGGAGCTGTCCGCGGCGTTGCATTTGCTGGTATTCACCGGTGCACCAGGCGTACCCAAAATCATCGACTTTTCCCTGGATTACCTGCGCGCCGGCCAGTTTCGCGACACCTACGCCAAATGCCAGGTATGGCGCCAGGGCCGACGAGTAGCCAATGTGGCGATTACTGCATGGCAAAGTACCCCCGCCGAACCGATTGCCACCGCCCGTGCACATTTCAAGATTGAGGAACCGGCCCGCCCTTGAAATCCTGGTCTTAGCCCCCAACTTTGATGACAACCCGCCGCCAACCCTCAAGGGCGCGGCCACTGCCATCCAATTGGAGTTTGATGACCATGAGTGTGGAAACTCAAAAGGAAACCCTGGGCTTCCAGACCGAGGTGAAGCAACTGCTGCACCTCATGATCCATTCGCTGTATTCCAACAAGGAAATTTTCCTTCGCGAATTGATCTCGAACGCCTCTGACGCTGTCGACAAATTACGTTTCGAAGCCCTGTCCAAGCCTGAGTTGCTGGAAGGCGGCGCGGAACTGAAAATCCGTGTGAGCTTCGACAAAGACGCGAAAACCGTCACCCTCGAAGACAACGGTATCGGCATGAGCCGCGACGATGCGATCACCCACCTGGGGACCATCGCCAAATCCGGCACCGCTGATTTCATGAAAAACCTGTCGGGCGACCAGAAGAAAGATTCGCACCTGATCGGCCAGTTCGGCGTGGGCTTCTACTCGGCCTTCATCGTTGCCGACAAGGTTGAAGTATTCAGCCGCCGCGCCGGCCTTGCTGCCAGCGAAGGCGTGCACTGGTCGTCCAAAGGCGAGGGCGAATTTGAAATCGCCACCGTCGACAAGGCTGACCGTGGTACCCGCATCGTGCTGCACCTGAAGTCCGGTGAAGACGAGTTCGCCGATGGCTGGCGCCTGCGCAACATCATCAAGAAGTACTCCGACCACATCGCTTTGCCGATCGAACTGCCGAAAGAGCAAGCGGCGGTCGAAGGCGAAGAGGCGCCTGCCCAGGAATGGGAAGTGGTCAACCGTGCCAGCGCCCTGTGGACCCGTCCTCGTACTGAAGTCAAAGACGAGGAATACCAGGAGTTCTACAAGCACATCGCCCATGACTACGAGAACCCGTTGAGCTGGAGTCACAACAAGGTCGAAGGCAAGCTGGAATACAGCTCGTTGCTCTACGTACCGGCCCGTGCTCCGTTCGACCTGTACCAGCGTGAAGCGCCGAAAGGCCTGAAGCTGTACGTGCAGCGCGTGTTCGTGATGGACCAGGCGGAATCCTTCCTGCCGTTGTACCTGCGCTTTATCAAAGGCGTGGTCGACTCCAACGACCTGTCGCTGAACGTGTCGCGGGAAATCCTGCAGAAAGACCCGATCATCGACTCCATGAAGTCGGCGCTGACCAAGCGTGTCCTCGACATGCTGGAAAAGCTGGCGAAGAACGAGCCTGAGCAATACAAGGGCTTCTGGAAAAACTTCGGCCAGGTCATGAAAGAAGGCCCGGCAGAAGATTTCGCCAACAAGGAAAAAATCGCCGGCCTGCTGCGTTTCGCATCGACCCACGGTGACGACGGTGAGCAGACCGTTTCCCTGGCCGACTACCTGGCTCGCGCCAAGGAAGGTCAGGACAAGATCTACTACCTGACCGGCGAAACCTACGCTCAGGTCAAGAACAGCCCGCACCTGGAAGTCTTCCGCAAGAAAGGCATCGAAGTGCTGCTGCTGACCGACCGGATCGACGAGTGGCTGATGAGCTACCTCAGCGACTTCGACGGCAAGAGCTTTGTTGACGTCGCCCGCGGCGACCTGGACCTGGGCAACCTGGATTCCGAAGAAGACAAGAAAGCTGCCGAAGAAGTGGCCAAGTCCAAAGAGGGCCTGGTTGAGCGAATCAAGACCGCCTTGGGCGATGCTGTCAGCGAAGTGCGGGTTTCCCACCGTCTGACCGATTCCCCGGCGATCCTGGCCATCGGCGAGCAGGACCTGGGCATGCAGATGCGTCAGATCCTGGAAGCCAGCGGCCAGAAGGTTCCGGACTCCAAGCCGATCTTCGAATTCAACCCGGCTCACCCGCTGATCGAGAAACTCGACGGCGAGCAGAGCGAAGAGCGGTTTGGCGATCTGTCGCACATCCTCTTCGACCAGGCTGCCCTGGCTGCCGGCGACAGCCTGAAAGACCCGGCCGCTTATGTGCGCCGACTGAACAAGCTGTTGGTTGAACTGTCGGTTTAACACCGTTGTAGAAAAACCCGCTTCGGCGGGTTTTTTCGTTCTAGAGCCTTTCACCTGGAGTAAATGATGAGCCAAATCACCGTGCGTTCCGTGGTCTATCAGATTGATGGCCAGCCTTATGAAAGCCGCCTGGCGTTTGATGCCAGTCATAAGGGCCCGCTGCCAGGGTTGTTGATGGCGCCGAACTGGATGGGTGTCAGTGCCGGCGCTGAAGAGATCGCCAAGAGCGTGGCCAGCAAGGGCTACGTGGTGCTGCTCGCCGACCTCTACGGGCAAACGGTTCGCCCCTCGAATGGCGATGAAGCGGGCGCGGCGATGATGCCGTTGAAGAATGATCGGGTGCTGCTGAACAAGCGCATGCAGGTTGCACTTGATCACCTGAAAACCCAGACCGAAGCCGCGGTGGATACCTCGAAGCTGGCGACCTTCGGTTTCTGCTTCGGTGGTTGCTGCTCCCTGGAGCTGGCGCGTACCGGTGCTCCGTTGAAAGCGGCGGTTTCGTTCCATGGCAGCCTCGACACACCGAACCCGGCCGATGCGAAAAACATCAAGGGTTCCGTGCTGGTGTTGCACGGTGCTTCCGACCCGTTGGTGCCGAAAGAGCAACTGCCGGCGTTTGAAGATGAAATGAACGCAGCCGGTGTTGATTGGCAATTGCTGAGCTACGGCGGTGCGGTGCACTCGTTTACCGACCCGCACGCCAATGTGCCGGGCAAGATGATGTATGACGCGAAGACCGCTGCACGGGCCTTCCAGTCGATGCATAACTTGCTGGATGAAGTGTTCAAGGGCTGATAGTTCGGTTGCCTGAGCTGGCCCCTTCGCGAGCAAGCCCGCTCCCACCTTTCGACCGCGTTCCTTCAGGGTGTACACGGTCAAAATGTGGGAGCGGGCTTGCTCGCGAAGGCTGTTTCACCAGCAATAAAGCGCTTAAGCCTTGCCTCCAGGTAACTCAATCCGCTCACTTTCCCCCGGCACTGTCGGCCAATCCCCAGCCGCCCAACGCTGCCGAGCCTGCTCGATCAACGCAGGATCACTCGCCACAAAATTCCAGTTAATCCGCCGTGGCCCATCCAGCGCCGCGCCGCCGAACACCACCAGATGGCAATCGGTCTCGGCAAACAGCGCCATGCTTTCGCCTGCCGGCAACACCACCAGGCTATGCACCTCCAGCACCTCGCCATCCAACTGCGCCTCACCCTCCAGCACATACACCGCCCGTTCTGCATGCTCATCCGGGATCAGCAGCGTCGTAGCTGTCTGCATCCGCACCTCGGCATACAAAGTGGGCGACAACACCGGCACGGGTGATTCGAGGCAAAAGCCGCTGCCGGCAATCAGGCGAATCTGCACGCCGAGGTTGTCACTCACCGGCAAGCTGGCGGCGGGGTGATGGCTGTAGTGCCCCGGTCCTTGCTCATGTTCCCTGGGCGAGGCCAGCCACACTTGCAACCCATGCAGGCTGAAACCACTGGCCTTCAACGCCTCAGGGCTACGTTCAACGTGGGCAATGGCGCTGCCGGCGGTCATCCAGCTGACATCCCCGGCCTTGACCAACTGGTCGGAGCCGAGGCTGTCCTTGTGCAGGAGTTCGCCTTCAAACAGGTAGGTCAGGGTGGAGAGGCCGATATGCGGGTGCTGGCGAATATTCATGCCGGTGCCCGGGGCATAACGGGTTTGCAGCATATGGTCGAAAAACACGAAAGGCCCGACGCTGCGGCATTGCCGGGAGGGCAGCGGGCGCAGGATCGGTTGGCCTTCCACATCTTCGGCACGCGGGCGGATCACGGTCGTTGTGGTCATGGTGCATCCCAGTCTGAGCGGGTTTGATAGACCTGAGCATAACCCGCTCGACGGGAGGTTGCCGCTACTGGCTGAAGGCGCCTTCCGAAAGCTTGGTCTCGATGGTGACTTCGGCAGTGGTCATCAGCTTGTGCACCGGGCAGCGATCCGCCACGCGGTGCAGTTCATCGCGTTGCTCGTCGGTGAGTACGCCCTTGAGGGTGAGTTTGACGCTGAGCTTGTATTTGCCCTTTTGCTCTTCGGTGCTGTCGTGGGTGACTTCCACGGTGACGCCGGTCAGCGGAATGTCTTTTTTCTGCGCATAGAGTTTGACCGTCAGCGCCTTGCACGACGCCAGCGCGGCATCGAAGTAATCGTGGGGAGAGGGCGCCGAATCGTCGCCGCCCAGGCTCTTGGGCAGGTCGGTAAACAGCTCATGGTTATTGATGTTGACGCTGTGACGAAAGTTTTCGGCGTTCAGCGTATTCACGGTAACAGGCATGGCAAACCTCACAGGGTGGCAGGAAGAAGCTCATGCAGTTATAGAGCATGCTGGCACCTTGGTGTTCCCCATTGTTTACCGCTGAACCCACGGATGAGGCCTGAGGTCTACCTTCATTAGCCCTTGTTTGAGAGACCCCTGTGCGCCGGACCCGCCTGAGTATTGCCCTCTTACTGTCCGCCGCGAGCCTTGCGGTGCAGGCCCGCGACTATGCCTACAGCGATGCACACCTGCACTACGTCGACTTCTTCCAGGAGTCGGCGGGCATGGACAAGTTGCTCAAGGCCATGGCCGATAATCGCATCGAGCATGTGATGATTTCCGGCATTCCCGTGGCCAAGAAATGGCATGAAGACGAACCCAAGCGTCCGCGCTATTACGCCGGCGACGATGCCGATGCGTATTGGTACAGCGCCACTGACGTCTTTGTCGCCGATGCGGTGAATAAGCTGGCCTCGGAACAACGCCAGCACTTTCACCCGTTCCTCAGCGGTTTCAACCCCAACGATAAAAACGCCGCGTCCCACATCCAGCGCATGCTCGACCTCAATCCAGGGCTGTGGCAAGGCATCGGCGAAGTCTTTACCCGTCACGACGACCTGACTGCGCTGACCTCCGGCGACACCCCAAGGGCCAACAACGAGGCGATGACCCGCATCTATCACCTGGCGGCGGAGAATGATCTGCCGGTGATGGTGCATTCCAACATCACCTCCAAGCGTGAGAAAAATCCGTTGTACCTGGCGGAAATGGAAGAGCCTCTGCGCAACCATCCGCACACCCGGTTTATCTGGGCCCACGCGGGCAGCAGCATGGAAATCCATCGGCACCAGACGCAGATGGATTTTTTGCTGCCGACCCTGGCGCGCATGCTGGAGGCTTATCCGAACCTGTACGTCGACCTCTCCTGGAGCGTGCTCACGCCTTACTTGCTGGATGAGGCGGGAAAGCCACGCCCTGAGTGGATAAAGCTGGTAGAGCGCTTCCCGGACCGCTTCATGCTCGGCTCAGACGTGGTAGGACGTTTCAACAAGCTCGGTAAGGAAATGCGCAGCTTTGACCCGTTCCTTGATGCGCTGCCTGAGGACGTGGCCAGAAAGGTCGCGCGGGACAATTTCCTGGCGATTCTGCCCAAGCCCAGGTGATGGGCTTAGCTGAATCGCTACAGCCGGGGCAGGGCGATCATAAGGCGTTTTGATATCGCGTTTTCGTCTTACGCAAACTCCGTTCTTCGCCGATACCTTTCAAGAGCCCGCTGCAGGTGGATGCAGCGCATTTGGAAGGATCCGAGCATGAATATCAGAAGTCTGAATATCGCCCCTCGCGCCGGCCTGGGTTTTGGTTTGCTGGCGCTGATGGTATTTGCCCTGGGCGGGTTCGCCTTGTTGCAGATGGGCAATATGCGTCAACAGTCGGACCAGGTGGAAAACAACTGGCTGCCCAGCGTGATGGCGGTCGGCGAGATGAATCAGGACCTGCTGCGGGTGCGGGCCTTGACGTTGCGTCTGCTGCTTAACCGCGACCCGCAGGCGATCACGCAGAATGAACAGAAAATCACCGAACTGAAAAACGGTCTGCATAAGGCCCAGTCGCTCTATGAAGGGTTGATTGTGCTGCCCGAAGAGCGGGTGCTGTTCGATCGCTTTAAAGCCGAGGAAGCGCGCTACCTGCAACGCCAAGAGCAAGTGATGGCGTTTTCCCGGGCTAACCAGTTGGAAGACGCGATCAAGGTGGTCAACGGCGAGATGAATCAGTTGGCTGATGAATTGGCCGGCACCCTGCGTGAGCTGGTGACACTGAACAAGGTCAGCGCCAATCAGGCGGCGAGCCTGGCCCAAAGTGTGTTCACCCAATCGCGCAGTTGGGTGGTGGGCATGATTGCCGTGACGGCACTGATCACCATTGGCCTGGCGTTGCTGCTGACCCGCAGCATCGTGCTGCCGTTATCCCAGTCGCTGAAAGTCGCCCAGGGCGTGGCCAGCGGCGACCTCACCGGTGTGATTACCGTCAGCGGCAAGGATGAACCGGCGCGTTTGCAGCAGGCGCTGAAAAGCATGCAGGAGAGCCTGCGGGAAACTATTCGGCGTATTTCTGATTCGTCCAGCCAATTGGCGTCGGCTTCCGAAGAGCTCAGCTGTGTGACGGAAGATGCCACCCGTGGGCTGCATCAGCAGAGTCAGGAAATTGAGCAGGCGGCCACGGCGGTGAACCAGATGACGGCGGCGGTGGAGGAGGTGGCGAGCAATGCGGTGGCCACTTCACAGGCGTCCCGTGAGTCGGACCGTATTGCCCAGCATGGTCGCGAGCAGGTGCATCAGACGGTGTTGTCGATTGAGTCCCTGGCGGATGACGTGACGGCCAATGCGACTCAGGTGGAGGACCTGGCGCAGAAGGTGTATGGCATCAGCAAGGTGCTGGATGTGATTCGCTCGATTGCCGAGCAGACCAATTTGCTTGCGTTGAATGCTGCCATTGAAGCCGCGCGGGCCGGGGATGCCGGGCGTGGATTTGCAGTGGTGGCGGATGAGGTGCGGGCGCTTGCTCATCGGACCCAGCAGTCGACGCAGGAAATCGAGCAGATGATCAGTGGGATTCAGCAGGGGACTGATCAGGCGGTGAGCTCTATGCAGCAGAGTAATACTCGGGCGCGGTCGACGCTGGATATCGCCAAGTCGGCTGGGACGGCGCTGGAGGAGATTGCTTCGGCTTTTACGCTGATCAACGAGCGTAACCTGGTGATTGCCAGTGCCTCGGAAGAGCAGGCGGCGGTGGCGCGGGAGGTGGATCGCAATTTGATGAATATTCGCGATTTGGCGCAGCAGACTTCGGCGGGGGCGAATCAGACCAGTGCGGCGAGCCAGGAGTTGTCGCGGTTGGCGGTGGATCTCAATACGATGGTGGCTAGGTTTTCGGTTTAGGCCCGTGTTTTTTGGAGAGTGGGGTGTATATCCGTTATTTAGGTTACGGCCACTTAGGGTTCCGCTCTTACAGCGGCTCACTTTGGAAAAGCCGGAATGCCGGCCCAGCCCAAAGTAAGCAAAGGGC
>NZ_JAAAFU010000040.1:0-54477 GCF_019352905.1 Pseudomonas sp. Xaverov 83 | reverse complement strand
GGCGGGGCAGAGCCCTTTGCTTACTTTGGGGCTTTTCCAAAGTGAGTCGCTGTAAGAGCGAAACCATAGGTGGCCGTTACCTAAATAACGGATATACACCCATACCAAGAGAGTATCAAACCATACCAACCCGATATTAGACGAAAGCAAAACCAGCAGAGGAAACTACCCACAATTACAAAAATACCTAAAGAGTATAAAAAATGCCCACCCACTCCTCCTGGATCGTACTGTCCATCACCGGCCTGTACATGCTCAGCCTGGCACTGATCAGCTACGGCGTTCGCCGCCACTCCCGCAGCGCCACCAACTACACCACCGGCGGCGGCCACTTCCCGGCGTTCCTGATCGGCTTCCTGATGCTCTCGGAATTCATCGGCACCGCGGTCAGCATCGGCACCGCCCAAACCGGTTTCAAGGTCGGCATCTCCGCCGCATGGAACCTGTTCGCCCTGGCCCTCGGCTTCGTACTCTTCGCCTGGCTACTGGCCCGCAAATACAAGGACCTGGGCGACAACACCATCTCCGGCGTACTCGCGCGCAACTACGGCCAACGCACCCGCTTCGCCACCTCGATCATCACCATCTTTGCCCTGGAGATCGTCGCCGTTTCGATCTACGCCAGCGGCGGCGCCGTATTGGCCAGCGTAATGCAAGTGGACCGAACCCTGGCGATCGTGATCGTCGGCGTGGTCTCGGTGGCGTACGTGAGCATCGGCGGCATGCGCTCGGTGATCTACACCAACTTCGTCCACGCCGCCCTGAAATACCTGGGCGTCGGCCTGGCACTGTGGTTTGGCTTGAAGCAGGTGGGCGGCATCGGCCAGTTGCAAGCGCAATTGCCCGCCAGCATGTTTGACTGGACCACCGTGGGCTGGGGCCAGATCATCGCCTGGATGATCGCCGGTATCGGTTCAATCTTCTCCACCCAATACGTGATTCAGGCGGTGAACACCGTCAGCCATGCAGGCAAGGCCCAGCGCGCATGTTTCTACGTGGCGGTGCTGATGGTGCCGTTCGGCATCGGCGCGGCATTGATCGGGATGTGCAGCGCAGTGCTGTTCCCCAATGTCGATTCGCTGCAAGCCTTCCCCACCCTGATCGCCAGCATGGACCAACTGACGGCCGGCCTGGTGGTGGCAGGCCTTGCCGGCTCGCTGTTCGGCACCATTTCAGCGGTGAGCATGGGCTCGGCAACGTTGCTGTTGCGGGACTTCTACGAGCCGTGGTTCAACCCGGAAAAAAGCGACGCCAAGTCCCTGCGCTTCGTGCGCCTGGCGACCATCGCCGTCGGCCTGTTGCCGATCGCTCTGGCGCTGACCTCGGACAAGGTGCTGATGATCGCCTTCCTCGGCAAGGCGTTGCGCGCCTCCCTGGCGGTGCTGGTGTTGATGGTGTTCTACGCGCCGAAATTCGGCACGGCGGCCGGGGCATTCCTGAGCATCATTGCCTCGTTGCTGGCCACCGTGGGCTGGTTCCTCGCCGGTAATCCATGGGGCATCGACAACGCTTACATCGCCCTGTTCACGCCGCTGATCATCATGGGCATCAGCCATGTGACACGCCGCAAGACACCGGCCGAACCGCTGGTGGCAGCCACAAGCTGAGGTAGGATGGCAGCCCAACCAATAAGGAAGTTGTGAAATGCTGCCGATCCGCACCCCGTTGATCCTGCACCCCGGCTTGTCCACCGCTACCCGGCGGGTCTGGCTGAAGCTCGAGAACCTGCAACCCTGTGGCTCGTTCAAGTTGCGCGGGATGACCACGTTGTGTGCCTACGCGGCCAGCCAGGGCAAGACCACCGTGGTGTGCCCGTCCGGCGGTAATGCCGGGTTGGCGACGGCCTTTGCGGCGCGGAGCTTGGGGTTGCAGGCGCGAATCGTGGTGCCCTCCACCACCCCCGAAGCCACCCGTGCGCGCATCCGCCAGGCTGGGGCCGAGGTGGTGGTGCACGGTGATCTGTGGGATCAATCCAACGAACTGGCCTTGCAACTCGCCGAAGCACCGGACGCGTTGTATGTGCCAGCCTTTGATCACCCGTTGTTGTGGGAAGGTCACAGCAGCATGATCGACGAGATTCTCGAAGACTGCCCGCAGGTGGGCGCCATCGTGACGTCGGTGGGTGGCGGTGGATTGCTCGCGGGTGTATTGACCGGGCTGGAACGCCATGGGCGATTCGACTGCAAAGTGATTGCGTGCGAAACGGCGGGCGCGGCTTCGTTTGCGGCCGCAGTGGAAGCTGGAAAACCGGTGCGGCTGGCGAAGATCGATACCGTGGCCAAATCGTTGGCGGCAACCCAGGTGGCGGCGTGGCCGGTTGAACATATCGGCCGGTTTGCCCATCAGTGCGTGGTGTTGAGCGATGCCGACGCGATGATGGGCGTGGCGCGGTATGCCGATGATCTCAGGCAGTTGGTGGAACCCGCGTGTGGGGTTTCGTTGGCCGTGGCTTATTTGGAGCATGCCGCGATTGCCGGGGTTGAGGATGTGGTGGTGATTGTGTGTGGTGGGGTGAGCATCAGTGCGGAAACGGTTGCTCAGTGGCAGAACACGGTCTCTCTATGATCGTTCCCACGCTCCGCGTGGGAACGCCGCCCTGGACGCTCCGCGTCTGCTCTTGAAGTCGTGACGCGGAGCGTCACAGGATGCATTCCCACGCAGAGCGTGGGAACGATCAATCAGGCATCCTGCAGGATCAGATCCGCGCCCTTCTCCGCCACCATCAACACCGCCGCATGGGTATTGCCCGAGGTCACGTTGGGGAAAATCGATGCATCGACAATCCGCAGTCCTTGCATGCCGTGCACCTTCAGGCGCTTGTCCACCACCGACACCTGCGGGTCCGAACCCATGGCGCACGAGCCGCACAGGTGATAGATCGAGCCGCTGTTCTCGCGGAAGTACTGCAGCATTTGCTCGTCGGTTTCCACCGCCGCACCTGGCAACACTTCAGCCACCGTCACGCCCTTGAGCGCCGGTGCCTGCATGATCTTGCGCATCAGCCGGCTACCCTGGATCACCTCGTCGATGTCCTTTTGGGTACTCAGGTAGTTGGGGTCGATCAAGGCCGCATCCCGTGGGTTTTTCGAGGCGATGCGAATCGTCCCGCGGCTGGTGGGCCGGCACGGGTTGAAGCACAGCAGGAAGCCTGAATACGGCTCGGGCTTGAGGCTGGCCTTGTTGTTTTTCGGGATCTGGTACGACAGCGGGTTGAAGTACAGCTGCAGGTTCGGATGCGCCTGTTCAGCATTACCGCGAAAGAACCCGCCAGCCTGGTTGACGCTCATGGCCAGCGCGCCCTTGCGGGTCAGCAGGTATTTGAGGCCCAGTTTGAACTGGCCGAACAGCGAGCTGAGCTGGTCGTTCAAGGTCGGGATATTGGCCTTGTAGTAATAGCTGGCGCACAGATGGTCCTGCAGGTTCTGCCCCACCGCCGGCAGGTGCTTAACCAGCGGGATGTTGTGTTCGGCAAGCAGTTGCTTGTCCGCCACTCCCGAGAGTTGCAGGATCTTCGGCGTATCCACCGCACCGGCACACAGGATCACTTCCTTGCGCGCGGTAAAGGTCCGCACCACGCCGTGCTGGGTCACGCTGATGCCGGTGGCGCGCTGCTGGTCGTCGAACAGCACACGGTCTACCAGTGCATGCAATTCGACGGTCAGGTTCGGCCTACCCAACGCCGGATGCAGGTGCGCAAAGCTGCTGGAGCAGCGCTCGCCGTTGCGGGTGTTGACGTCGTAGAGGCCCGCACCTTCGAAGTTCGGCCCGTTGAAGTCATCGCTCAGGCCATAGCCCAATTGCTCGCAGCCCTTGAGGAACACGTCGCAGATGGCGTGGGTCTGGCCCTTCATCGGGGTGATGCTGATGGGGCCGCTGCTGCCGTGGTATTCGGTGTCGCCCAGGGGGTGGTTTTCCAGCTTGCGGAAGTACGGCAGCACGTCCTTGAAGCCCCAACCGTCGTTGCCATTGGCTGCCCAGTCATTGAAGTCATGGGCCTGGCCGCGCACGTAGATCATGGCGTTGATCGAGCCGGAACCGCCTTGCACTTTGCCCCGTGGGGCATAGATGGCGCGGTCGGCCAGCTGTTTTTGCGGCTGGCTGTAGTACATCCAGTTGAAGGTCGGGTTGTAGTACATCTTGGCGAAACCGACCGGAATCTTGAACCACCAGGAACTGTCCTTGCCGCCAGCCTCCAGCAGCAACACCGAATGCTCGCCCGAGGCGGAGAGTCGGTTGGCCAGGACGCAACCTGCGGCGCCGGCGCCGGCGATGATGTAGTCGTATGTCATTCACGGTTACCGCATAAGTCGTTTTTTTTAGCCCTTGGCGGGCGAAGTGTCTTTCACATCAGCAGGCGTGGGCGCCATTTGCAGGTGCAGGCGTTCGCCGGTGTATGGCGTGTGCTTGCGCACCACGTCCATGTTCAGCTCCACCCCAAGGCCTGGCTCGGTGGACGGGATGATGTAGCCGTCCTCCCATTGCAGCGGCTTGGTCAGCACTTCGGCATGGAAGCCGCCCCAGGTCATGATGCTTTCCTGGATCAGGAAGTTCGGCGTGCACGTGGCCAACTGGAAACTCGCCGCCGCGCCAATCGGGCCGTTGTACAGATGCGGGGCGATCTGCGCGTAGTAGGCCTCGGCCATGCTTGCGATTTTCTTGGCTTCCAGCAGACCGCCGCAGCGGGCCACGTTCATTTGCAGGATCGATGCACCACCGGCCTGCAAGAGCTTGAAGAACTCGTACTTGGTGGTCAGCCGCTCGCCGGTGGCGATGGGGATGCTGGTCTTGGCCGCGACCTGGGCCATGGCCTCTTCCTGGCCCGGTGGCACCGGCTCTTCGAACCACAGCGGGTCGTATTTCTCCAGGCGCTTGGCCAGGCGGATCGCCGACGACGGCACCATCTGCCCGTGGGTGCCAAACAGCAGGTCGCACTTGTCCCCCACCGCTTCGCGGATCTTGCGGCAGAAGGTTTCGCAGCGCTCCAGCACTTCCAGGGAAATCTGGTGGCCGGAGTACGCGGTGTAAGGCCCGGCCGGGTCGAACTTCACGGCGGTAAAGCCTTTGTTCATGTTCTCGACGGCGCACTCGGCAGCCAGGTCCGGGTCGTCGTAGTCGTACTCGCCCTGGCTGTTGACCGGGTACAGGTAGGTGTAGGAACGCAGGCGCTCGTTGACCTTGCCCCCCAGCAACTCGTAGACCGGCTTGTTAGCGGCCTTGCCGATGATGTCCCAGCAGGCCATTTCCAGGCCGCTGACCACGCCCATCATGGTCAGGTCGGGGCGCTGGGTGAACCCGCTGGAATACGCCTGGCGGAAAAAACGCTCGATGTGGTGCGGGTCGTGGTTGAGCAGGTAGCGCTCAAACACATCCTCAATGATCGGCAGCATCGCCTTGGGCCCGAAAGTGGCGGCGTAGATCTCGCCCACGCCTTCAATGCCGCAGTCGGTTTTCAGTTTGACGAACAGCCAGTACATCCCACCGATGTGCGGTGGCGGTACGGCAACAATATGGGTTTCAAGGGCGACGATTTTCATCTCAGGCACCTGTCTGGTTGAATTTTTTACGATTGATTCGAGCGCGCAGGGTCAGGGCCGCGAGGGTCCCGAGCACGCCGATGAAGGCGATGTAGCCGAAGTACAGGTTGTAGCCGACCTGCCCCGGGTAGGTGTCGGTGAGGTAGCCATTGATCAGCGGAATAAAGGTGTCCGGCAGGTAACCCACCACCGAGACGATACCGATGGCCAACCCGGTGATGCGCAGCGGGATGTTGCAACTGTCGAGGATCGCCCAGTACAGGCCGCGAATCGCGTAGGTCATCAGCCCGATAAAGATCACCGTGCCGATCAGCAAGCCGAGGCTGCCAATGGCCGGGAACACGATCAGGCCGACCATCGCCAGGGTCACCAGCACCAGCGCGACGATCAGCACCGAGATGTTCGAAAACTTGTCCCCCAGCCAGCCGCCGCCGATCCCGCCGATAGGTCGCATCCACAGTTTGATGGTGGTGATGGTGCCGGCCATCACGGCGGTCATGCCGCTGCCTTGCAGGTAGTCGGAGAAACTGTAGGTGGCCCAGAACATGTGATAACCGCAGAACACGATGGCGGTCACCAGCCACAGCTCGGGGATTTTCACCAGGGTGGTGAGGTCGGCGACCAGGTTGAACTTGCCCTTCTCCACCGCGGCGGTTTCGGCCATGGATTTAGGGTCCTTGAGCAGCACCAGCACACAACCGATGGCGATACACACGAAGGAATACAGGTACACCACATGCTTGAAGCCTTCGGCGGCCGTCTGGCTGCGGGTCTCGGTGGCATAGGCAAACAGCCCCAGGGCCACGGTTGCCAGCAAGGCTTCCACCAAACCACGGCCACCGTCGAGGATGCCGAAGAAACGGCCCTGCTCACTGTGATGGGCGATCATCTTCACCCGCTTGAGCACCGAAGCCCAAAAGGTCAGGCCGGTGGTCAGGCCCCAGCAGCCGAAGATGATCATCAGCCCAGTCATCGACGGTACGGTGGAGTACCAGATGCCCAGGGCCCCGGTGGCCACCAGCGAAAAGAAGATCAGGAAGCGTGGCGGCAGGCGATCGGCCAACCAGCCGCTGGGCAGGTAACTGAGCAGGAAGATCGTACCGAGCATCGAATACAGATAACCCAGCTGGCTGTGGTTGATCTGGAACACCTCGAGCATGGTGGTCTGGTAGACCTGGCGCAGGTAGAGGATCGGGTAGATCGCCCCGGCGGCCAGTACCAGCAACATCAATTGGAAGTAGCGACTGGCTTTGTCGCTTTTGGCCGCGGACACGGCATCGAAACCCTGGGCAACGGGTGCAGGCTTGGACATCTTGTAGACCTCGGGCACCCACTGTGCAGGTGCCCCGATAATTGTTTTTATTGAGGTGAAGCCGGTGGTCGGTGAATCAGTACTTCATGACCACCAAACGGGTCTGGGTGAACTCAAGCATCCCGTGCTTGCCGTCATCGCCGCCCAGCCCTGAGCGTTTCCAGCCGGCGTGGAAGCCCTGGTAAGGGTCGGCCGGGGTGCGATTGACGTACAACTCGCCGGCCTCAATGGCGTTGGCGACTTTCATGGCCGTGCGGTAGTTCTCTGTGTAGAGCACCGACGACAGGCCGAACTGGTGGTCGTTGGCCATGGCCAGCGCTTCGTCGATGTCGCGGTACTTGAGCACCGGCAGCACCGGGCCGAAGATTTCTTCCTGGATGATTTCCATGTCCTGGCGGCAGCCGCTGAGCAGCGTCGGCGGGTAGAAATGGCCCGGGCCTTCGGGGAGTACGCCGCCTGCTTCCAGTACAGCACCGTCGGCGATGGCGCGCTGGACCATGGCATGAATATTCTGCTGCGAACTGGCGTTGACCAGCGGGCCCATCAGGCCTGCGTCCGTGGCACGGTCACCGAATTTGACGGCACTGATCTTGGTCTTGAGCAGGGCCAGGAATTGGTCGTAGACGCTTGCCTGCACGTACACCCGCTCGACCGCCGTGCACAACTGGCCGCAGTGGGTGGTCTTGGACGCGATGATTGCGCTGGCGGCCTGTTCAAGGTCGGCGTCGGCTTCGATGATCGCCGGGGTCTTGCCGCCCAGCTCCAGGGACGGCTTGGCGATGTTGGCCTTGCAGTAGTCGAGGACGATGCGCCCGGCGTTGACGCTGCCGGTCAGGGTAATCAGGCCCACGGCCTTGTGGGTGCACAGGGCGGCGGCGGTGGCGTGGTCCATGGTCAGGATATTGATCACACCGGCCGGCATGCCCGACTGCTCGACCGCACGGGCGATTTCAAAGGCGGACAACGGCGTGTTGTTGCTTGGGCGCACCACCACGGTGTTGCCGGCAATCAGCGCCGGGGCGATTTTGCGCAGCAGGGTGTAGACCGGGTAGTTGAACGGAATCAGGCAAGCCACCACGCCAATGGGCTCGCGCTGCAGGAACAGGTTTTCGTCCGGGGTGTCGCTGGGGATGATTTCGCCTTCAATGCGGCGCGCCCATTCAGCGTGGTAGCGGGTGATCTGGGCGGCGTAGCGGGCTTCGTTGCTGGCGTCGTCGAGGCTTTTGCCGGATTCGCTGGCAAGCGCCTTGCCTATGCTTTCAGCGCAGGTTTCGAGGGCGTCGGCGAACGCCCGCAGGTGTTCGGCGCGCTGGATGCTGGTGAGTTTGCCCCAGGTCTTTTGGGCGGTAGCGGCGGCCTCGACAGCAGCAGTGGCCTCATCAGGTGTGGCGGCGGAGACCAGGCCGACCTGAGCCTCGGTCGCGGGGTTGTAGACCGCGATCTGGGCGGTGCTGGCAGGTTCGGCGAAGTGGCCGTTGAAAAAGTTGCGCTCGATTTGCATGTGGTTTTTTGCCCAATCGTTGTTGTTTTGCGAGTGACTTGCAGTTTTGTCATTGGGCGGGGGTTGGACAAACGATTTATTGACGGAGGTAACGTGCAAAAAACGCAGGTTAGTGGCTGATCCGTATTAATGACCCGGGTCTGAGTCTGTATTGTTCTGCCCATACTTCCTACAGTGCCGCCCACTTGGAACCGTGGGAGGACTAAGCATGCAACCACCATCAACCGCACAGGCCTACAACTACAAGGTCGTGCGTCAATTCGTCATTGCAACCATCGTTTGGGGCGTGGTCGGCATGGCCATGGGCGTGTGGATCGCCTCGCAACTGGTCTGGCCGGAAATGAACCTCGACCTGCCGTGGACCACCTTCGGCCGCCTGCGCCCGCTGCACACCAGCCTGGTGATTTTCGGCTTTGCCGGCAGCGCGCAATTCGCCGCCAGCTACTACGCAGTACAGCGCACCTGTCAGGTGCGGCTGTACTCGGACAAGCTCGCCGCCTTTACCTTTTGGGGCTGGCAGTCGGTGATCGTGATCATGTTGGTCAGCCTGCCGCTGGGCTACACCACCACCAAGGAATACGCCGAGATCGAGTTCACCGGCGCCGTGTGGATGACCGTGGTGTGGGTGGCTTATGCCATCGTGTTTTTCACCACGGTGGTGCAACGCAAGACCCAGCATATCTATGTCGGCAACTGGTTCTTCGGTGCGTTTATCGTGGTGATCGCGATGCTGCACGTGGTCAATCACCTGTCGATCCCGGTGGACTGGTTCAAGTCCTACCCGGTGTACGCCGGCGCCACCGACGCCATGGTGCAGTGGTGGTACGGGCACAACGCGGTGGGTTTCTTCCTGACCACCGGTTTCCTGGGGATGATGTATTACTTCGTGCCCAAGCAAGTCGGGCGGCCGGTGTATTCCTATCGTTTGTCCATCGTGCACTTCTGGGCGTTGATCACCCTGTACATCTGGGCCGGCCCGCACCACTTGCACTACACCGCGCTGCCGGACTGGGCGCAGTCCCTGGGCATGGCGATGTCGCTGATCCTGCTGGCGCCCAGCTGGGGCGGGATGATCAACGGCATGATGACGCTTTCCGGGGCCTGGCATAAATTGCGCACCGACCCGATCCTGCGTTTCCTGGTGCTGTCGCTGGCGTTCTACGGGATGTCGACGTTTGAAGGGCCGATGATGGCGATCAAGACCGTCAACGCCCTGTCCCACTACACCGACTGGACCATCGGCCACGTCCACGCCGGGGCCTTGGGCTGGGTGGCGATGATCACGTTTGGCTCGCTGTACCACATGATCCCGAAAATATTCGGGCGCGTGCAGATGCACAGTGTGGGGCTGATCAATATGCACTTCTGGCTGGCGACCATTGGCACGGTGCTGTACATCGCATCGATGTGGGTCAACGGTATCACTCAGGGCTTGATGTGGCGGGCGGTGAACGATGACGGCACCCTCACCTACTCCTTTGTGGAAGCCTTGCAGGCCAGCCATCCGGGGTTTGTGGTGCGCTTTGTCGGCGGGGTGTTCTTCCTCAGCGGCATGTTGCTGATGGCGTACAACACCTGGCGCACGGTGCGCGTGGCGGATCTGAAGGTGGCGCAGCTTGAAGCGCAGATCGCCTGATGTGGGAGATAGCGCTGAACCTGGCGGCGGTGATTGGCCTGTATGGCGCGGTGGAGTATTGCTTGCGGGGCCAGTCGAAGGAGAGCCTGGATGAGGCCAGCCTGATGCCGTTTGCCGATGACCCGGAGGTGGCGCGGCGGGTGGAGTTGGCCACGGGCAAGCGGGTCAACGCGGTGGCGCCGGAAGCAGCAAAACCCGGCTGGGGCAATGTAGAGATCTGATAAAGGAATGCGGTCAGTGTGGGAGCTGGCTTGCCTGCGATGGCATCACCGCGGTGTTTCTGAAGCACCGAGTTGCCTGCATCGCCGGCAAGCCAGCTCCTACAATCATCCGCGTTCGCGGGGAATCAGGCTCTGCAACTGCAAGGCCAGGAAGTTGGCATCGAAACCGAAGGTGTCCGGGTCTTTCAGGCCGTTGGTTTTCTTCCACAGCCAATCGTTTTTCCCCGGCAGCAGCACCAGGGAAATACTGCCGTAGCGGGCGGCGGTCAAGCCCATCACCGACAACGAAATCAACCCACCGGCGCCCATCACATCCGGCACGAACTCCACCGGTTTGCCGGCGATATGGATGGTCAGTTTCTCGGTCTTGAAGGTGGAGGTCTCCACCGGCACGCTAGGGCCGGATGCCACGTACGCCTCGCGCTGCACTTCCAGCAAGCCGACGGTCTTCACCGGTTCCAGCCACTGCTCGATCTGGTCGAACAACTCGACGATCTTCTGCGCCCAATGGGCCGACTGCACTTCGAACTGCTGCTTCTTGTGGGCTTCGCTGTCGGCGTAATGACGCAGCATCTCGCCCAGTTGTTGTACATCGTCCATTGCCGTGTTCCTTGGGTGACCCATGTTGCGAACCTTGATCATGGCAGATGCCGCACGCTGGCGTATGACTAAAGCACGGCGCTTGGGTAATGTGGTGCCCTCGCCCGTCCAATTCAGGAGCATCGCATGCGCACCATCGGCCTTATCGGCGGCATGAGCTGGGAGTCCAGCGCCGAGTATTACCGCATCATCAACCAAAGTGTGCGCGACCAGTTCGGCCCCCTGCGTTCGGCACAACTGTTGATGTACAGCGTCGACTTCGGCCCGGTGGAGCAGGCCCAGCACGCCGGGCGCTGGGATGACGCCGCACTGATCCTCGAAGACGCCGCCCGCCGCCTGCAAGCCGGTGGCGCCGAATGCATCGTGCTGTGTACCAACACCATGCACCTGGTGGCGCCGCGTATTGAAGCGGCGGTCTCCATACCGTTTCTGCATATTGCAGACGCCGCCGGCGCCGCGGCCGTGGAAGCTGGCACCCTGACCGTAGGCCTGCTGGGTACCGCGTTTACCATGGAGCAGGAGTTTCTCAAGTCACGCCTGGCGGCGCAGGGGCTGACCGTGCTGGTGCCGGACGCCGACGAGCGCCAGGCCGTGCACCGGATCATCTATGAGGAATTGTGTGTCGGGGTGATCAGCGACGCATCGCGTGAGGTGTACCAACGGGTGATCGAGTCCCTGGCGGCGCGTGGCGCCCAGGCCATCATCCTTGGCTGCACGGAAATCAGTCTGTTGATCAAGCCGCAGCACAGCGACCTGCCACTGCTGGACACCACCGAGCTGCATGCGCAGGCTGCGGTGGCGTTTGCCTTGCAGGACGACTAGGCAGGCTTGCGGATGCGCGCCATGGTCAGGGTGTCGACGAATGCGCCGTCACGCACGGCGTAATCGCGCAGCAGGCCTTCGGTCTCGAAGCCGAACTTGTGGTACAGGCGGTGGGCGGCTTCGTTGTCGGCGTACACCGTGAGTTCCACCCGGTGCAGGTTCATCCAGTTATCCGCCACCTCCAGCGCCGCACTCAGCAGTCGGGAGCCCACGCCCTTGCCCTGCCAGGCGGTGGCGACGCCCATGCCGAATGAACCGACATGGCTGCGGCGCACACGGGAATACTGCTCAAGCCCCAGGTTGCCGATCACCTCGCCTGCATGCACGGCCACCAGTTGTAGCCGCCGTTCATCCCCGGGTGCCAGGCGTGCGCGCCAGGCCTCGATCGACTGGAAAGGCATTTGCAGCACCTGACGGCAGACAGCCGGGTCGTTGTAGAGCGCAGCGACGCCGTCAAGGTGGGCCTCGGTGAAGCGCGTGATCACGATTTTGGGTTCAGGTGTGTGCATGGTGTTTCATCCTTTGAAAACACATGGCGGGCCAGTGTAGGCGGCAAAGCCTCAGAATGGCGAGCCCAGCACCGCAATTATCGGGGCCGCGCAGCAACCAGTTTCCAGACCCGGGCGATGTCCGAGGCGCGCTCGCGCAACAGGCGCGGCGCCTCGCTGCAGGCCTGTTCCAGGGTAGTCGGGCCGGACGGCAAGGCGAACGCGGCATCCACACCGTGGGCGTACATCTGCTCGTAGCCATCACCCAAGGTGCCGGCGATCACAATCACTGGCACGTTGTGCTGTTTGGCGATCCGCGCGACGCCAAACGGGGTTTTGCCCCGCAGGGTCTGGGCGTCGAAGCGGCCTTCGCCGGTGATGACCAGGTCAGCGCCACGCACGGCCTTTTCGAGCCCCACCAGCTCGGCGACCACTTCAACCCCTGCACGAAACTGTGCGCCAAGGAACGCCTTGGCGGCAAAACCCAGGCCGCCGGCGGCGCCGCTGCCGGGTTCGTCGCGTACATCTTTGGGCAAGACCTTGGCGCAGTGATCGGCGAAATGGCCGAGGGCGGCATCCAGTTGTTCGACTTGCTGGGGATTGGCGCCTTTTTGCGGGCCGAAAATCGCCGAGGCACCGTGGGGACCGCACAGTGGATTGTTCACGTCGGCGGCAATTTCGAAGCGCACCTGGGCCAGGCGTGGGTCCAGTTGCTCAAGGCTGATGCGCGACAGCTTGGCCAGCGCCAGGCCGCCTAGGGGCAATGCAGCCTCTTCGGCATCAAGCAATTGCACACCGAGAGCCAGCATCGCCCCGGCGCCGCCGTCGTTGGTAGCGCTGCCGCCAATGGCCAGAATAACGCGTTGGGCGCCGGCATCCAGGGCGGCGCGGATCAACTCGCCAGTGCCGAAGGTGCTGCTGGAACACGCATCTCGCTGACCCGGTGGCACGAGTTGCAGGCCGCTGGCCTCGGCCATTTCGATGATTGCGGTGTGGCTCTCGGCCAACCAGCCCCAATGCGCGTCGACACTGCCACCCAATGGCCCTTGCACACGGGTGGTGCGCAGCTCGCCCTGGCAGGCCGCGAGTACCGACTCCACCGTGCCCTCACCACCGTCCGCCATCGGGCACTTGATCAGCTCGGCGTCGGGCCACACGCTGGCCAACCCCTCGGCAATGGCATTCGCCACGCCTTCAGCACTCAGGCTGTCCTTGAACGAGTCGGGGGCGATGATGATTTTCATGGGCTTTCTCCGGTTTTTATAACGCCCATGCTGCCAGTTGGCACCGGCAATAACGCCGGTCCATTGCACAAGAGTGGCTGGGGTTTGTTGTTCATTTCGACAAAGCCTGCGGCAATAGCTGTACGCCCAGGTACAACGCAAGCATGCCATCGAGGGTCAACGGGTCGACGCCGCTCAACTCGGCGATGCGCTCCATGCGATAGCGCAGGCTGTTGCGGTGAATGCCCAGAGCATCGGCGCACGCCTGGCTTTGGCCGTCGTGATCGCACCAACTGCGCAGGGTCGCCAGCAACTGGCCGTTGCTGTCCTTGGCCAGTACCTTGCGCAGCGGGTTGAGCAGTTCGTCGAGGGCGTCGTCGTTGCGGTGGCGCCAGAGCATTACCGGCAGGCGATAGCGATTGAGGGTCAGCAACCGCGACTCGGGCAGCACATCGCGGCCATAGGCAAGCAGATCGCCGACCCGCCGGTAGCAACGGCGTAGCCCGGCCAGGCCGTCTGCTTGCCCGCCGACGGCGACCCGCAGGATGTTCCAGCCCAGGCCGTCGAGTTTTTCCAGCAGGCGCGGGTTGTCGACTTGCACCGACGCCGGTCGGCACCACAGCAGGGAGAACTGTGCGGAGCTGACGCACCAGCTGTCCGGGTAGCGCGAGGTCAGCCAGGCGCTCAAGGCTTCCGCCGACTGGCCGCTGCCCAGTTCAAACAGGTACGGCGTACGTGCCATCTGCGGTTTGAGGCCCAGCTGCTGCGCTTCATCCACCAGCCGCGGCGAGTCGCCGGTCTCGGCCAGAAGGAGCGCCAGCAGGTCATCGCAACGTTGGCGCCGCCATTGCTGCTCGGCTTGCTGGTGACGCTGGCTGACCAGCATTTCGGCGGTCATGCGTACGAGTTGCGCATAGGTACGCAGCAATTCCGGCTCGCCGGTAATGCCCAGCACGCCGATCAGGCGCTGGTCGTGCAGCAGCGGCAGGTTGATCCCGGGTTGCACGCCCTTGAGGTGCTTGGCGGTTTGGCTGTCGATCTCCACCACGCGCACATTCGCCAGCACCAACTGCGCGCCTTCATGGCGGGTGTTAATGCGTTCGGGTTCGCCGCTGCCGAGGATCAGGCCCTGGCTGTCCATGACGTTGACGTTATAGGGCAGGATCGCCATGGTGCGATTGACGATATCCTGCGCCAAGTCATGATCCAGCTCGAACATGGGGCTAAATTCCTGAAAAAACCGGTTGTTCATAGGCACAGCGCAAACGATGCTTGACTGTGCGCGAGCACAAAGACATCACCCCTTGAGGTGGCCGAGACTCATTGGGCGATCAACGTTACCCTCGCATCGCGAAAAATCATAATAAAGAGAGACTGCCATGTCACAGAGCGCCGCTGTTACCCAGGCCACCGATGACGATAAAAACGCCGTATACAAGCGCATCACCCTGCGCCTGATCCCCTTCATTTTCATCTGCTACCTGTTCAACTACCTCGACCGCGTCAATGTCGGCTTTGCCAAGCTGCAGATGCTCGACGACCTGAAATTCAGCGAGACCGTGTACGGCCTCGGTGCCGGGATCTTCTTTATCGGCTACGTGCTGTGCGGCGTGCCGAGCAACCTGGCGTTGACCAAATTCGGTCCACGGCGCTGGATTGCGCTGATGATGATCGTTTGGGGCACCCTGTCCACCTGCCTGCTGTTCGTCAGCACGCCAACGCACTTCTATGGTTTGCGCCTGCTGACCGGTGCCGCCGAAGCCGGGTTCTTCCCGGGCGTGGTGCTGTACCTCTCGCAGTGGTTCCCGACCTTCCGCCGTGGGCGGATCATGGCGCTGTTCATGTCGGCGATTCCGGTGTCCGGCCTGCTGGGCAGCCCGTTCTCCGGCTGGATTCTCAACCACTTCGCCGCCGGCCAAGGCGGGCTTGCGGGCTGGCAGTGGATGTTCCTGCTGCAAGGCGTGCCGACGGTGATCCTCGGTGCCCTCGCCTACTTCCTGCTCAGCGACAGCTTTGCCAACGCCAAGTGGCTCACGCCCCATGAGCGCGCGGTGCTGGAAGCCGACCAGGCCACCGACCTGGCCAACAAACCGAAGACCACCAGCGACTCGCTGCTGGAAGTGTTCAAGAACCCGGCCATCTGGGCATTCGGCCTGATCTACTTCTGCATCCAGAGCGGTGTGTACGCCATCAACTTCTGGCTGCCATCGATCATCAAGAACATGGGCTTCAGCGATAACCTGGTAATTGGCTGGCTGAGTGCGATCCCGTACCTGCTGGCGGCGGTGTTCATGCTGCTGGTGGGCCGCTCTGCCGACCTGCGCAAGGAGCGTCGCTGGCACTTGGTGGTGCCGATGTTGATGGGCGCGATCGGGCTGGTGATTGCGGTGAACTTTGCAACCACCCCGGCCATTGCGATCCTTGGCCTGACCATCGCCACCATGGGCGCCCTCACCGGCCTGCCGATGTTCTGGCCGGTGCCCACCGCCATGCTCAGCGCGGGTGCTGCCGCGGGTGGTTTGGCGTTGATCAACTCCATGGGCCAGATGGCGGGTTTCCTCAGCCCGTATATCGTCGGGTTTGTGAAGGACGCCACCGGGTCTACGGACCTGGCGCTGTACCTGCTGGCGGCGGTGATCGTCGCGGGCAGTGTGTTGGCGTTGCGCATGACGCGCACACTCAAGGGCTGACATCAGGGTAGACCGGTGCCGTCGATCTCCATGACGGCGCCGGTGTTTTTATAGCTAAAGTACTGCCGGAAACCCGTCTGAACCTCAATGCCAAAGCCAAGTAACAAACAGGCTACAAACCTTACCTAACCTTTACTCTGGCGCCGCGTCATCCCCTCAAAAAGTGCTGTCTGAAACGTATGCCCGGGAATATTATTAAAACCGGTTCGATGCATAGGTAGAGGACTTGTCATGATCAGTCGACTCTCAAAAATGAAAGTAGCCATCGTGCTTATTGCCACCCTCGCCATCGCAGGGCAAGCAGAAGCCCGTGGTGGGTACGGCTATGGATGGGGTCACGGTGGTTACCATGGTGGTTGGGGCTGGGGTGGCCCGGCCCTGCTGGGCGCAGTGGTGGGTGGATTGGTAGTGGGCTCGGTGGTTGCCAACTCCCAGCCTCCGGTCTACGTGCAGCAACAACCGGTTTACGTGCAACCGCAGCCGGTGTACATCCAGCAACCGCCGCCGGTCTACTACCAGGCGCCGCCTCCTCCGGGTTATTACTACCCGCCGCAACCGGTTCCGGCACCGCGTTATTAACGCGCGGCCCGATTACTGATAATGCAGGTCCCGCCTGAAAGCGGGACCTTTTTTATTCCGCTGCCTTTAGAGCAATCCACCGCCGTCGACATCAATCACGCTGCCAGTGATAAACCCGTTCTCCATCGCCAGCAGGTACCCGGCAGCCACTTCTTCGGCCTGTCCCACTCGCCCCACCGGCAATGCCCCGCCCGCCTTGGCAAACATTGCCAGTCGCTGCTCCTCGGATAAGCCCGAATACGCCTCGGTATCGATCACCCCAGGACTCACCACATTGACCCTGCGTGGCGCCAGTTCCTTGGCCAGTTGCTTGCCCAGCGCTTCAGTGGCCGCATTGATCCCGGTCTTGATGAATTGCCCTGCAACCGTTTTGCGCCCCAACTGTCCCGACGTCAGGGTGATGCTGCCGTGCTCGGCGAGAAAGGGCAGCGCCGACTGGATCGCCCGCAGCGAACCCCAGAGTTTTACGTTGAAGTTGTCTTGCGCCAGGTTCAGGTCCGTCTCGATCAATGCCTTCGCCTGTACCGCAGGGCCTGCGGTATAGACCAGATGATCAAACGGCCCCACCGTTTCGAACAACCGCTGCAACGAGGCCGCGTCGGTCACGTCTACCTGCTCGCTGCGCACACCGTTCTCCACGGTTGAAGACAAGCGTCGCCCGGCCAGCACCACGTGGGCGCCGCGTGCCACGGCCTGCTTGGCCACGGCGGCACCAATGCCGCTGCTACCGCCGATGACGATGATGGTTTTGCCGCTGAGGGGAGAATTCATGAAGAACTACCTGGTTGAGAAAATGAGCTTTCATCTTCCCAGCTTGGCAATCGTTGAAAAATCCCGGTAAAACGACAAGATCTTTAAAGGATTTTTACAGATGAGTTCAATCCTCGACCTTGAAGTCTTCGTACGCACCGCCGACACCGGCAGCCTGTCCGCCGCCGCCCGTAGCCTCAGCCTGACCCCGGCGGCCGCCAGCATTGCCCTCAAGCGCCTGGAAACCCGCCTGGGCATTCGGCTGCTGGCGCGCTCCACCCGCAGCATGCGCCTGACTGAAGAAGGCCGGCGCTACCTGGACAGCGTGCGGGTGGCCCTGGAGGCGTTGTCCGAAGGCGAACAGGCGATCAAGCAACAAGGCCAAAGCCTCAGTGGTTTGCTGCAATTGGCCGCGCCCTCGGATTTCGGGCGCAATGTGCTGCTGGGCTGGCTGGATGAGTTCAAGCTCGAGCACCCGAACGTTCGCCTGCAATTGCTGCTCAACGACAGCAATGCCGACCTGTTTCGCGAAACCGTCGACATCGCCCTGCGTTTCGGCGTACCACGGGACTCCAGCCTGGTGGCACTGCCGGTGGTGCCCGATCACACACGGGTAGCGTGTGCCAGCCCCGACTACCTCGCGCGCCACGGCACGCCACGCATCCCTCAGGACCTGGCACAGCACAGCACGCTGCGCTATATGCGCCAGGGGCGCGCGAACAACACCTGGTACTTTCGCCAGGGTGAGCTGCTGCAGGAAGTCGAGGTCAGCGGCGACTACTTGAGTGATGACGGCGAGATCGTGCGGCGTTGGGCATTGGCCGGCCATGGCATTGCTTATAAAGCGCGACTGGATATAGCCCGCGACATCAAGGCCGGACGCCTGGTGCCCTTGCTCACCGATTGGCAAGGCGAGCCGACGCCGTTCAACCTGATGTGCCCGCATCGGCTGCAAGTGTCGGAACGGGTCAAGGTACTGCACCGCTTCCTGCAACTGCGCTGCGCCGAACTATTACCGCAATAACCGTCCCAGGGCTTGTTCCAGAGCCTTGCTGTCTGGTATTGGATAGGTCTGTCTCCCCCTTTTGAGGTGTTCACGATGATTTACCGCACACTGGGCCAGTCCGGGTTGAAGGTCAGCGCACTGACCCTGGGCAGCATGATGTTTGGCGAGCAGACCAACACCGAGGATTCGCTGCGCATCATCGACAAGGCCTGGGATCAAGGCATCAATTTTATCGACACCGCCGACGTCTACACCGGCGGGCGCTCCGAGGAGATCGTCGGCGAAGCCATCGCCCGCCAGCGCCAGGATTGGGTGCTGGCCTCGAAAGTCGGCATCGGCCCGGTGGACGGACTGCCCAATCGCAGCGGCCTGAGTCGCAAGCGGATTTTCAACGCGTTGGAAGCCAGCCTGACGCGCCTCGACACCGATTACCTGGACATCTATTACCTGCACCGTGAAGACCACAACACGCCGCTGGAAGTCACGATTTCAGCGATTGGCGACTTGATCCGCGAGGGCAAGATCCGCCATTGGGGCTTGTCCAACTACCGCGGTTGGCGGATCGCCGAAGTGATCCGCGTGGCCGAGCGCCTGGGGGTGGACAAGCCGATCATCAGCCAGCCGCTGTACAACATCGTCAACCGCCAGGCCGAGGTGGAGCAGATCACCGCTGCCGCCGCCTATGGCCTGGGCGTGGTGCCTTACAGCCCACTGGCCCGTGGCGTGCTCAGCGGCAAGTATGCGCCGGACGTAACGCCTGAGGCCGGCAGCCGTGCCGGGCGCCAGGACAAGCGCATCCTGGAAACCGAATGGCGCGTTGAATCCCTGCGCATCGCCCAGCAGATCCAGCAATACACCCAGGGCCGTGGCGTGGGAATTGTTGAGTTTGCGATTGCCTGGGTGCTGAACAACTCGGCGGTCAGTTCGGCGATTGTCGGGCCGCGCACCGAGGCGCAGTGGGATGCCTACACCGGTGCGCTGGAGGTCAAGATCACGGCAGAAGATGAAGCCTTCATCGATTCGCTGGTCACCCCGGGCCATGCCTCAACGCCAGGGTTCAATGACGTGGGCCACTTTGTCTCGGGCCGAATTGCCCGGCCATAAGCACACTTTACGGGAGGAACCGAGCGTTCCTCCCATAAACCGCCCCAAAACAGAGCAAACATCTCACCTTAAAAGCACTATATTCCCTCCCTGAAATCTCCCCTCTTTTGTATGAATCGGTTTTCGCGAGGACAGTGTGTCTAAAGGTGTTGTGTTATCGGTCTTGGCCTCGGTGTTGTTTGCCGTGATGTATTACTTCACCTCGCTGCTCACACCCTTGAGCGGTCTGGAGATCTTCGGCTGGCGGATGCTGCTGACGGTCCCCTGCATGACGGTGTTCATGATCGTCAGCGGCGAGTGGCGGCGGGTGTGGGAGTTGGTTCGGCTGGTGGCGGCCAAACCCGGGTTGATCGGCGGGTTGCTGTTGTCTTCGGCCTTGCTGGGGGTGCAGTTGTGGCTGTTCATGTGGGCACCGCTCAACGGGCGTAGCCTGGATGTCTCCCTGGGGTATTTCCTGCTGCCGTTGACCATGGTGCTGACCGGGCGCCTGGTGTATGGCGAACAATTGTCACGCCTGCAAAAGGTCGCGGTGTTTTTTGCCGGCCTCGGCGTACTTAACGAGTTGTATCAGGTCGGTGGTTTCTCTTGGGCCACGTTAGTGGTGATCATCGGTTACCCGATCTACTTCATCGTGCGCAAACGCCTGAAGACTGACCACCTGGGCGGGCTGTGGCTCGACATGGCGCTGATGTTGCCGGTGGCGTTATGGTTCGTGCAAAGCGGCGAACAGGGGTTTGCCGTGCTCGATGCCCACAAGGGCTTGTATGCCTTGATCCCGATGCTGGGCTTGATCAGTGCCTCGGCGCTGGTGTGCTACATCGTTGCCAGCCGCTTGTTGGCGTTCAGCTTGTTCGGGCTGCTCAGCTATGTGGAGCCGGTGCTGTTGCTCGGGGTCGCCTTGTTGCTGGGAGAAAGCATCAAGGCGGGAGAATGGCTGACCTATCTGCCGATCTGGCTGGCCGTGATGGTGCTGGTATACGAAGGTTTCAAGCACCTGGTTCGCCAACGTAAAGCCTGATTCCAGACGAAAAAAAGCCCGGTCGCGGATCCCCACGACCGGGCTTTTTTACATCAACGATCAGTCAGCGGTGAGCACACCACGGCGTACCTGGTCGCGCTCGATGGATTCGAACAGCGCCTTGAAGTTACCTTCGCCGAAACCGTCATCACCCTTGCGCTGGATGAACTCGAAGAACACCGGGCCCATCAGGGTTTCCGAGAAGATCTGCAGCAGCAGACGCTTGTCCCCCGCCACCGACGAACCGTCCAGCAGGATGCCCCGCGCTTGCAACTGGTCCACCGGCTCGCCGTGGTTTGGCAGGCGGCCTTCGAGCATCTCGTAGTAGGTGTCTGGCGGCGCAGTCATGAAGCGCATGCCGATTTTCTTCAGCGCGTCCCAGGTCTTGACCAGGTCATCGGTGAGGAACGCCACGTGCTGGATGCCCTCGCCGTTGAACTGCATCAGGAACTCTTCGATCTGCCCGGCGCCTTTGGACGACTCTTCGTTCAGCGGGATGCGGATCATGCCGTCCGGGGCGCTCATGGCCTTGGAGGTCAGGCCGGTGTACTCGCCCTTGATATCGAAGTAACGCGCCTCACGGAAGTTGAACAGTTTCTCGTAGAAGTTCGCCCAATAGACCATGCGCCCGCGGTACACGTTGTGGGTCAGGTGATCGATGACTTTCAGGCCGGCGCCCACCGGGTTGCGTTCAACGCCTTCGAGGTACACGAAGTCGATGTCATAGATTGAGCTGCCTTCGCCGAAGCGGTCGATCAGGTACAGCGGCGCGCCGCCAATGCCCTTGATCGCTGGCAGGTTCAATTCCATCGGGCCGGTTTCGATATGGATGGGCTGGGCGCCCAGTTCCAGGGCCCGGTTGTAGGCCTGTTGCGAGTCTTTCACGCGAAACGCCATGCCGCACACCGACGGGCCGTGCTCGACCGCAAAGTAGGAGGCGATGCTGTTGGGTTCATTGTTGAGGATCAGGTTGATCTCGCCCTGACGGAACAGGTGCACGTTCTTGGAACGGTGCGTCGCGACTTTGGTGAAGCCCATGATCTCGAAGATCGGCTCCAGGGTGCCCGGGGTTGGCGAAGCGAATTCGATGAATTCAAAGCCCATCAGGCCCATTGGGTTTTCGTATAGGTCTGTCATTTTCGGTGCCTCATCATTCTTGTAGTTACACATGTTTATTTGCGAGCAAGGATGAGGTCAGCGGGTGGCGCACAGGAGATACCCCGCACGCTGCGGGCGAGGAAGTCACCAAAGATGAGGGGGGACCCGAGTAGCTTCATGGTTACATCAGTCTCTTACGGGCGAGGCTTGCGTTAGCGCAAGTCCTTATTCTTGTATGCGTAAATCGATTCTACACAGCGTAAACAGATTTGTCCGTACTCTTATCAAATCCCCATTGCCCTCACCCGCGCAAGGGGTTTGTTGCACAGGTAGATGCCCAGCAGGATCACTGCCCCGCCCAGTAGCATCGGCGCGGTGAGTTGCTCGCCGAGCAGCAATGCACCGCAGATCACCGCCGTCAGCGGATTGAGAGCGATGAACACACCCGCCCGGGTGGCGCCGATGCGGCGCAGACCATCGTAGTAGCCGATGTAGGCCAGTGCCGACCCCAGCACGCCGAGGTACAACAAGCTCAGCAGTTGGGGCAGATCGATGCGGCTCACTGCGGCGACCGTCAATCGTCCGGTCACCAGTGTGGTGATCGTCAGCATCAGCGTGCCCAACAGGATCGACCAGGTCACGGTTTGCAACGGCCCCAGGCTTTGGTTGAGGCTGCGAGAGAACAGCGAATACACGCCCCACCCCACCACGCAGCCAAAGATCAACAGATCACCGATCCAGGCATGCGCGCCGCCCTGCAACAGCTGCGGGTTGCGGCTGACGATCACCAACCCCGCGCCGCCCAGGCACAGCGCGATACCCAACAGTTTCACCTGCCCCAGCCGCTCCTTGAACAGCAGCCACGACGCCAGGCCAATCACCGCAGGGTTCAGTGCGACGATCAACGATGCCCGGGACGCATTGATGTAATGCAGGCCGTAGAAAAAGCACAGGTTGTAGAAAAAGATCCCGAAAAAACCGAGTACGGTCAGTTGCGCAAGCTGTGCGTTGGTCGGGCGCACCAGACGAATACGCGCTACACCCAGGAAGACCAGCAACGCGAGGCTGGCCAGCACAAAGCGCACGGTCGCCGCCAGCAGCGGGTCCAGGCCTGCGGCCAGATAGCGCCCGGCCACGAAGGTGCCGCCCCAGATCACGGTCACCGCCGCCAATTTCAAATACGTGAGACGGTCAGAAGTCGGGGTCATCAGATTTCTACTCAAGAAACGTGGGATTGGTTTATTGTTTAGCTAATCTTTTGTCATCGTAAAATGAGTAAATACTCATGACCCTTACCCAGCTGGAAATCTTCTCCCTGGTGGCCGAATTGCAAGGCTTCACCAGCGCCGCCAATCGCCTGGGCATCAGCCAGTCGGCGGTGTCCCATGCGATCAAATCCCTGGAACAGGAACTGGGTGTGGAGTTGATCCGCCGCCATCAATCTCAAGTCGAACTCAGCGATATCGGCCAACAACTGCTGCTGCGCGCCCGGGCCATGCTCGGGCTGGCCAATACACTGCAACAGGAAGCCGCCGATGCCCGCGGGATGAAGCGCGGCACGCTGCGCATCGGTTCGTTCGGGCCAACTTCATCGATTCGTCTGTTGCCGAAGATTTTGCAACGCTTTCGCGAGTTGCATCCGGGCATCGAGGTGCACGTCGACGAAGGCCCTGATCGGCAGGTGATGCAGTGGCTGGAAGAGCGGCGCGTCGATGTTGGGTTTGTGGTGCTGCCTGAAGAGCGCTTCGATACGTTCCCGTTAATTGAGGATCAGTTGGTCGCACTGTTGCCATCGGGGCATCACCTGGGCGCGCAGCCGAGTGTCAGCCTCAAGGCGCTCTGCGGCGAACCCTTTATCCTGACCCAGGCCGGCTCGTCCGAACTGGTCTCAAGGCTGTTCGTCGGTGCCGGGCTGCAGCCGGATGTGCGTTACCGCTGTTCACAGTTGCTCAGCACCCTGGACACCGTGCGCCGGGGCGACGGCGTGACCATTGTTGCCGAGCTGTCATTGCCTGAATCCGCAGCGCCGGATTACCTGGTCAAGCCGCTCAAGCCTGCCGTCAAACGCCAGGTCGGGCTGGCGGTTCTGGATCGACGACAGTCCTCGCCGGCGACCCTGGCATTTATTGAACTGGCCACACGCTTGACGCTTTATTGAACATGCACAGTCCCCTGCCGCCATCTATCATGGCCAATACCAATACGCTTTGTTGGACGGCTGCCGTGGTTGTCCCGACCGCATTTGAGCGTCTTATCGCCCCCTCCCGCTACAGGCTGCACAGATGCCACTGACCGTCAAAGGCCCACGAAAAGCCAGCACCCGCCTCCTGATCACTCTGCTCAGCGGCGCACTGCCGATTTTGCTGGGGGTGCTGATCCTGTACTGGCAAGCGGGGCGCACCCTGGAGCACAGCACCGCGCAAACCGCCCGGGAAGCCGTGCGCCAGTTCGACCTGATGCTCGACAATACCGCCCTCGCCGCCAAGGACTTGCTGCCGCTGGCCGGCCATGAATGTGATAACCCGACACAACTGGCGCTACGGGAACAAGTCACCCGTCGGCCTTTTGTGCGCGCCACGACCTTGTCCTGGCAGAGAAACATCTATTGCAGCTCGTTGTTTGGTGGCAACTACCAGTCGCCGGTCAACCCTGAAGACTACGTCGATGGCCGCCTTTGGCTGATGAAAGGCAACCCGGTGACACCTGACACCGCATTGCTGGTGTATCGCCTCACCGAGGGCGACCGTGGGGCCTTTGCCTCCATTGATGGCTACCACTTGACCAACGCCTTGCGCCTGATCAGTCGATATACCGACCTGGTGTTGCAGGTGGGGCCTAACTGGCTGGCGTCGGATGGCAAGGTGCACAGCACAGCGCTGCCGACATTTTCCGTCGCGCACCATCATCTCGACTCCACGCGGTATACCTACAGCGTGGAAGCCGGGATGCCGGAGGGCGAAACCTGGCGCTACATGCAGGCGCGGTATCCTGCGCTGTTCATCCTGGTGGTGTTTTTCGGCGTGTTGGCGAGCATCCTCGCCCACTGGCTGCAAAAGCGCTCATCGGCACCGACCCTCGAGCTGCAACGTGCCTTGGGTGCCAATGAGTTCGTGCCCTATTACCAGCCGGTGGTACGTGGCCAGGACATTCGCCAGTGGGCCGGTTGTGAAGTGTTGATGCGCTGGAATCACCCCAAGGAAGGCCTGGTGCGCCCCGACCTGTTCATTCCCCTGGCCGAGCATTCCGGCCTGATCGTGCCAATGACCCGCGCCTTGATGCGCCAGACCGCCTTGCAACTGGCGCCCCACGCCGAGCAGTTCGCGGATGGCTTTCATGTCGGGATCAACATCACCGCCCGCCATTGTCACGACCTGGAACTGGTGGAGGACTGCCGGGAATTCCTCGCCGCCTTCCCGCCGGGCAAGGTGATTCTGGTGCTGGAATTGACCGAGCGCGAGTTGATCGAACCCACGGATGTCACCCGCCAACTGTTCCAGGCGCTGCACGAAATGGGGGTAATGATTGCGATCGACGACTTCGGTACCGGTCACTCGAGCCTGGGTTATTTACGCAACTTCAATGTCGATTACTTGAAGATAGATCAAAGCTTTGTGGCGATGATCGGGGTTGATGCACTGTCGCGGCATATACTCGACAGCATCATTGAACTGTCTGCCAAGCTCGACTTGGGCATCGTTGCCGAAGGTGTCGAAACACCAGAACAATGCGAATATCTTGCCGCTCAAGGTGTTGATTTCTTGCAGGGCTACCTGTTTGGCAAGCCTGTACCTTGCGATGAGTTCATTAGATTTCTGAACAGCCATTGAATAGCCAACCACTTCAACGGAAATATTGTTATTTATACAAAAGACATGATTTACTCATGGCTGATTAACTACTACAATTTTTCCTGCCTGTGCTGAATTGGCAGGAAGGCCACTTTTGTTGAGTCGCCTTAAGGCTCTTGGCTTATCGCTTTGTTTGCAGTAGATATCAGCCAAATACACTATTGGAGTATAGATTTTGTCCAGACTCGCCGAATTTCGCGCAGCAGAAAAAGCCCTTCAAGAGCAGCTTGCCCAGCTGGAATCCCTGAAGAACGACGCAGGCCTGAAGAAAGAAATCGAATTCGAAGAAAAGCTGCAAGGGCTGATGAAAACCTACGGCAAAAGCCTGCGCGACATCATCTCCATCCTGGACCCTAACCCGAGCAAGTCCGGCGCTTCTGTCGCAACTGCACCAAAACAGCGCCGTGCACGTGTGGTCAAGGTTTACCACAACCCGCACACTGGCGAACTGATCGAAACCAAAGGCGGCAACCACCGCGGCCTGAAGGCATGGAAAGAACAATACGGCGCGGCCACTGTAGATTCCTGGCTTCGCGGCTAATGCTTTGCAGCTAGTACAAACGCACTAAGAAAAGCCCTGCACATGCAGGGCTTTTTTGTTTACAGGCATCGATATTGAAACAAAACAGGACCCGGACACTTTCAAAAACGAACTTTAAAAAACATTTCACTTTGTTCAGATCGACTAATTCCCTGCTTTGCCTACAGCGCTCAAAGTTTCAGGCTGTCACGCACCGAACTGACTTCATCCTTGCTTGATTCGTAAGCCTGGGCCTGGCCTGCGTATGAAAATACATAGGCTTTATCGGTGTCGACCGCTCCCACCAGGGTTTGCGACAGCACATGCCGACCGTTCTCGGTGATTACACAAGTAGTTTCCAACGCCTCAAGGCGGCTCAATGTTGTGGGGTGCATCTTGGTGCACACACTTTGATAACCGCCTTGGGCAAAGTCTTTCTGGATGGACTTGCGCATTTCCAGCAGCACACCTTGAAGATTGACCGTATGCCCCGCTTCGATCGGAGTGCCTGTCAACTCCATGACCATCAACGTCGTGCCATTTTCATCATTCTTGATCGCACGCTGGCGGGACACTGCCGAAGGCTGCGCCGGAGCCTGATCGTCGGGCACCACCTCCTCCACCTGCCAGCCGCTGGGCCAGTGAACTTCCGGGTCAGCCGCCCATGCAGCAGTGCTGCCCAACAACAGGCCCAGGGTACTTAACAGCGGTGCGCGAAATCCGATCATTGCGAAAAACACTCAAGGTTCAAGCCACAAAGTTTGGGCCTCTGTACCCGCTGCTCGCAAGGGCTGCGTGACCTTTTTCATTTGGCGCAACCGGCAGGGCTGCGTATCATGGACCGGCTGCACGGATGCCAGCCGCAAGCCAAGGGATCGCTCGAACTAGAGCCACGTTTGCCCCATTCTTCTCTGGAGGGCCCATGAGCCTGCACGAACTGAACACCTTCCCGGGCGTCACCGCCCAACCTGACACCGCCACCGCGAACTTCGTGTTCAACCACACCATGCTGCGGGTCAAAGACATCACCAAGTCGCTGGACTTCTACACCCGCGTATTGGGTTTTTCCCTGGTTGAAAAACGTGACTTCCCGGAAGCCGAATTCAGCCTGTACTTCCTGGCCTTGGTGGACAAGGCCCAGATCCCGGCCGACGCCGCCGCACGCACCCAGTGGATGAAGTCGATTCCGGGCATCCTGGAACTGACCCACAACCACGGCACCGAAAACGACGCGGACTTTGCCTATCACAACGGCAACACCGACCCACGTGGCTTTGGCCATATCTGCATTTCGGTACCGGACATTGTTGCGGCCTGCGCGCGCTTTGAGGAGTTGGGCTGCGACTTCCAGAAGCGCTTGAGTGATGGCCGCATGAAGAGCCTGGCCTTCGTGAAAGACCCGGATGCGTACTGGGTTGAAATCATTCAGCCAACGCCGCTGTAACAAAAAAACCCCATGATCACTCATGGGGTTTTTCGTTTCAGGGCCGGCAGCTTAGCTGCGGATCAGGTGATCGAAAGCACTCAGGGAAGCCTTGGCGCCCTCGCCCACGGCGATCACGATCTGCTTGTACGGCACGGTGGTGACGTCGCCGGCAGCAAAGACACCTGGCAATGAGGTCTCACCCCGGGCATCGACAATGATCTCGCCACGGGGCGACAGCTCGACGGTACCCTTGAGCCAGTCGGTGTTGGGCAGCAAACCGATCTGGACAAAGATCCCTTCCAGGTCGACGGTCTTGAACTCGCCGCTGTCACGGTCCTTGTACGCCAGGCCGGTGACCTTCTGGCCATCGCCTTTGACTTCGCTGGTGAGCGCACTGGTGATCACGTCAACGTTGGGCAGGCTGTACAACTTACGTTGCAATACCGCATCGGCGCGCAGTTTGCTGTCGAATTCCAGCAAGGTCACGTGGCTGACAATACCGGCCAGGTCGATGGCCGCCTCAACGCCGGAGTTACCGCCGCCGATCACCGCCACACGCTTGCCTTTGAACAGTGGACCATCGCAATGCGGGCAGAAGCACACGCCCTTGGCCTTGTATTCCTGCTCGCCCGGCACGCCCATTTCACGCCAGCGGGCGCCGGTGGCCAGGATCACGGTCTTGGACTTGAGGGTCGCACCGCTTTCGAAACGGATTTCGTGCAGTTCACCCGCGTTCTTGGCCGGAATCAGCGCGTTGGCGCGTTGCAGGTTCATGATGTCCACGTCGTACTGTTTGACGTGTTCTTCAAGGGCACTGGCCAGTTTCGGCCCTTCGGTTTCCTGCACCGAGATAAAGTTCTCGATCGCCATGGTATCCAGCACCTGGCCACCAAAACGCTCAGCGGCCACACCGGTACGAATGCCTTTACGGGCCGCGTAGATCGCCGCAGCGGCACCGGCTGGGCCACCGCCAACGACCAGTACGTCAAAGGCCTCTTTGGCGCTGATTTTCTCGGCTTGTTTTTCAATGCCGCTGGTGTCGAGCTTGGCGAGGATCTCTTCCAGGCCCATGCGGCCCTGGCCGAAGCTAACACCGTTCAGGTAAACGCTCGGCACAGCCATGATCTGACGATCATCGACTTCGGCCTGGAACAGCGCACCGTCGATGGCGACGTGGCGGATGTTCGGGTTCAGTACTGCCATCAGGTTCAGCGCCTGGACCACGTCCGGGCAGTTCTGGCACGACAGCGAGAAGTAAGTTTCGAAGCTGAACTCGCCTTTAAGGGCACGAATCTGTTCAATCACTTCGACACTGGCCTTCGAGGGGTGGCCGCCGACTTGCAGCAGTGCCAGCACCAGCGAAGTGAATTCATGGCCCATTGGGATGCCGGCGAAACGCAGGCTGATATCGGCACCCGGGCGGTTGATGGAGAACGATGGCTTGCGCGCATCATCGCCATCGCTTTTCAGGGTAATCAGCGTTGAGAGGCTGGCTACATCCTGCAAGAGGGCAAGCATTTCCTGGGATTTCGCACCGTCGTCGAGGGAGGCAACGATCTCGATCGGCTGGGTGACCCGTTCCAGGTATGACTTCAACTGAGCTTTAAGATTGGCGTCCAACATACGGGCGATTTCCTATTAATTCGGCTTATTGCAGACAAAAAAACGCCCGAGCGAATCTCGCCCGGGCGTTTTGAGGGCGGATGCAGCTTACTTAGGTGCGGTCATCCGCCCTTGGTACTTCACAGACTTAGATCTTGCCGACCAGGTCAAGGGACGGAGCCAGGGTGGCTTCGCCTTCTTTCCACTTGGCTGGGCAGACTTCGCCCGGGTGAGCAGCAACGTACTGGGCCGCCTTGATTTTGCGCAGCAGCTCGGAAGCGTCACGGCCAACGCCGCCATCGTTCAGTTCAACGATTTTGATCTGGCCTTCTGGGTTGATCACGAAGGTGCCACGGTCTGCCAGGCCAGCTTCTTCGATCAGTACGTCGAAGTTGCGGGAGATGGTCAGGGTCGGGTCACCGATCATGGTGTACTGGATTTTGCCGATGGCTGGCGAAGTGTTGTGCCAGGCTGCGTGGGCAAAGTGGGTGTCGGTGGAAACGCTGTAGATTTCGACGCCCAGTTTCTGGAATTCGGCGTAGTTGTCAGCCAGGTCTTCCAGTTCGGTTGGGCAGACGAAGGTGAAGTCGGCTGGGTAGAAGAAGACGACAGACCATTTGCCTTTCAGGTCAGCATCAGTCACGTCTACGAAGTTGCCGTTTTTGTAGGCGGTAGCTTTGAACGGTTTTACTTGGCTGTTGATGATAGGCATCGTTGACTCTCCGTCAGGTTTGTAGAAGGGCTTAGAAAGTTGATGAGGTGAATCCTACCCACTCTCCCGGCCGATGGCTCATTGGCAAACCTGATGCTGACGATTGGTTTTCACTATCAAGGGACTGTATTAATAGAAGAAACCTTAAATCACTCGAGGGATGCTCGGGCCATGCCGAGAAAGGGTGTCGCTTCAACATAGCGCATGGCCGATTTCATGTCTTTCCAGCCGACGTAAGTCATCAATGACTTCAAGTCCCAGCCGCTACGATGGGCCCAGGTGGCAAAGCCCCGGCGCAGGGAGTGGCTGGTGTATTGATCCGCTGCAATGCCGGCGCGCTCCAGGGCCTGGCGCAACAGCGGGATCACGCTGTTGGGGTGCAAACCCTCCTCTCCCAGGTTGCCCCAGCGGTCTATGCCGCGAAATACCGGACCGCGTACCAGCGCTGAAGCACTGAGCCACTCGCTGTAGGCCTGGACCGGGCACAGGCGCAGCAACGCTGGCGTCTGGTAAGTGCGACCCAGGTTCTCCCGATCGCTTTTACTGCGCGGCAAATACAGGGTAATGCCCGAACCGGGTACTGCCTGCACGTGCTCGATATTCAACCGGCACAGCTCGTCACTGCGAAAGCCGCGCCAGAAACCCAGCAGGATCAACGCGGCATCGCGCTTAGCTCGCAGCCACCGCGGATGATCTTCGGCGCTTCGAGCATCGTTGCCTTCCTGCTCGAGAAACTGGATCACCTGTTCCAAGTGTTGGAGTTGCAACGGCTCCGCCTGCTTTTCCTGAGCCGGGTGCACGGCGCGAATCCCTTTCAGCACTTTACGCACCACCGGCGCCTTGGTCGGATCGGGAAAACCCTGGCTGGTATGCCACTGGGCCAAGGCCGACAAGCGCAGCTTCAACGTGTTGACCGACAACACGCCCGCATGGGCCACCAGGTAGCGCGCCACGCTGTCGCTGGTGGCCGGCAGGAATCCACCCCAATTCACCTCGAAATGTTCGATTGCCGCTCGATAACTGCGGCGGGTGTTATCGCGGGTGGCCGCATTCAGATAACGGTCCAGTTCACTCATACCTGTACTGCCATTGGGCGCTGTCCACTTCAAAACCTTGATCACACGGGATAATACGCCAATATCCCATCTGTTAAATCATCAATTTCAGGGTAAATATAATCGTGATATAGTACGTATATACATACTACGTACCACAGTACTAAATCGACGGAGACTCCATGGCTCGCGGCGGCATCAATAAAGCAGTAGTTCAAACGGCGCGCCTGGCGATCCTCGCCCGCGGCGAGAACCCAAGCATCGATGCAGTACGCATCGAGATGGGCAATACCGGCTCGAAAACCACGATCCACCGCTATCTGAAGGAGCTGGACGAAAGCGAAACCCGCCAGACCATCACCGAAGCGCCCATCGATGACGAGCTGGGCGAACTGGTGGCACGGCTGGCCCAGCGCCTTAAGGAAAAGGCACAGGAGCCTATCGACCTGGCCCTGGCTCAGTTCCAGCAACAGAAAGCCGCCCTGCTCGCCCAGGTCGAGGAGCTGGAAGCTGCCCACAGCCAACTCAAGCAACAATTCGATATCCAGGCAGCCGCCCTGGCGGACGAAAGTGCGGCGCTGCAAAGCACCCGCTCCAGCCTGCAAACCGAGCAAACCCGCAACGCCGGGCTGAGCCAGGCGTGCAGCGATTACGAGCTGCGGATCAGCGACAAGGACGAGCAGATTCGCTCACTGGAAGAAAAGCACCTGCACGCCCGGGATGCTCTCGAGCATTACCGCAACGCAATCAAGGATCAGCGTGAGCAGGAACAGCGCCGCCATGAGGGTCAGTTGCAACAGGTGCAGGCCGAGCTGCGTCAGGCTCAGCAGAGCGCAATGGTGCGCCAGGACGAGATCACCCAGCTGCATCGCGATAACGAGCGCCTGCTGATTGAGCATCGAGTGACGGTGAAGGAATTGAGCGCACTGCAGGAACAGGCCCGCCAGGACCGCGATCAGCAGCGCCAGCTTAGCGAACAGGTGAGCGTGATCGACAGCGAACGCACCCTGCTGCAGGAACGCTTGCGGGTTGCACTGCTGGAAAGTCAGACGCGCCAGGAAGCGCTGGCCGAGCATCAGCAGACCAACAAAACCCTGGAGCTGGACCTGGTCAAAGCCCAGGCCAGCATCGAGGCGCTGCGCCTGGCGGCCGTCGTTGCGACGGCGCCAGAGGCAACTACCGAGGGCTGATTACTGCGCCACCGGCATGCGCATGGTGACGAACTCTTCCGCCGCCGTAGGGTGCACGCCGATGGTCTCATCGAAATGCTGCTTGGTCGCACCCGCCTTGAGTGCGATCGCCAGGCCCTGCACGATCTCCCCGGCGTCAGGGCCGACCATGTGGCAACCCAGGACCTTGTCGGTCTCGGCGTCCACCACTAGCTTCATCAGGGTCTTTTCCTGGCGCTCGGTCAGGGTCAGCTTCATCGGCCGGAAGCGGCTTTCGAACACCTGCACCTTGTGCCCGTCTTCACGTGCCTGCTCTTCGCTGAGGCCCACGGTGCCGATGTTTGGCAGGCTGAACACCGCCGTCGGGATCATCGCGTAATCCACCGGGCGATATTGCTCAGGCTTGAACAGGCGACGTGCCACGGCCATGCCTTCAGCCAGCGCCACCGGCGTCAGTTGCACGCGACCAATCACATCACCAATCGCCAGAATCGACGATTCCGCAGTCTGGTACAGGTCATCCACCTCAACAAAGCCACGCTTGTCCAACTTGACGCCGGTGTTTTCCAGCCCCAGGTTATCGAGCATCGGGCGCCGGCCGGTGGCGTAGAACACGCAATCGGTTTCCAGCACCCGGCCGTCTTTCAAGGTGGCCTTGAGGCTGCCGTCGGCCTGCTTCTCGATACGTTCGATGTCAGCATTGAATTGCAGATCCAGACCACGCTTGGTCAGCTCTTCCTTCAAGTGCGTGCGCACCGAACCGTCAAAACCGCGCAAGAACAAGTCGCCGCGATACAACAGCGAGGTCTGCGCACCCAAGCCATGGAAAATCCCGGCAAACTCGACAGCGATGTAACCGCCGCCAACCACCAGCACACGCTTGGGCAACTCTTTGAGGAAGAACGCCTCATTGGAGCCAATGGCGTGCTCGCGCCCCGGGATCTCCGGGATCTGCGGCCAGCCACCGGTAGCCACCAGAATGTGCTTGGCGGTGAAGCGCTCACCGTTGATTTCCACCTGATGCGGGTCCACCAACCGCGCATGCCCTTCATGCAGGGTCACGCCGCTGTTGACCAGCAGGTTGCGGTAGATGCCATTGAGGCGGTTGATCTCGCGATCCTTATTGGCGATCAGGGTCGCCCAATCGAAGTTTGCTTCGCCCAGGGACCAGCCGAAACCGCTGGCCTGCTCGAAGTCTTCGGCGAAATGCGCGCCGTACACCAACAGCTTCTTCGGCACGCAGCCCACGTTCACGCAGGTACCGCCCAGGTAGCGGCTTTCAGCCACTGCCACCTTGGCGCCAAAACCTGCGGCGAATCGTGCAGCGCGCACACCACCGGAACCGGCACCAATTACATAAAGGTCAAAATCGTAGGCCATTTCACTCTCCTCGGCAGGACAACAGCATACCTGCTTACATGGGGCCGAAAAACGAAAAAGCCACCCGAAGGTGGCTTTCCCAGATCAAGCAGGCAACCGTGAATCAGTAAGCCTTGCCAGTCTTGTAGAAGTGCTCGTAGCAGAAGTTGGTTGCTTCGATGTAGCCTTCAGCGCCACCGCAGTCAAAACGACGACCCTTGAACTTGTAGGCAATCACGCAACCGTCTTTTGCCTGCTTCAGCAGGGCGTCGGTGATCTGGATCTCGCCACCCTTGCCCGGCTCGGTTTCTTCGATCAGCTTGAAGATGTCCGGAGTCAGGATATAGCGACCGATGATCGCCAGGTTCGACGGAGCATCTTCCGGCGCCGGTTTTTCAACCATGTCACGTACGCGGATCAGGCCATCACCGATATCGTCGCCGGCGATCACGCCGTACTTGTTGGTTTCCTGAGGATCAACCTCTTGAACCGCGACGATAGTGCAACGGTACTTCTGGTAAAGCTTGACCATCTGGGTCAGGACGCCGTCGCCTTCCAGGTTTACACACAGGTCATCCGCCAGTACCACGGCGAAAGGTTCGTCACCGATCAGCGGGCGACCGGTCAGGATCGCGTGACCCAGGCCTTTCATTTGGGTCTGACGGGTGTAGGAGAACGAGCACTCGTCGAGCAGTTTACGGATGCCGACCAGGTATTTTTCCTTGTCGGTGCCCTTGATCTGGTTTTCCAGCTCGTAGCTGATGTCGAAGTGGTCTTCCAGGGCGCGTTTGCCACGGCCGGTCACGATCGAAATTTCGTTCAGGCCGGCATCCAGTGCTTCTTCCACGCCGTACTGGATCAGTGGCTTGTTCACCACCGGCAGCATTTCTTTGGGCATGGCCTTGGTCGCTGGCAGGAAGCGAGTGCCGTAACCGGCTGCTGGGAACAAGCATTTCTTGATCATATGAGTCCTTACAAAGGGCTGTGCGTACGAAATTCGGCGCAGTCTAATCAGGCCGCAGTCACCTTACAATGGGTCCTGCTGGCGTTGCGATGTCAACATAGAGGAAAAATGTCGGCGTAAGTTCCGCCGGCATTCAATCCAGTACCTTCGCCGCTGTTAGAAATCGTCGACTTGCGCCCGTCATTCAAAGGGCTTAAACCTTTTTAGCACGCTTTATGGCGATCGGCACTGACCTGCAACATCTTGCGCCGCCCCGCGCCGTTTGGCGCTATCATTACCGCCTTGAACCAGACAACGAGATTGATAGATGTCAGAACCAAAAGGCGTGAACGGCTACCTGATCACCAAGCGAGCAGATGGCTGGCACTTGATCAACTTCCACGGCGACAGCGTTGCCGGGGCATTCGCGACCGAAGCTCAAGCCTGTGCCGTGGCCGAAGTGTTTGTGGATGAAGCGGGCCATGCGTCGAGCAAGCGCCCCAAAACCAAGTAACACCCGCAGAAACGCCAATCAAGCCTCGTTTATCGGGGCTTTTTTGTGTTTGTCTGTACCTTGATGGCGGTTCGCTATAATCTCGCCTGAAACGCCCCACGACAGTGTCAGCGCTTCCCTCCAACACCCTAATGACGACTCCTACATGAACAAGATCCTGGCACTGATTGCGGTACTGGCGCTTACCGGTGGCTGCACCACCACTTCCGACACCGTGCTGAAAAACGGCGAACAAGGGCTGGCCATCGATTGTTCCGGCGAAGCCAACTCCTGGGCCAGCTGCTATGAAAAGGCTGATGCGTCCTGCGCAGGGACCGGTTACCGGATTGTCGGCACCGAAGGCACACCGGCCCTGAAAGAAAGCGACAAGACCCTGGGCAAGGATGTCGGCAACTACAAGACCCGCAGCGTGACCGTGGTCTGCAAATAATTACATGTGAATTTCGGCGAATTTGATGCCCAGGCCGCGAATGGTCTCGATTAAGTCGTCCAGGCGAGAAAAGGATTCGACTTCGTCCTGGTCATCCACCAGGAAATAGCTGCGGCCGCCGCTCTTCTTGAAGAACACGATCCACTCGCCCGTATCCGCGGGATTTTGAATCACATGGGTCGCAGATATATGCCCCCCTGCATGCTGTTCTCTGACTTGCTCACGCTTCATGACTGAACTTCCGAAAAGACAATGCCGCTGATTCAGCGGCATTTTTTGTGGGTGACCGACAGTTTAACGGATGCCTTGGCCGATCAGTACGCCGTCGACCGTCTGCCCGTAAAGATTGATGCCGTCATTGGCGTGGAACTTCAGCCGGGTTTTCTCCACGGAGCCCTCCACCAGGCGCGGGTCCTGGGGTCGCTCGTGGCGGTTGACGTAAGCTGCGACGTCCCAGGCTTGCTGGTCGCTCAAGCTGCCGCCCTTACCCAGGGGCATGTTGTGCTTGATGAAGGACGCGGCCGTGTTGATCCGGTGCATCCCGGCGCCCCAGTTGTAGGAATCTTTACCCCAAAGCGGCGGCATCACGTAGCTGTCACCGACTTTCTGGCCCTGGCCTTCGGCGCCATGGCACACCGCGCATTGGCCCTTATAGACCTCCGCGCCCTGGGCCAGGTCGTAACCCTTGGCAGGTGTCGGCACGTCCGGATACCCCCGCCCCGGCAAATCGACGCCCAACGGCGCCTTGCTCGACAGCCAATAGGCATACACCGACAGCGCAGTAATTTCCGGGCTGTCTGCAGCCGGTGGCGTGCCACCATTCATGCTGAACTGGAAACAGCCCTGCAAGCGCTCGGCGAAGGTGTTGACCTTGTCGTTCTTTTTTCGATACGCCGGATACATCGGGTAGGCGCCCCACAGCGGCGCGGAATTGGCCAGGCGGCCCTGGTCCAGATGGCAATTACTGCAATTGAGACCATTGCCGACAAATTGCGGCGCCAGGCGCTTGGTGTCGACAAACAGGGCGTAGCCCTGCTTCACCAGCTTGCCGTAGGCGTTGTCCGGCAGCTCGCTCTCTTGCGGCGGCTGGAACTGCGCGGCAGCCGTCGAACGGGCGACTGGCTGCAACTGTGACTGGTCTTCCATGGCGATGGTGGCGGCATGGACAGGCACACTGGCAAGGGTTGCCAATAAGAAAAGCTTCATGGCTTGGCCTCCTGGCCGCTCAACGACGCAAAATAGGTGGCCACGGCCTGTGCTTCTTCAGCGCTGAGGGATTTGGCGATATGGCCCATCAAATCGTTCGGATCGTTATGGCGGGTGCCACTGCGCCAGGCATTCAACTGCGCCACCAGGTAGGCCGCGGATTGCCCGGCCAGGGGCGGAAATGCGTCGCCAACACCCACGCCAGCCGGCCCATGACAACTGACACACGCCGGAATCTGGCGCTCCCACGCGCCTTGCAGGGCAATCTTTTGCGCAGCGTCGGTTGGCATTTCGCTACGGTGCACCGAAACGGCCACCGGCGCAGGCATTGCCGCCAGCTCCCAGGTCACAGCATTGATTTCCTCTTCCGTCAGGGCGTTGGCCAGCGGCTGCATCACCGGGCTGTTACGGGCGCCGCTTTTAAAATCCTGCAGTTGCTTGCGCAAATACCCCGCTGGCAAACCGGCCAAGCGCGGAAAGCCGGCCGCTGCCAGCCCCAGCCCATCAGCCCCGTGACAGGCTACGCACGGCGCAGCTCCCGGCTGCGAACCACCCTGCGTAAATACGTTTTTCCCCTCTAGCGCGTGGGCATTGCCCAGCATCAGCAGCAGCACACTACCCACCAGAACTCGTTCCAGAGACATCATCACGACTCCATTTTTATAGTTATATGCTTAGGCGAATTAGGCATAAGCCTACAAATGGTAGGGTAATGATTAGATCGCCACAACACCCAGCACTGAAGGAAAAGGGCTACTTACTGAAAATCCCACACAAAAAACCCGACACTGCACTGGCAGGTCGGGTTTCTTGATCGGATTCGAAAGTGGGCGGCTATAGACTCAGCCGGAAATGCAAGCCTCCCCTGCCGCCTTCACGTCACCCGGACGAATAGGCACATTGGACATGCTCTCGTAGAGTTTGATGCTGCTACCGCTGGAGCGCTCTTCAATTTCGAAAATGGCCGACGGATCAGCAGAAAACTTCTGCGGAACGATCACCTGAACGCCATCCTTGTGGGGCTCGATCTGCGATGGCCTACGGGTTTTCGACAGTTTCTGGACGATACACGCCGCGTATTCCTGCGGCTTTTTCCCGGAGATCACTGCCAGTGTCGGTGGGGTCTGCTTGATATCCGCCACCGAAGCACATCCACCCAACGCCAAGGCCAGAACCAACACACTCCACTTCATAAAAAACCTCCGATAAAGACCCTACGACAGCAAGAAAGGTATTTTTCTCCCGCCAATGTAGGATTTATCCCTGATAACTCGGTAAATAACTGTTTTAAATTGTCGAACTCGTCGACGACGGTCCGATAATAAACGTGCTGGGGCTGATAAACTCCATCTTATCCTACGTATCGTTCTGATTTTTCAGAAAAAGCCCTTCTGGAGACACCTCATGAAATTCATCCACCAGCGCGAACACCTCAATGAAGGAGACATTGTCGTCATTGAATGTTCGCAAACGTGCAACATCCGCCTGATGAGCGACGCGAACTTTCGCAGCTTCAAGAACGGTGGCCGCCACACTTACCACGGCGGCGCGTTCGACAAATTCCCGGCAAAAATCACCGCGCCGAGCACCGGCTTCTGGAACATTACCCTGGACGTGGTTACCCGCCGCGCCATCAGTGTGACCAAAAAGCCGACCTTGTCCCACAAGATCCGCATCGTGCGCCGCACCAATTCGAAACTCAGCTGACAGGAATGCCCGTGACTACCACCAAATATGTGATCAAGTACAAACTCAACGGTGAGCGCCGCTTCGAATTCGCCCAACTGCAAGCGGGCAGCATTGAGGAAGCCAAGGAAGCACTGGCAAAAATGCACGATGCCAGCGATGAAATCACCGATATCAATGTGAGCAAGGCCCTGTAATTCGAGCGCAAGCATCGGAGTGTCGTAACGCTGGCGACTTCCTAGACTGGCAGCCCTTATCCGCTGCCACAGGAACTCGTCGATGCCTTCTACCTCACTTAAAGAGCGCCTGGCCAAGCTGGACTGGCGCGCGATCGAGCAAGACCTTGACCAACAGGGCAACGCAATTATTCCAGCGCTGCTGGATCAGCAAGAATGTGCGGAGCTCTGCGGCCACTACCCGCAGCACGAACGGTTTCGCTCCCACGTGCTGATGGCCAGGCACGGCTTTGGTCGGGGCGAGTACAAGTATTTCCGCTATCCGCTGCCCTCCCGGGTCAGCGAGTTGCGTGAAGAGCTGTATCAGTACCTGGCCCCCCAGGCCAATCGCTGGAACGAACAGATGAACCTGCCGATCACTTACCCGGCACGCCATGCTGACTTCATTACCCGTTGCCACGCTGCGGGCCAACAGCGCCCTACCCCGTTATTGCTGCAATATGGCCCCGGCGACTACAACTGCCTGCACCAGGATGTGTACGGCGAACATGTGTTTCCCCTACAAGTTGCCATTCTGTTGTCGCAGCCGGGAGAAGACTTTCGCGGCGGCGAACTGGTGCTGACCGAACAGCGGCCACGCATGCAATCCCGGGCCCAGGTCGTGCCGCTGAACAGGGGCGACGCTGTGATCTTCGCGGTCAATCAGCGACCCATGCCCAGCGTGAGAGGGTTTCATCGGGTGACCTTGCGCCATGGGGTCAGTGTTCTGCACAGTGGTACGCGGCATACTTTGGGAGTGATTTTTCACGATGCGCAGTAAGACCGATCCTGGAGCAACCGCCGATTTGTTCGCCGACGAGGCCTTGCAACAGCCCCCGGGACGCGAACAAATCGGTGAGCAATCCTACGTTCTCAGAGGCTACGCCCTGCCCTGGGTCGAGCGCTTGCTTCCGGAACTGCGGCGCGTACTGGCTCAATCGCCGTTCCGGCAAATGGTCACGCCGGGCGGCTTTACCATGTCCGCCGCTTTGAGCAGCTGCGGTGAACTGGGTTGGACGACCGATCCCACCGGCTATCGCTACTCTGCGATTGACCCCAACAACCAGCAACCCTGGCCAGCCATGCCCGAGGCGCTACGCCAATTGGCGCTCATGGCGGCGGCAGACGCGGGCTTCGATAACTTCGAACCGGATGCCTGCCTGATCAACCGCTATGTGCCAGGCGCGAAAATGTCCCTGCATCAGGACAAGAACGAGCGCCGCTATGCTGCTCCAGTGGTCTCCGTGTCACTGGGTTTGCCGGCGATCTTTCTGTTCGGCGGCCATGAGCGGAGCGACACAGCGCAAAAAGTCTCGCTGTTCCATGGCGATGTCGTGGTATGGGGCGGTGTGGATCGCCTGCGCTTTCACGGCGTGATGCCGATCAAGCCCGGCACTCATCCGGTCATGGGGCCGCAGCGCATCAACCTGACGTTTCGCACAGCCGGATGAATTTGACCGCAAGCATCGGAGTGATGGGAATGCCACCGGGGACTAACCTGGCATTCTTCAACCAGGAGCCACCACCATGACCGCGCGCCACGCCACCGAACAAGACCCACGCTGGGCCGCCATCGTCGCCCGCGACGCCAAGGCCGACTTGACCTTCGTCTATGGCGTGAAAACCACCGGCGTGTACTGCCGCCCCAGCAGTTCCGCACGGCGGCCGCGTCCGGAGAACGTCGAGTTCTTCGACACCCCGCAACAGGCCGAAGCCGCGGGCTACCGCCCCAACAAACGTTCGTCGGGCGACCAGACCCAAGTGGCCGCACGCCACGCGCAACTGGTGGCAGCCGCCTGTCGGCACATCGAACAGGCCGAAACCCTGCCAGCCCTTGAAGACCTGGCCACCCTCGCCGGCCTGAGCCCGTTTCATTTCCATCGGGTGTTCAAGGCGGTGACAGGCCTCACACCCAAGCGCTACGCCAGTGCCCATCGCTCGCGCAAAGTACGCGACGGGCTCAAGGACCAGCATTCGGTGACCGATGCGCTGTACGACGCCGGCTTCAATTCCAACAGCCGTTTTTATGAGGCCGCCGACCAGTTGCTTGGCATGAAGCCTGGCGACTACAAGGCGGGCGGCACTAACACGGACATTCGGTTTGCCGTCGGCCAATGCTCGTTGGGCGCAATTCTGGTGGCGCAGAGCAATCGCGGTGTGTGCGCAATCCTGCTGGGGGACGACCCGGACAAACTGGTGCGTGACCTGCAGGATCAGTTTCCCCGCGCCAATCTGTTGGGCGCCGATCACGACTTCGAACAATTGATCGCCCAAGTGGTGGGCTTTATCGAGGCGCCGGCCCTGGGCCTGAACTTGCCCCTGGATCTGCGCGGCACTGCGTTTCAGGAACGGGTCTGGCAGGCCTTGCGAGAAATCCCGGTGGGTTGCACCGCCAGCTATGCAGAGATTGCCCAGCGCATCGGCGCCCCGACCGCCTATCGCGCCGTGGCACAGGCGTGCGGTGCCAACAGCCTGGCCGTGGCGATTCCCTGCCATCGGGTGGTGCGCGCCGACGGTAATCTATCGGGCTACCGCTGGGGCGTTGAGCGCAAGCGGCAGTTGCTGGAGCGCGAAAGCCCGGCCGGCGCCTGACGACCGCTACAAGAGTTTGCGCTTGCGAAACTCGGCCACCTTATGCCGGTTGCCACACAGCGCCATGCTGCACCAGCGGCGCTTGTGGCCCTTGGTCCGGTCGTAGAACCACAGCACGCACTCGGGGTGTTCGCAGGTGCGGATCAAACCGAAATCCCCTTCCACCAGTAACGTCGCCGCGGCTTCGGCGATCGGTGCCAGGAACTGCTCAGCGGTTTGCTGTTTGCGCTGGCGCTCCAGGCGCAACTCGCCCGGCGCCGGCCAAGCCAGCTGCGGATGGCTGACGGCCTTGCGCAAAAATGCATTCAACGCAGCAGGATCACCCTGCTGGCCGGCCTTCCGTTGCTCCAGCAACAGCCGGATCACTTCCCGCAATCCCCTCGCCGCGCCCAGTAAAGCGCCCTCCTCGAATACCGGCACCGCGCCCTCTTCGCACCAGCCCAGTCGCACCAGCCAGCGCTGCACATCGGCATCGCCTTGCCAGAACTCAAAGGGCACACCGTCGACATTCGCCCGGGTGTTGAGCATGTCCAACACCGGATGGTCGGCTAGAACGTAGGGATCCATCGGGGATGGTGTGATGACGGTCATTGGCGAGTCCTCTTCAAGTCCGCGACATCGTAACCGCTGATAATGCTTTTGGATAGTTACTAAACCCCCCGAAAAGTAACCCATTAAATTAATTTGACAGGTTACTTTTTCGAGCGCAGCCTGCGAGACCAGTAACCCCACAAATCAACTTATCCAGTTACACAGAGGATTCCGATCATGTCGATTTCAGCCCCCGTTGTGCGCTACCAGCATGTTGATGCCGATGGCGTGCGCGTGTTCTACCGCGAAGCTGGCGACCCTTCTGCGCCCGTGCTGTTGCTGCTGCACGGTTTTCCCAGCTCGTCCCATATGTACCGTGACCTGATCCCGCTGCTCGCCACCCGCTACCGGGTCATCGCCCCCGATCTGCCGGGTTTCGGCTTCACCGAAGTCCCAGCCGAACGCAATTACCGCTACAGCTTCGACAACCTGGCGATTACCGTCGGCCATTTCGTCAACGCCCTGCAGCTCAGCCGTTACGCCCTTTACGTGTTCGACTATGGCGCGCCGGTAGGCCTGCGCCTGGCGGTGGCACATCCGGAACGGGTCAGTGCGCTGATATCGCAGAACGGCAATGCCTACCTGGAAGGTCTGGGTGACGCCTGGGATCCGATCCGGGCCTATTGGGCCGAGCCGAGCCCAGCCAATCGTGAGATCATTCGCAACGCCGTCATCAGCCTGGAAGGTACGCGCTATCAGTACCTGCACGGGGTACCGCAACCGGAGCTGGTTGCGCCTGAGTCCTACATGCTCGATGTGCTTCTGATGCAGCGTCCCGGCAACGACGAAATCCAGTTGGACCTGTTTCTCGACTACCGCAACAACCTGACGCTGTACCCGGCGTTCCAGGGGTTTTTCAAGGCCACGCAAGTGCCGGCGCTGGTGATCTGGGGCCAGAACGATCCCTTCTTCATCCCGCCGGGTGCCCATGCTTACAAAGTCGATAACGCCAACGCCGTGGTGGAATTGCTCGATACCGGCCACTTCGCCCTGGAAACCCACGCGGCGCATATTGCCCAGCGGATTCATGAGGTACTGGGCGAAGCTATCAACTGATAGCCGCCCACGAAACCCTGGATTCGTCCAGTGAATAATACAGACTGGCCTGGTGCTGCATGGCCCTGCTAAAACGATGGAACAGCATTCCACCGTTGGAGAAGCGTCCCATGAGCACCTGGCCAGACACCCGAATTCTTGACCTGCTGGGCATTGAGTTGCCGATCATCCAGGCGCCCATGGCGAATGCTACGAGCACGGCCATGGTGATTGCCGCCAACCAGGCTGGCGCCCTCGGTTCGATGCCGGCAGCAACGCTCAGCATCGAGCAACTGCGCGAAGCACTCACTACCATTCGCCAGGCCAGTTCACGGCCGCTGAACGTGAATTTCTTCTGCCATCAGCCGCCGGCGCCGGACGCTGATCGCGACCTTCAGTGGAAGAAACTGCTGGAAACCTACTACCGCGAACTGGGCGCCGACTTTGACGCCCCGACGCCCGTCTCCAACCGTGCCCCCTTCAACGACGCTGCCTGCAAAGTGGTGGAAGAGTTCCGCCCGGAAGTCGTGAGTTTCCACTTTGGCCTGCCGGAAAAATCCCTGCTGGACCGGGTCAAGGCCACCGGGGCGAAAATCCTGTCATCGGCCACCACTGTGGAAGAAGCCGTCTGGCTGGAACAGCATGGCTGCGACGCAATCATCGCCATGGGTTACGAAGCCGGTGGCCATCGCGGGATGTTCCTCAACGAGGACCTGAATAGCCAGATCGGCACCCTGGCGTTGGTGCCACAGATCGTCGACGCCGTAAGCGTGCCGGTAATCGCGGCCGGCGGTATCGGCGATGCGCGGGGCATCGTCGCGGCCTTCGCCCTCGGCGCGTCGGCGGTACAGATCGGCACGGCGTACCTGTTTACCCCCGAGGCCACCGTCTCGAAGTCACACCACCACGCGTTGCGCAACGCCCAGGCCAGCGAGACCGCGCTGACTAACCTGTTCACCGGCCGCCCGGCGCGAGGCATCATCAACCGGGTAATGCGTGAGTTGGGCGCGATCAACCCGACAGCACCTGCGTTCCCGTTGTCTGGCGGTGCATTGATGCCATTGAAAGCCAAGGATGAAGCCGGCTTCAGTAACTTGTGGTCGGGCCAGGCGTTGCGCCTCGGCAAGGACATCTCCACTTATGACCTGACGCTGGAGCTGGCCGCGCAAACCCTGGAAAAAATCGGCCGACGCTGAACCTGAACTCCCGAGACAACTTTGCACTGTACCGGCAGTGGCCAACCGCTATATATTCCCATACATAGCGGTACGCCCTTCTGTCTATAACAAGCCGCAAAGTCGGTAACCCCCAAGGAGCTTCTTGATGATGATTCGCGCCTCACGCCTGGCCCCCACCGCCCTCGCCACCCTGATCGCCGCGTTTGCCTTTTCCTCGGCGAATGCCGATGAAGTCCAGGTGGCCGTGGCCGCCAACTTCACCGCACCGATCCAGGCAATTGCCGCCGACTTTGAAAAAGACACCGGCCACAAGCTGGTCGCCGCCTACGGTGCCACCGGCCAGTTCTACACCCAGATCAAGAACGGCGCGCCGTTTGAGGTGTTCCTCAGCGCCGACGACACCACCCCGCAGAAACTCGAAGCCGAAGGCGATACCGTCAAAGGTTCGCGCTTTACCTACGCGGTAGGCACCCTGGCGCTGTGGTCGGCCAAGGAAGGTTATGTGGATGCCAAGGGCGAAGTGCTGAAGAAAAACCAATTCCAGCACCTGTCCATCGCCAACCCGAAAGCCGCGCCTTACGGCCTGGCCGCCACCCAGGTACTGGCGAAGGAAGGCCTGACCGAGAAGGTCAAGGACAAGATTGTCGAAGGCCAGAACATCACCCAGGCCTATCAGTTCGTGTCCACCGGCAATGCCGAGCTGGGTTTTGTAGCGCTGTCGCAGATCTACAAGGACGGCAAGGTCACCAGCGGTTCCGCCTGGATCGTGCCGTCGTCGATGCACGACCCGATCAAGCAGGATGCGGTAATCCTCAACAAGGGCAAGGACAGCGCCGCTGCCAAGGCCCTGGTTGAATACCTGAAAGGTCCGAAAGCCGCCGCGGTCATCAAGTCCTACGGTTACGAGCTGTAAATGCCGCTGTCGAGTGCCGATTTTTCCGCGATCTGGTTGACCCTGAAGTTGGCGTCACTGACCACGGTCATCCTGCTGATCATCGGCACTCCGATCGCTCTGTGGCTGTCGCGCACCCGTTCTTGGTGGCGCGGCCCCATCGGCGCGGTGGTGGCCTTGCCGCTGGTGTTGCCGCCCACCGTGATCGGTTTCTACCTGCTGCTGACCATGGGGCCCAACGGCTACTTCGGCCAGTTCACCCAATGGCTGGGCCTGGGCACTCTGACCTTCAGCTTCGCCGGGCTGGTGATTGGCTCGGTGATCTATTCCATGCCGTTTGTGGTGCAGCCGTTGCAAAACGCCTTCTCCGCCATCGGCACTCGACCGTTGGAAGTGGCCGCCACCTTGCGGGCCAATCCCTGGGACACTTTTTTCAGCGTGATCCTGCCCCTGGCGCGCCCGGGTTTTATCACCGCGTCGATTCTCGGCTTTGCCCACACCGTCGGTGAGTTCGGCGTAGTGCTGATGATCGGCGGCAATATTCCAGACAAGACCCGGGTAGTCTCGGTGCAGATCTACGACCACGTCGAAGCTATGGAATATGCCCAGGCCCACTGGCTGGCCGGCTCGATGGTGGTGTTTTCTTTCCTGGTGTTGCTGGCGCTCTACTCCAGCCGTAAAACCAAAGCGGGCTGGAGCTGATGTCGATGATCGAGGTGCGCCTGCAACTGAAGTATTCCGGGTTTGCCCTGGACGTCGACCTGCAACTGCCCGGTCGCGGCGTGACGGCGCTGTACGGTCATTCCGGCTCCGGCAAGACCACCTGCCTGCGCTGCATCGCCGGGCTGGAACGGGCTGAAGAGGGTTTCGTGCAAATCAACGACGAAGTCTGGCAAGACAGCCGCAAAGGGCTGTTTGTGCCACCCCACAAGCGCGCCCTGGGCTACGTGTTTCAAGAAGCCAGCCTGTTCCCGCATTTGTCGGTGCTGGCCAACCTGGAATTCGGCCTCAAGCGCATCCCGCGTCAGCAGCGGCGGGTGGAGATGGCCCATGCCACCGAGCTGCTGGGCATCGGCCACCTGCTGGACCGCCATCCGCAGCACCTTTCCGGCGGTGAACGCCAGCGCGTCGGCATCGCCCGCGCCCTGCTCACCAGCCCGAGCCTGTTGCTGATGGATGAACCGTTGGCGGCGCTGGACAGCAAACGCAAAGGCGAAATCCTGCCATACCTTGAACGTTTGCACGACGAGCTGGAGATCCCTGTGCTGTACGTCAGCCATGCCCAGGACGAAGTGGCGCGCCTGGCTGATCACATCGTGTTGCTCAGCGAAGGCAAGGCCCTTGCCAGCGGCCCCATTGGCGAAACCCTGGCTCGGCTGGACCTGCCCATGGCCTTGGGCGACGATGCCGGCGTGGTGATCAACGGTACGGTCTGCGCCTACGACGAGCACTACCAGTTGCTGACTCTGCAACTGCCCGCCAGCCAACTGCAAATGCGCGTGGCCCATGCACCGCTGGCGTTGGGCAAACCGTTGCGCTTCAAGATCCAGGCGCGGGACGTCAGCCTCAGCCTGCAGGCCGAGGAACACAGCAGCATCCTCAATCGCCTGCCGGTGACGGTGACCCAGGCAATCCCGGCGGACAACGCAGCCCATGTGCTGGTGAGCCTCGATGCAGCCGGCACGCCACTGCTGGCACGCATCACCCGTTACTCACGGGACCAGTTGCAACTGCATCCCGGCCAGACGTTGTGGGCGCAAATCAAGGCGGTGGCGGTACTGGCCTGAATCTATTGGCACGACCGCAACCCCCTGCGGTCAATCAGAAATACCTGCCAAGGAATTTGCGCCATGCCCGATCCTGCGTTGCTTGCCGACCTGCCCCGCGACCTGCATTACGTTGACGACACCGAGCCCGGGATCTCCCGGAAAAAGCTGCGGGGCAAGTTCCAGTACTTCGAGGCCGACGGCACCCGCATAACCGATGCCGACGAAATCAAACGCATCAACGCCCTCGCGGTGCCGCCGGCCTATACCGATGTGTGGATCTGCGCCGACCCGCGCGGCCACCTGCAAGCGACCGGCCGTGATGCCCGGGGGCGCAAGCAGTACCGTTATCACCAACGCTGGCGTGAGGTGCGTGACACCGACAAGTATTCCCGGCTGCAACAGTTCGGCAGCGCGTTGCCCAAGCTGCGCAAGCAGTTGGAAGCGCAGATCGCGGCGCCCGGGTTCAATCGGGAAAAGGTCCTGGCCACGGTGGTGATGCTGCTCGACGCCACCCTGATCCGCGTGGGCAACACTCAGTACGCCCGGGACAATCGCTCCTACGGCCTGACCACCCTGCGCACCCGCCATGTGGACATCAAGGGCAGCGAGATCCTGTTCCAGTTTCGCGGCAAGAGCGGCATCGAGCACCAGATCACCGTCAAGGATCGGCGCCTGGCCACGGTGATCAAGCGTTGCCTGGAATTGCCGGGGCAGAACCTGTTCCAGTACCTGGACGAGAACGGCGAGCGCCATACGGTCAGCTCCACTGACGTGAATGCCTACCTCCACAGCCTCACCGGCGCGGATTTTACCGCCAAGGATTACCGCACCTGGGCCGGCACGGCCCTGGCGTTGGCGGTATTGCGCGAGCTTGAATGGCAGCCGGAATCCGACGCCAAGAAGCATGTGGTGGAGATGGTCAAGAATGTCGCCAAGCAACTGGGCAACACCCCGGCGGTGTGCCGCAAATGCTACATCCACCCGGCTGTGCTGGAGCATTTCAGCCTGGGCGAGCTGGCAAAGCTGCCCAAGCCACGGGTGCGCAAAGGCCTGAAAGCCGAGGAAGTGGGGTTGGCGATGTTTCTGGAGCAACTGGCAGAACGCCTGTGAGTGCGCCAAGTCATTGCAGCTGGGGGCAAAGCGCCCTACGGTAGTGGCCGGATAATCTCGCCGAGGAACCCGGCCCCATGCTGCCTTCATCCTTGAAGCCCTACACCAACGCCGCCTTATTGCATCGCCACAAATGGCGCGGGCGTGTCGGACTGATGCTGGTGGCCAGCCTTTCCGTGCTGGCGGGCATGACCGACGCCATTGGTTTCATGGCCAGCGGGGATTTTGTCTCTTTCATGAGCGGCAACACCACGCGCCTCGCCGTGGCGATCAGCGAAGGCGACCTGGGCCTTACCGGGCGCCTGACGCTGCTGGTAGCGACCTTTATCGCCGGGAATGCGTTGGGCGTGATGGTCAGCCGCGTCAGCCGGCGCCATGCCCTGCCTTTGTTGCTGTGTATCGCGACCCTGCTGTGCGGGGCCGCCGCCTGGCCGTTCGACGATCAACTGCCGGCGTTGCTGGCGGCGATCATCGCCATGGGCATGTTGAATGCTGCCGTCGAAGAGGTGAACGGATTACCGGTGGGGCTTACATATGTCACCGGGGCGCTGTCGCGATTTGGTCGCGGGCTGGGCCGCTGGATGCTCGGTGAACGCCGCAATGGCTGGCGCGTGCAACTGATCCCCTGGGCCGGGATGTTTGCCGGTGCGGTGATCGGTGCATTACTGGAGCATCAGATGGGGATTCGTGCGCTGCTGGTCAGCGGGGTGCTGTCGGCGCTGTTGGGGTTGGTGTCGCTGAAGATTCCCCGGCGCTGGCACCTGGGGTATATGCCACGCTAGAAAAGAGTTGCCCGCCCGGCGCTCCGGCCTCGACGTCCATGTACCGGTAAAGAGCCGTCACGCCGGGCGAGCAGGAAAATACTAAAACAATGCCCGCGAAGCTGTCCGCAGGGCATTTCTGAACTTTTCTAACGCAACGGATTACAGACAAGTCGCCAGTGCGGCGAGGCGACGCTTGGCCGGGTAGTCATCCTGGGCAGCATAATAGTTGACGCTGGCACCCGCGCCGGCGCTGCGCACGTCAACAAAGTAATCGCCTGCCGTGGTGTAGATGGTGAAGCCACCGGCCTGCGCAGGCTCCATGAAGCCACCGGCATCCACGCCGAACACCGCTTCGTCCTGCCAACCGAACTGGATGCATTGGGCAACCACCAGCGGGGCCTTGTCCGAGGCCAGGGTTTTATAGGGCGTACCGGTACGCGCCTCTTTCATCTTCGAGCCCGCACAACCGGCCAGCGATGCCAGTACCAAAGCGCCAATTACCACCATCCGCATACCGAAGCTTCCTTGGAAAAAACGCGACTGTACCATTAGCAGGCGACACCGAATGATAATTGCGTCACCCTGCCGCCTACTTACGAACCCGCTTTTACCCGGAACCCCCATGACACCCAACGCCGAGCGCTACAACCCCTCCACCGACTACGCCGACAAGCTGATCAGCCGCATCGGCCAAACGCCTTCGTGGATCGCCAAACGCATCGGCGTGACCGACAAGCGCATTCGCTACATCCTGGATGGCGAGCGCACCGTCAAGGGCGAAAGCACCCCGATCCAGATGACCTACACCGAGCAGTTTGCCCTGGAATGCCTGGCGGCCGAAGCCAAAGCCAACAAAAAGCCCGCCAGCCCGGTTGCTGAATAGCTGACAGATTCATGAACTTTGTTTCACTGTGAAGGGAGACCTTGCCGCCTATAGTCGACAGGCTCATTTTTAAGAAGTCTCCCTTCCAGCCTGCCCTCCCGCAGGCTTTTTTTTGCCCTGGTTTTGCTCCCCCCGTAGCAGCTGTCGAGCCCCAGCGAGGCTGCGTTGGCAGCACCCCCATTAACCAGCCAGACGCTAAACCGAGGCGCGCCTGACGCAGCCTCGCTGGGGCTCGACAGCTGCTACGGCAGGAGTTTGCTGTTCAGAGCAGCCAGCGGAACAGATAGAACAGCGCCATGCTCAGCAACACGGTGATCAGCACGCTGCGGGTCCAGAACATCAACGCCACGGCGCACACCCCGGCCAGCAGGTAAGGGTTGCTCACGCTCAGGTTGAGTTTGTGGTCGGCCAGAAAAATGATCGGCCCACAGATGGCGGTGAGCATCCCCGGCACGGCAAACCCGAGAAACTCCCGCGCTCCGCGATTGAGGCGCACCGGCAGGCGCGGCTCGATGAACAGGTAGCGGTTGAGAAACACGATCAAACCCATGCCAAAAATCATCACGAAGATCATCGCTGCCCTACTCCCAGGCGCTTGCAGGCAAACCCCGCGCTCATCCCCAACACTCCGGACACCACCACCGCCGACTCCCAATGCAGGTAGCTCAGCCATACCGAGCACAGCAACGACACGGCGACGCAGACGATGGTTGGCACGTCGCGTACAACGGGGGTGATCAGGGCGATAAACGTCGCGGCAATCGAGAATTCCAGACCCAGCTGATCCAGCCCGGGAATGCTTTTACCGAGCACGATGCCGGCGAAGGTGAAGACGTTCCAGATGATATAGAACGTCAGGCCGACGCCCAGGGCGTACCAGCGGTTGAAGGTCTGGCGGTCATATTGGCTGACCAGGGCGAAGAACTCGTCGGTCAGCAAAAAGCCCAGGCTCATGCGCCACCGTGGTTTAAGCGGCGACAGCGTGGGACGCATGTGCATGCCGTAGAGCAAATGCTGGGAGGTCAGCAGCAAGGTGGTCAGCAGGATCGAAATCAGGCTGGCGCCGCTCTTGACCATACCGATGGCCACCAGTTGGGCGGCACCGGCAAACACAATGGTCGACAGCCCTTGGGCTTCCAGCGGAGTGAATTGGGCATCAATTGCGGTGGAACCGGCCAGCAATCCCCAGGGCGCACAGGCCAGGGACAATGGAATGATCGCAATCGCGCCACGGGAAAAGGCGTTCAGAGGCAGGGCGTTAGGCATACACAACAGGCTCATCGACAGTCAGTCGACAAGCATGCCAGCGGTATCAGGGATTGTCTTGAACGATCGTGCTCAGGCCAGTTTGACCGACACCCGCTCCACGGCGTCCCGGGCTTCGCGCAGTTCGTGGGCGTCCTGGTTGAGCCGGTGGATGGTATTGAGCAGACGCTGGCGCAGCACTTCATCGCTGAGCTTTTCAACGGCGCGCATCAGGTCAAAGGCCGCGGTTTCGTTATTGTCCGCGACGGAATCGAGGGTCTTACGCAGGTTGCGAGTGGCACGGGTCACACGTTTTCTTCCTTCATCACCATTGGGCAGGCACTTTAGGACATTTGTGTTTCAGTTTAATTTCAACCACTTGTCGTCGATTGCCCGGCCGTTGACGCAGGTCAATCGAAACAGGATTTGACCGAAACATATGGAAATACGTATATTCGAATTTCCATATATATGAGGCCGCTGACCATGTCAGATCTCTTCTCCCCACCCAACGTCTTCAAATGCCTGGCCGACGCCACCCGCGCACGGCTGACGTTGTTGATCCTGCGTGAAGGCGAACTTTGTGTGTGCGAGTTGATCCATGCTCTGCACGACAGCCAGCCGAAAATCTCCCGCCACCTGGCGCAACTGCGCAGTTGCGGGTTATTGCTGGACCGTCGCCAGGGCCAGTGGATTTATTACCGCCTCAACCCGGCCTTGCCAGCATGGGTGACGGCGGTGCTCGACACCACCCTGCAAGCCAACCAAGCCTGGTTAAACACAGACGCCCAGCGTTTGGACACCATGGGCGACCGACCACAACGGGCCAGCGCCTGCCGCTGATCCTGCGGAGAGCTTTTCATGCTTGTAGCCGTTGCTATTTTTCTGTTCACCATCATCCTGGTCATCTGGCAGCCCAAGGGCCTGGGCGTCGGCTGGAGCGCCACCATGGGCGCGATCCTGGCCCTGGCGTGTGGCGTTATCAGCCTGGCGGATATTCCGGTGGTGTGGCACATCATCTGGAACGCCACCGGGACGTTCGTCGCGTTGATCGTCATCAGCCTGCTGCTGGATGAGGCGGGCTTTTTTGCCTGGGCCGCCTTGCATGTGGCGCGTTGGGGCCGTGGACGCGGTCGGCGGTTGTTCGCGTATATGGTGCTGCTGGGCGCGCTGGTGTCGGCGTTGTTCGCCAACGACGGCGCGGCGCTGATCCTCACGCCCATCGTGATGTCGATGCTGTTGGCGTTGCGCTTTTCTCCGGCGGCGACCCTGGCGTTCGTCATGGGCGCCGGGTTTATCGCCGACACCGCGAGCCTGCCACTGGTGGTCTCCAATCTGGTGAACATCGTATCGGCCGACTACTTCAAGATCGGCTTTAACGAATACGCCGCCGTGATGGTGCCGGTGAACCTGGTGAGCGTCGCCGCGACCCTCGCGGTATTGATGTGGTTTTTCCGCCGCGATATTCCGCAAACCTACGACCCGGCCGACCTCGACGACCCTGCCAGCGCGATCCACGACCGCGCCACCTTCCGCGCCGGCTGGTGGGTGCTGGGCATCCTGCTGGTGGGCTGCTTCGCCCTGGAACCGCTGGGCATTCCCATCAGCGCGATTTCCGCCGCCTGCGCCACCTTGCTGCTGGTAATCGCCGCCAAGGGCCACAAGATTTCCACTCGCAAGGTGCTGAAGGAAGCGCCCTGGCAGATCGTGATCTTCTCCCTGGGCATGTACCTGGTGGTCTACGGCCTGCGTAACGCCGGGCTGACCAACTACCTTGCGACCTGGCTCGACACCTTCGCCGGTTACGGCGTGTGGGGCGCGGCATTGGGCACTGGCGTGCTGACCGCCCTGTTGTCTTCGGCGATGAACAACCTGCCGACCGTGCTGATCGGTGCGCTTTCCATCGAAGCCAGCCACGCGGTAGGCGTGGTCAAGGACGCGATGATCTACGCCAACGTGATCGGCAGCGACCTCGGCCCGAAAATCACCCCCATCGGTAGCCTGGCCACCTTGCTCTGGCTGCACATCCTGGCGCGCAAAGGCATCAGCATCACCTGGGGTTACTACTTCAAGGTCGGCATTGTGCTGACCCTCCCGGTGCTGTTGATCACCCTCGCCGCCCTCGCCCTGCGCCTGAGTTTCTGACGGAGTCCGCTTGATGAAAGTCCTGTTCATGTGCACCGCCAACAGCTGCCGCAGCATTCTCTCCGAAGCCTTGCTCAACCATCTGGCGCCGGACGGTTTCCATGCCATCAGCTCCGGGAGTTTCCCCAGGGGCCAGGTGCTGCCCCGCACCCTGACCACCCTGAAGGCCGCCGGCATCAGCACCGAAGGTTTGTACAGCAAGGGCAACGACGCCTTTGAAGGCAGCCCGCCGGACTTCGTCATCACCGTGTGCGACAAGGCCGCCGGGGAGGCCTGCCCGGTGTATTTCGGCCCGGCCATCAAGGCGCATTGGGGGTTGGAGGACCCGTCGGATGTTCAAGGCGATGAAGCCCAGGTCGACGCCGCGTTCCGCGCCACGCTGGCAATCATTGAACGGCGCTGCCGGGCTTTTTTCGAGATTCCGTTCGCCAGGCTGAACCCCATCGAACTCAAGGCCGAGCTTGATCGCATCGCCGCGTTGTAACCGAAGAGCCTGGCGAGTAGTCGATCTGAAGCCCTCTTCCGGCGTATGCTCGCGGGCAACCGTCACTGCGAGCCCCCTCAATGAGTTCCATGCAGCACGCCTGGCTGGGCAACTACGAAGTCAGCAGCACATCGTGCACCGGCCTGACGTTTGCCCGCCACAGCCATGATGAATGCGTGATCGGCGTCAACCTGCTCGGCGAGGAACAGGTGTGGCTGGACCGCCGGACGTTCGAAGCCGGCCCCGGCAGCATCACCTTGTACAACCCAGGGCAGATTCAGGGCGGCGGCGCGGCCGAGGGGCAGCCGTGGCGGTTTGTCAGCCTGTATGCGACTGCCGATCAATTGGCGGCTGACCTGGGTCTGGCACACCTGGAGTTCGACCGTTCGCTGTGTTTCCAACCGGAGCTGGCGATGAAACTGGCCGGTGCGATTGAAGGTTCGCTGAGTGCCGATCCGATCGCCCGGGAGCTGAGTGAGGAAGCCTTGGTGGTGCTGCTCGGCGAGGTGGTCAGTTGCAGTGGCGTGCGCCTGCCTGGCAGCACGGCGGTGGGTCGCGGGCTGGTGATCAAGGCTCAGGAGTTGCTGGCGGAAAACCTGCACCAGGCGGTTGCCCTCGAGACTCTCGGCGACGAGCTGGGCCTATCGAAATTCCATCTGCTGCGAGCTTTCCAGAAAGAAACCGGACTGAGTCCTCGCCAGTGGGCGATGCAACTGCGCACTCGTCGCGCCAAAGGGCTGTTGCGCTCAGGCGTGGCGGCGTCGCAAGTGGCCCACGCCCTCGGATTCGCCGATCAGAGCCATCTGAACCGGCATTTTCGTGCGGCCTACGGCATTACGCCGGGGCGCTATCAAAGCGTGCTCAAGGGCTGAAAAGCGCAATCTGGTTCAAGACGAACTCTCCACCCTCCCCCAAACTACCGGCCATCCATTGAAGGAAGGCAGGCATGTTGACGATCTTTTTTTCAGCGCTGGTGTTCGGTTTTGTGTTTTGCCTGTCTCCGGGGGCGGTGCTGGCGGAAACCCTGCGCCGTGGGCTATTGCACGGGTTTACGCCTGCGTTGTTGGTGCAGATTGGCTCGCTGGTGGGCGATGCCGTGTGGGCGGTGATTGGGCTGACCGGCATAGCGTTGTTGATCCAGCATGAGTCGGTACGGGTGCCGCTGACGGCGGTGTGCGGGTTGTATCTCGCGTGGCTCGGGGTACGCAGCTTGATGGATGCCTGGCGGCTGCCGGAATCCGACAGTGCGCCGGCCAGGTCCGGGCAGAATGCGCTGATGGTGGGGGCAGCGATTTCCCTGGCCAATCCGAAGAACATTGTTTATTGGGGGGCCTTGGGCAGCGCGCTGTCGGGGATAGTTGGGGCGACGCCGAGCCATGGGCAGACGCTGATGTTTTTTGCGGGGTTCATGGTGGCGTCGGTGCTTTCGTGCTTTTTGATTGCGGCGTTGGTCAACCTGTTGCGCCAGAATGCGTCGCCTATGTGGCAGAGGGTTAGCTATGGCGCTTGCGGTGTGGTGCTG
>NZ_JAAAFU010000039.1:0-25072 GCF_019352905.1 Pseudomonas sp. Xaverov 83 | reverse complement strand
AATGTGGGAGCTGTCGAGCTTTAGCGAGGCTGCGAAGGCGGCGGCATGGTTGATAAAGAGGTTGCCTGACACACCGCCATCGCGGCCTCGCTGGGGCTCGACGGCTCCCACAGGGGGGGCGGGGGAAGTCTGGGAGTTGTGTGTTTGATCCCTAATCCCAGCCGCAAAAAAAGCCCCATCACACTGGACGGGGCTTTTGCATTTCAAACAACCAGCGGTTCTTAGAAAACCACACCCTGACTACGCAGGTAATCGTCATAAGTACCGCTGAAGTCGATCACACCACTCGGGCTTAGCTCGATGATGCGAGTGGCCAGGGACGATACGAACTCACGGTCATGGCTGACGAAGATCAGCGTACCCGGATAGTTCTCCAGCGCCAGGTTCAGCGCCTCGATGGATTCCATGTCCAAGTGGTTGGTCGGTTCGTCCATGATCAGCACGTTCGGCTTTTGCAGGATCAGCTTGCCGAACAGCATGCGGCCTTGCTCACCACCGGAAATCACCTTCACCGACTTCAGGATCTCGTCGTTGGAGAACAGCATGCGGCCCAAGGTGCCGCGAACCACTTGTTCGCCTTCCTTGGTCCAGCGGCCCATCCAGTCGAACAGGTTGGACTCGTCTTCGAAGTCCGAAGCGTGGTCCTGGGCGTAGTAGCCCAGTTCAGCCGCGTCGGTCCACTTGACGGTGCCGGCATCCGGGGTCAGTTCGTTGACCAGGGTACGCAGCAGGGTGGTCTTGCCGATACCGTTCGGGCCGATGATTGCCACGCGCTCGCCGGCTTCAACCTGGAAGCTGAAGTCCTTGAACAGCGTCTTGCCGTCAAAGCCTTTGGCCATGCGATCAACGATGACCGCCTGGCGGTGCAGCTTCTTGGTCTGGTCAAAGCGAATGAACGGGCTCACGCGGCTCGATGGCTTGACTTCGGCCAGCTGGATCTTGTCGATCGCCTTGGCGCGGGAAGTGGCCTGCTTGGCTTTCGAGGCGTTGGCCGAGAAGCGGCTGACGAAGGATTGCAGCTCGGAGATCTGCGCTTTCTTCTTGGCGTTGTCCGACAGCAACTGCTCGCGGGACTGGGTCGCCACGGTCATGTATTCGTCGTAGTTGCCCGGGAACAGACGCAGCTCGCCGTAGTCCAGGTCGGCCATGTGGGTGCAGACGCTGTTCAGGAAGTGGCGGTCGTGAGAGATGATGATCATCAGGCTGTTACGCTGGGTCAGGATGTTTTCCAGCCAGCGGATGGTGTTGATGTCCAGGTGGTTGGTTGGCTCGTCGAGCAGCAACACTTCCGGATCGGAAAACAGCGCCTGGGCCAGCAGTACACGCAGCTTCCAGCCGGGTGACACTTCGCTCATCGGGCCATTGTGCTGCTCGATGCCGATACCCAGGCCCAGCAGCAATTCACCGGCGCGGGATTCGGCGGTGTAGCCGTCCATCTCGGCGAAGTCGGTTTCCAGCTCGGCCACGGCCATGCCGTCGTCTTCGGTCATTTCCGGCAGCGAGTAAATGCGGTCGCGCTCGGCCTTGACCTTCCACAGCTCTTCGTGACCCATGATCACGGTGTCGAGTACGGTGAATTCTTCGTAGGCGAACTGGTCCTGGCGCAGTTTACCCAGGCGTACGTTCGGCTCGAGCATGACCTGGCCACCCGACGGGTCGAGGTCGCCACCGAGGATTTTCATGAAAGTCGACTTGCCGCAACCGTTGGCACCGATCAGGCCATAGCGGTTGCCTGCGCCGAACTTGACCGAAACGTTCTCAAATAGCGGCTTGGCGCCGAACTGCATGGTGATGTTAGCTGTGGAGATCAATTACTTTACCTATCAATAGCTTGGAGTGCGCTAATGTGAGCCGGGCCCATTTTGTGGCCCAGGCCAACGGGCATACGTCGGCAGCGACATCAAGGCTTGAGGCCCAGTCGCTGAGCAGAAAAATGGGTGCATGTTGGAATTTGGCGCGCATTGTCGCATATGTCAGGCGGGAGTTGTATGGCGGTGCAAGGATGGATTTGCCTGAGTCTCCGGCATCGCCACCCACAACAACCCCAATGCAACCGCGGCCACACCCGCCAGGGTCAGGAACGCGGCGTTGTAACCTGCCCACTGCACGACAAAACCCGCCAGGCTGCTGCTCAGGGCCGCGCCGAGGCCGAATGCCGTGGACAGCGCCCCCAGGCTGACATTGAAGCGCCCGGTGCCCTGGGTGAGGTCTTTGACGATCACCGGAAACAGCGCGCCGAACACCCCGGCGCCAACCCCGTCGAGCATCTGTACTGCCACCAGCCAATAGGGATCACTGGACAACGTATACAGCACGCCCCGCAGCGGCAGGATCATGAAGCCGGCGAGCAGCAGCGGCTTGCGCCCCCACACATCGGCCTTCACGCCCACCAGCCAGGCCACCGGCACCATCACCAACTGGGCCGCGACGATGCAGGCCGAGGTCAGCGGCGTGGCCATCTGCAGGTTGATCTGGGACAGCTTTTGGCTGACCAGCGGCAACATCGCCGCATTGGCCAAGTGAAACAGGGCGCAGCAGATGGCGAACAGCATTAAAGGCTTGTTTGCCAGAAGCACGGTCATCCCCGACGGCTGTTCGTGTTCGGCGCTGTGGGCAGGGTCGAAGCCCCGCGCTACCTCGTGGTCGATTGCCTTGGCTGAAACGCAACTGACCGCGATGACACTGGCCGCTGCCATGACCGCCATCAGATAGAACACCGCCACCGGACCGAACAGGTAGGCGAACCCGCCAGCGAGCAGGGCGGCCACCGCGTTACCGGCGTGGTTGAAGGTTTCGTTGCGGCCGGTGCGGCGGGTGAATGCGCGCGGCCCGGTAATGCCAAGGGAAATCGCCGAGATGGCTGGCGCGAACACCGAGGCCGCTGCTGCACTGGCTGCCTGGGTCAGCGCCACCAGGCTGAAGGAACTGACGAAGGGCAGGAGCAGGCAACTCGCGGTGACCAACAGGGCCGCGATCACAATCACCGCGCGCTTGCTGCGGGTTCGGTCAATCAACGCGCCGGCCGGCGTCTGGGTGAGCAACGCCGCAATGCCGGCAAGGGTCATGACCACCCCGATGCTGGCGGGGTCCCAGTGGTGCACGGCCAGCAGATAAATCGCCAGGTAAGGCCCCAGTCCGTCACGGACATCCGCCAGGAAGAAGTTCAGGCTGTCCAAGGACAGTGTGTTGCGCAGGTCAGAGCGAGTGGCCATGGCACGAGGGGATAGTTTCTGGCGCAGGCGCCGCACAGGCACAAACATTTACAAAGTGGCGCCAATTGCATCGAAATATAGCGCTGGTGGGGATTTTTTCAGGGAATTTTATTGTTAACAGTTGAACATCCCATAAGCCTGGCTTATTTTCCGTCCGTTCGCCCTACAGTGAAGGCTCTTTACCGGTTCAGGGATGGCGAGGCTTTTGGTGTAGGGCGGACCTCTTTTGTCGCAATGACTGAAAAATTCTGGAGACGCAATGGACATGCTGTCAGCCCAAGAGGCTATTTCCAGCAACAAGGACGCCTGGAACGAATCCGCCAGGTTGCATAAAAACACCGCCAACTGGAACGCCTTGCTTGAGGACGTCGCCAAGCCCGGCTTTTCACGCCTGGACCCGACGTTGACCGCATTGCTGCGCAAGGTCGGTGTCGATGGCAAGGACGTGGTGCAACTGGGCTGCAACAATGGCCGGGAATGCCTGTCGCTGTTCGGGCTGGGCGCGCGCACGGTGGTGGGGATTGATCAGTCCGAAGCCTTTCTGCAGCAGGCTCGCGAGCTGGCCGACGCTTCGCCTCACGAGGCTGAATTCATCGAAGCTGACATTCACCATCTCCCCCGTGGGCTCACCGATCGCTTTGATGTCGCCTTGATCACCATCGGCGTGCTGAACTGGATGCCGGACATCGCTTTGTTCATGGCCCATGTCGCCAGCACCTTGAAGCCCGGCGGCAGCCTGGTGATTTACGAAACCCATCCGTTCCTGGAAGTGTTTGACCCAACAGCGCCTAACCCGATGCTGCCGGTCAGTTCGTACTTTCAACGTGAGCCTTTCGTGCAGCAGGAAGCCATCGTCTACGAAGGTGAGACCGAAAGTGTTGCGGCTGCCTCCTATTGGTTCGTGCACACCTTGGGCGCGATCGTCAGCGGTGCCATCGCCGCCGGGTTACAGATCACTCATCTGCAGGAGTTCGCGCACTCCAATCGCGAGGAGCTCTACGACCAGTATGAACCCCAGCGCGCGCAACTGCCTCTGTGCTACACCCTCACCGCAATCAAGCGCCCAGGCTGACTGACGGCCGCGCAGGCAAAAAAAAGCCCGCGAGGAAGGCGGGCCAAGGTGTTCACTGGAGTAGGTAGCCTTCACCCTATCGCTCGATAAGTGAAGGCCATGTGAAAACCGTGTCGCAAGGACGGATGTACCGTCTTGTCAGGGCCTGCGAACAAAAGTGCGCATGGTTTGCCCCGGGCCCGTGCTGAAGCGGGTAGGGCGGGGCATGCCTTCATCTGCCGCGATAAACACGAAGTGATCACCTTCCAGCTGGTAACTCGCGGGTAACTGCTTGCCAGCGTCTTCACCCATCGAATCAATCCAGGTAATGCTTTTGGGTGCCGTGCTGGCATCGAGGGTAAAGCTGCCTGCCAGTAACACCTCGCCGTCGGGTGTTACTACTTTGAACTGGTCACCGCTGATGGTGGTGATGGCCCCCGGTGCGCTGTGCTCATCGGCTGGGTTGAGTACGCCGCTGTCTTCCAGTGCCGTTTGTTCCCAGGCTCCTTGAAGCGCTTGGAAATCCTCTCTTGAAACAGATGCCATACAAACTCCTTTTTGGTGGAAAAATGATCGTCAAGACGCCGGTTTACCTATGTCTGACGGATCTACTGAAACGATTTTGTGAGAATTGTCTGATTTCTTACGGACGCGTATGAAATTTCCCAATAATCCCGGGCATTTAGCGCTATTTTATGTCCTGATTTGGAAACGTGTCCTTACAAGTTCGTCTACGCTCAGCGCAGCGGGACTGACACCTAAGTATCTGAGCGAAAACAATCTCCTGTCGTGTGGGACTTTTCCGCAACGTGGGTGGTCCGATGACCATCGGTAGACCGTGTGTCTCGTGTGCAGGGCGTTGTCCCTGATTTTCAAGCGGCTGTTCAGTATTCCATGAATCGGCATGGCCGTTGACTGTCGACTTTTTAAGGTGCATCAGTTTTGAATAAAACTCCTCGGTTCCAAGCTCATGCGGCATCGGACGAAATTGACCTGATTGAACTGTGCCACGGGATCTGGCGACAAAAAAAGTTAGTGCTGGGGTGTACGATCCTGGCGGGTGTCCTGGGGGTAGGCTACGCATTTCTGGCACCCAGGGAGTATCAGGTCAGTAGCGTGCTGCGTCCCGCCGCCATCAATGAACTCGATGCACTGAACCGTTCCGAAGTCTATAAGCTGCCCCCGGCTGATGCCTTGAACAAAGTGGGAGCACAACTGGACTCCTACGAAGCCCGCCTGGGGTTCTTCAAGTCCCATGAAGAGCTGTTCAAGGCATTCCAGAAATCCGGCCAAAGCCTTGAGCAGAGTTTTGAGGAGTTCAACCGAAACTCCATCAACCTGATCCTGCCTGACCCGAAAAAAGCCGACTCCCTGAGCAGTTATATCCGCCTCGAATTGCAGTACCCCAGAGACATCGACGGGGTGGCTATTCTCAACGGCTTTGTGGACTACGCCATTGATATGGAACGTGCCCAGGTCGGTGCAGACCTGAAGGTGATCGTCAATAACCGCCTGAACGAACTCAAGGGCAAGATTGACGCGGCACGCGCCAACTACGACACCGATAAGGAATCGAAGATTGCCAAGTTGCTTGAGGCCGACAGGCTCAAGCGAGCCCAGCTGGAAGACGAGTTGGGCGCCCTGCGCTTACAGATGAAAATGGAGCGAACGGATCGGCTGGCGGAGCTGGCCGAGGCCATTTCCATCGCCAAGTCGATGGGCATCAAGACGCCGACCACGCCTTCGTCTATGGCGGATGCCTCGCGCAGCGGCTCGAATCAAGTCATGCGCACTGAGGTCAATAACCAGAAAATCCCGCTGTACTTCCTGGGTACAGAGGCGCTTGAGGCGGAACGCACGGCCTTGCAGGCGCGAACCAACGACGACTTTACCAACAGCCGCATTGCAGAAATTGGCAAAGAGTTGCAGATGTTGCAGGTCAACCGCGAAGTGGAAGTGCTGAAAAAGCGTGGGAATGAAGACATCTTCTTGCAGGATGTTGAACCATTGCGAGCTGAAGTCGCGCGGTTGAAGGGCCTTAATATCGACATGAGTGGCCTGAAACTGGTCACCATTGACCGACGCGCCCAAGAGCCGCTGAGCCCGATCAAGCCTAAAAAAGGCTTGGTGATTGCGCTGAGTCTGGTTGGAGGATTGGTGCTGGGTGTGCTGATTGCGCTGGGTCGCCATTTTATCTTGGCGCGACGCGAGTCTGTGCCCTATTCGCAGTTGGATGACCATCGGCTTTCCCAGCGTCCACGCAAGGATGATGAACCGCACGTTTAAGGCCGGCTGCCCTCGGGCTTGCCGCCTGGCAAGCCCGTTTCCGCGCTTCCCAGCACACTCAGTGGACACCTTTTCACAATTCTTGATTAACCTTTGGTTACAAAGTGTGGCTAAAATAGCTGCCAATGGCCATGACCGGATTGTCACCCAGCCGGTCGTGTTGCCTGTTTGTGAATTGTGATTTCAGGTGCTGCATCTTCAATCCTCGGCCGTCGTGGGCACGCAGGAGCAGCCTGTTCTCTTCTGACTTGTGACGAATACCTTGAAACTCATCATTGTTGCTCTCTACGTTGCCTCCATTGCCTACGTCCATCTGCGTGGCCGTGTGCGGCACAAGCTGGGCCGCCAGCTCAGCGATCACTCGACCTTCCTGGCTCCGGTGAACTGCTTTCTGTACCTATTCTCCAAACTGCCCAGCCGGCCGTACCTGGCTCCCAGCGACTTTCCCGACTTGAGTCCGCTCCAGGAGCATTGGGAGGAGATCCGCCAGGAAGGCCAGAACTTGCTGCGTGCGGGCGAGATCAAGCGTTCCGACCAATACAACGACGTGGGATTCAACTCGTTCTTCAAGTCGGGCTGGAAGCGTTTCTATTTGAAGTGGTACGGCGACAGCCATCCTTCCGCGATGAAGCTGTGCCCGCGCACCACTGAGTTGGTGCAAAGCATCGGGTCGATCAAGGCCGCGATGTTTGCCGAGCTGCCGCCGGGTTCCAAGTTGGTACGCCATCGCGATCCGTATGCCGGTTCCTACCGTTACCACCTGGGCCTGGACACGCCGAATGACCCGGGCTGCTACATCAATGTTGACGGTGAAAGCTATTACTGGCGCGACGGCGAACCGGTGATGTTTGATGAGACCTTCATCCACTACGCCGAAAACACTACGGAGCAGAACCGGATCATTCTGTTTTGCGATATCGAACGCCCGATGAAGTATCGCTGGGCGGCGGCGTTCAACCGTTGGTTCAGCCGCAACGTAATGGCTGCGGCCGGCTCGCCCAACGATGCCGGGGACAAGACCGGTGGCCTGAATCGTGCCTTTACCCGCCTGTACAAGATCCGTCTGCGGGGCAAAGAGCTGAAAAAGCGCAATCGCACCCGCTACTACCTGGAGAAGTGGGCGATCTTCGCCGGTTTGGCGCTGATCTTCATCCTGATCTGAACCTGGCCGGGGAGCGCATCAGCCTGGCGGATGCGCGCCCAGCTTCTCCCACATCTTCTTGCTGATCTTCTGCCGATTGGCATAACCCGCCCACGGGTCCTTCTTCAAATTCTGCAACCGCTCGTGCAGGTTGGCCACGGTCCATTGCTGGGCGCCGTGCAAACCCTTCAACTCGTCACGACTCACCGGCACCGACACCGGCAGGCCGGGCCGCGCGCGCACCGAGTAGGCCGCCACCGTACTGGCGCCCCGGGCGTTTCGCAGGTAATCGATAAAGATCTTGCTGATGCGATTTTTCGGGCCTGAGGTCGCGGTAAAACGCTCCGGCAACTGCTGCGTCATGAACTGGGCAATCGCCTTGGCGAAGGCCTTTACCGTATCCCAGTCATCCTTGCGCGCCAGCGGTATCACCAGGTGCAGGCCCTTGCCACCGCTGGTCTTGACGAACGCTTCAAGCCCCAGCTCATCCAGCACCGACAGAGTTAGTTGCGCCGCTTCAAGCATGCTTTTCCATGGCAGGGCCGGGTCCGGGTCAAGGTCGAGCACAAACAGGTCCGGGGTTTCGATTTTGTCCGCGGTGGCGCCCCAAGTGTGCAACTCGACGGTGCCCATTTGCACCGCACCGATCAGCGCGGCGGGGCTGTCGATTTCCATCAGCCGCGCATGACCCGGATCCAGAGCCTGATCCAGTTGCTTGATATTCGGGATCGCCAGGTGTTCGGAGTGCTTCTGAAAAAACTGTTCACCCGCAATGCCTTCCGGTGCCCTGAGCAAAGACACAGGACGGTTACGCAAGAAGGGCAGGATCCATTCGCTGATGCTCTCGTAGAACTGCGCCAGTTGTAGTTTCTGTGTACCGCTTTGGGTGTCGATGACTCGGTCGGGATGGGTGATCTTGACCCCGAACACGGCACCGGGCTCAGTTGCCTTTTTACGGGTTTTTTCCTTCATCGACTTGGCCGCTCGCGGCTGCTCATGAACAATCTGCTCCGCCGGCTTGTCGGTACGCAGCCCGACAAAGGCCGCCTGGCGCACCACACCTTCGCGAGTCCATTCGGCGAATTGCACTTCGCTTACCAACTGCGGTTCGACCCAGTGCACACCCCGCGCCTGGGCGCTGGTCAGCGGTTTGGCCAGTGGTGACGCATCGCGCTCCAAGGCTTTCAACTGCTCACTGATCTTCTTCAATGCGGCCTGATCAAAGCCGGTACCCACGCGCCCGGCATACACCAGCCCGGTGTCGTCATTGACCGCCAGCAGCAGTGCGCCAAAGCCACTGCGTGAACCTTGCGGACGGGTGAAACCGACGATTACGAATTCCTGTCGCAGCCGGCACTTGAGCTTGATCCAGTCGGGGCTGCGCTTGGAGACGTACAGGCTGCCCGCACGTTTTCCGATCACGCCCTCCAGCGCCAGGTCACAGGCGCTTTCGAAGATATCCCGCTGATTGGCGGCGAAGGACTCGGAGAAGCGCAGCAGCTTGCTCCTGCTGCGGGTCAGCACGCTTTTCAGCGCGGCGCGCCGCTCTTCGACGGCGACCTCGCGCTGGTCACGACCTTCCAGAAACGGCGCATCAAACAGATAATAGACAATGTCCAGGCTGCGACCGATATCAAAGGCGTTCTGCAACGCCTGAAAGTCCGGCAACCCATCAGCGTTCAAGCTGACCACCTCGCCGTCGAGCCAACTGTCCTTGAGTTTAAGGGTCTCCAGGGCCTTGGCCTGGCGCGGCAGCCTGTCTGTCCAGTCATGGCCATTGCGGGTGAACAGCCGCACTTCACCGTCACGAATACGTGTGAGGATGCGGTAGCCGTCGAATTTGATCTCGTACACCCAGTCGCCGTCCGGTGCACGGTCCACCAGCGTCGCCAATTGTGGGGTGAGCTGATCGGGCAGGGCAGTTGAGGATTTGCGCGTGGTTTTCTTCGCAGCAGCTGGTTTTTTCGGGCGCCCCACCATTGCATCGCTCAACACGCTTTTCGGCTCGGCCTGGACCACGTCGTAATCAGCCAACGGGCGCGCCTGCTGATCGTTCTCCTTGATCAACAGCCACTGCTCCTTATCGCCGCTGCCCTTGAGCCGCGTGCGCACCAATGTCCAGTCGCCGGCGAGCTTTTCGCCGATCAGGGTGAATTTCAGCTTGCCCGCCGTGTAGGCTTTGCGCGGGTCGTCGTGGGGCTGCCACACGCCGCGGTCCCAGACGATCACGTCCCCCGCGCCGTACTGGCCGGCGGGAATGCTGCCCTCGAAACTGCCGTAGCCCAATGGATGATCTTCCACATGCACGGCGAGGCGCTTCTGGCTCGGGTCCAGGCTCGGGCCCTTGGGCACCGCCCAGCTTTTGAGCACGCCATCGAGTTCCAGGCGAAAGTCGTAATGCAGGTTGCGCGCATCGTGCTTTTGAATCACGAAGGTCAAGGCCTGGGCCCGGCTCCTGCCGCGAGGCGCACTGCCTGCAGGTTCGGCGGTTACATCGAAGTCGCGCTTGGCGTTGTATTCACTCAGGGGCTTGGCCATGGCGGTCTACCTCATGAAGCCTTGCGGGTTTTTTTCGCGGCTGGCTTCTTCGTCGGGCTCTTGCCTGCCAGGCTGCGCTTGAGCAGTTCCGTCAGGTCGATCACATCGGCTGATTTGCGCTCCTCCTCACCCTCGCTGGATTCCACGTCTTCGATCTTGCCGGCCTTGGCCTTCTTCGCCACCAGCGCCATGATCTTTTCCTGGAAACTGTCGCGGTATTCTTCGGGCTTCCAGTCGGCGCTCATGTCTTCCACCAGTCGCTTGGCCATGTCCAGCTCGCCCTTGGCCAGGGTCGGTTTGGTCACGTCACTGCCCAGTTCCAGCTCATCCAGGCCGCGCACTTCAGCGGGCCAGCGCAGCATCACCAAGACCAGCGCCGACTCCAACGGCATCAGTGCCGCCAGGTGCTGCTTGGTGTGCAGCACCACGTTGGCCAGGGCGACCTTGCGGGTTTTTTTCAGGGTTTCCCGCAGCAGCGCATAGACCTTGCCGCCGCGCTTGTCGGGCGCCAGGAAGTAGGGCGTGTCGATGTTCTGCAGCGGAATCTGGTCGCTGGCCACAAACGCGATGATTTCAATGGTCTGGGTGGACTTGGGGTGGGCCGAGCGGATTTCGTCTTCGCTGAGGATCACGTAGCGACCTTTTTCGTAGGCCACGCCCTTGACGATATTGTCCTTGGTGACTTCCTTGCCGGTGGTCTTGTTGATGCGCTTGTAACCCACCGGGTCCATGCTGCGCTTATCCAGCCAGTCGAAGTCGACGCCTTGGGAGGACGTGGCCGAGACCAGCGACACCGGGATGTGTACCAAGCCAAAACTGATTGCGCCTTTCCAGATAGCCCGTGGCATGTCGGTATTCCTGAACGTGTGTAGGTCTTCAGGGGACAGGGTGGATTCGGCAAAAGTTTCCCTGGCCAGCCGGCTGGTACCGGGGTTTCAGACAGATCGTGTTACACCTGATGAGAAACTATTTAGTTACCAAAGCCGAACCCAAGGCGTAGCGTGTTATCGAAAGCACATGTACTCGCGCCCAGAGAGGCTTTTGTCATGAACACCCGTTTGCGCAACCTTGCCGTGTTGGCGTTGGGCCTGGCCTTGAGTTCATTGGCACAGGCGCAAAACCTGCCCGGCAGCAGCAACAACCCCTACAACGGGCCCATCCATCAGGCCAACCCCAACAGCATGCAGGGCACCCAGCCCAATGCGCCTGCAACGCGGGGCACCTACATCCCGCCGGCGCAGCGGTCGCCGACCCTGCAAAACGGCGGCATTGGCAACAGCGTCCAGCGCCGCGACAGCCCACAGACCCCGCCCGCCATCCAGCCCAAAGCTCCCACCCGTGACGCCAATGGCAATCGCGGCGATTGAGTGTGTGAAGACGACAAGGAAACCCACCGTATGTTTCTACGCAAAACCCTTCTAGCGACCTTCTGCGCCGCTGCCTTGCTGCCCCTGGCGCTGCCCGTTTCGGCGGCCGACACCCAACAGTTCCCCAGCGAGCAGGGAAGTATCACCGTCACCCCGATTGCCAAGGGCCTGGATCACCCGTGGGCGGTGGCGTTCCTGCCGGACAAGCAAGGTTTCCTGGTCACCGAACGTCCCGGCAACCTGCGCTTTGTCAGCCCGGACGGCAAGCTGTCCGCGCCTCTGACGGGCGTGCCTCAAGTGTTTGCCAAAGGGCAGGGCGGTTTGCTGGACGTGGTGCTGTCACCCGACTTCAAGGAGGACCGCCTGGTGTACCTGTCCTACGCCGAAGGCGGTGGCAAGAACGGCACGGCCGGCACTGCGGTCGGGCGCGGGCGCTTGAGCGATGACCTGACTGGCCTGCAGGACTTCAAGGTGATCCTGCGCCAGGAGCCCAAGCTGTCCACGGGCAACCACTTCGGCTCACGGCTGGTGTTTGACCGCGATGGGTACCTGTTCGTGACCCTGGGGGAAAACAACGACCGCCCCACCGCCCAGGACCTCGACAAGCTGCAAGGCAAAGTCGTGCGGATCTTCCCGGATGGCCGTATACCCGAAGACAACCCCTTCGTGGGCCAGGAAGGCGTGAGGCCGGAAATCTGGTCCTACGGCCAGCGTAACCCACAGGGTGCGGCACTGAACCCGTGGAGCGGCACACTCTGGGAAAACGAACACGGCCCGCGTGGCGGGGATGAGATCAACATTATCGAGCGTGGAAAAAACTACGGCTGGCCGCTGGCGACCCATGGCATCAACTATTCCCTGACGCCGATTCCCGAGGCCAAGGGCAAGACCGCCGAAGGCACAGTGCCGCCGCACCATGTCTGGGAGAAATCCCCCGGCGTGAGTGGCATGGCGTTCTACGACGCCGACCGGTTCAAGGCCTGGCAGCACAACGTGTTTATTGGTGCACTGGTGAGCCAGGAGCTGATTCGCTTGCAGTTCGATGGGGACAAGGTCATCCACGAAGAGCGATTGCTTGGGGGGTTGAAAGCGCGGATCCGTGATGTGCGTCAGGGGCCGGATGGTTACCTGTATGTGCTGACGGATGAAGATAACGGCGTGTTGTATCGGGTAGGCCTTAACCAGGACTGACGTAGACCGCCGGGGTTATGTGGGAGCTGGCTTGTCGGGTCGCCGCATCGCTGCGATGGCGTCAACTGGGTGTGCCTGATACACCGAGGTGTCTGCATCGCAGGCAAGCCAGCTCCCACAGAAAAGCCCGCTCCCACAGGTGGGTAGCGTCCAGCCTACAACCCCAGCGCTGACAACCCCGGATGCTCATCCGGACGCCGCCCCAGCGGCCAGTGGAACTTGCGCTCGCTTTCCTTGATCGGCATGTCGTTGATGCAGGCAAACCGGTTCGCCATCAAGCCGTTCTCGTCAAACTCCCAGTTCTCGTTGCCGTAGGAGCGGAACCAGTTGCCGGAGTCGTCATGCCATTCATAGGCATAGCGCACCGCAATGCGGTTGCCGGTAAACGCCCACAACTCCTTGATCAACCGATAATCCAGTTCCTTGGCCCATTTGCGGGTCAGGAAGGCTTTGGCTTCTTCGCGGTTGTGGGCGAACTCGGCGCGGTTGCGCCATTGAGTATCCAGGGTATAGGCCAGGGATACTCGTTGCGGGTCTCGGGAATTCCAGCCGTCTTCGGCCAGGCGAACTTTCTCAATCGCTGATTCACGGGTGAATGGAGGCACCGGCGGGCGTATTTCTGGGTTGGATGACATCGGACGGCTCCTGAACGGGTTCTAATGAACGTAGGGTCAAAGTTGCAATAAGGTCCGCGCCATGGCTTGCGCATTATCGGCAGCGGTGGTGTCGCCCATCACCAGGGCAACGGTAATGGCGCCATCAATCAGGATCAGCAGGTGCGCGGCCTGGCGTTCCGGGTCGGGGGTGCCATGTGCTTGACAAAGTTCGAGGGCGTATTCGAACAGTTTCTGTTTATGGGCCTTGGCCAGCAGGCGGACCGGGTCTTGCGGGTCGCCGGTCTCGCCGCTGGTGTTGATGAAGGCGCAGCCGCGAAAATCGTCGGAGCCGAACCAGGTTTTCAGCGCACTGAACACACCCAACAGGCGCTCGCCCGTGGTGGCGTGGCGTGTCACTTCGCTGCGCAGCCAGTGCATCCAGCGCTCGTCGCGGCGCTGAAGGGCGGCGATCACCAGTTCGTCCTTGTTGGCGAAGTAGCGGTAGACGCTCTTTCTGGAGACGCCGGCGGTCTTCACCAGAAGATCCATGCCGGTGGCTGCGATGCCATTTCGGTAGATCAACTTTTCGGTGACGTCGAGGATAATGTCGCGAGTGATATCGTTCATGTAAATTACAGTAGAACGATCGTTCTTCTTGGTCAATTAATTATTTTTTACCCGCCGGCGGGAAGACCTGAGCCAGCCCATGGTGTAAGCTCTGGAGTCCTTCGGATTCGACCCATTGCGAGCCCTATGCCGTCGTTATTCAAACGCTCCCTGTTGCCCAAGCTGCGCGGTTTTCCCCTCACGCCCGACGCGATCGAGGTGCTGTCCGGCGCCGCCGAGTACCGCCGTTGCCTGCTGGAGAAAATTTCCCAGGCCACCCAGCGCATTTACATCGTGGCGTTATACCTGCAGCAGGATGAGGCGGGACAAGAGATCTACGACGCATTGCATGCGGCCAAGGCCGCCCGGCCCGGGCTGGATATCGTGGTGGTGGTCGACTCGCTGCGGGCCCAGCGTGGTTTGATCGGCGCCGGCAAGCAACCGGGCAACAGCGCCTGGTACCAGGCCATGACCGAGTCCCACAGCACCGAAGTGCCAGTGTATGGCGTGCCGGTGCAAACCCGTGAACTGTTCGGCGTGCTGCACCTCAAGGGCTTTGTGATCGATGACAGCGTGCTGTACAGCGGCGCCAGCCTGAATAACGTGTACCTGCACAAGTTCGACAAATACCGTTACGACCGTTATCACCTGATTCACAACAAGGCGCTGGCCGACTCGATGCAGCACCTGGTGGAGCACGGCCTGGTAGCCGCCAAGGCGGTGCATCGCCTGGACCTGCCCAACCCACCCACCACCCGCAGCCTGCGCAACGACATTGGCGACCTGCGCAGTCGCCTGAAACACGCGGTGTATGACACCACGGCGGGGCAGTTGTCAAATGGCAACCTGACGGTCAGCCCGCTGTTGGGCGTGTGCAAGAACAACCCCCTGAGCCGGGTGATCTGCGAGCTGATTGCCAGCGCCCAACACCAGCTGACCATTTGCACGCCGTACTTCAACCTGCCGCTGCCGGTGACCCGGGAAATCAACCGCGCCCTGGCGCGCGGGGTGAAGATCGACATCATTGTCGGCGACAAGACTGCCAACGACTTCTACATTCCGCCGAGCGAGCCGTTCAAGGTTATCGCCGCGCTGCCGTATCTCTACGAAATCAGCCTGCGTCGCTTCGCCAAGCGCCATCAGCGCATGATCGACAGCGGCCAGTTGAACCTGCACCTGTGGCGCGACGGCGACAACACCTACCACCTTAAGGGCATGTGGGTCGACCAGCGCTACACTTTGCTGACCGGCAACAACATCAACCCGCGAGCGTTTCGCCTCGACCTGGAAAACGCCTTGCTCATCGATGATCCCAAGGGTGAGTGGGTAGGGCCACGGCGCACTGAACTGGCGGAGATTTTCCAGCACACCTCACGTATCGAGCGCTATCAGCAGCTGGAAACACTGGTGGAGTACCCGGCGGCCGTCGGCAAGTTCTTGCGTCGGGTCAGCCGGGTGCGGATCGAGCGGTTGTTGTATCGGATCTTGTAGCACCGTTGCATGCATTCCGATTTTTGCGGGGCGCCACTGCCATGCTGGTTTGGGTACTGCAACCTGGCTCTGACTGCCTGGATGTGAAGGCATCTATTGTTTGACTTTGTGGTCGACATGCCTGACCAGTAAATTATCAAGGTCAAATTTGTCGGCCTGGTCCGTTTGAAGTTCAAATCGAAAAGTGATTCTGAGATTTAACTGGTTGCCGGATTCTGTCGCGGTGGGAAGGGGAATTGTGACACCAATCCAGTTATTGCTCGGTTGGAAAAGACTGGATGATTGCTCAACTTCCGCCAGCCTGACGATGAGGCGAGCAGGTGTTTTTGATCTGAACTGAAAGTTGAGTAAATACTCCTGCCCCGCAGTAAAGCGGAAACGCTTTTGTATGCGGATAGCACTGCCCGTTCCGAAGTCGGATGAAAGATAAAAATCCAGCGGATCATTGGGCGTTTGCTGCACAAACTTCGTGGTGCCTGGGACGGTCTCGGTCCATTCGTTCCAGTTTTTATTTTCAAATGTAGTCAGATCGTACAGTTCATTGCTCATGATTTTTGCCTCAAGGTTGAGCGGGCTTATTCATCCAAGCCCGCCGTTCGATGAGATTCCAATACCTTCAGCCTGTCTACTGTCAGAAATCACAGGTAGATACCCTTGGGCACTACCGCTGGAGCGGGGAGTACTCGCGGGCACGAACGGCCCGCGAGTGAGGTGCATCAGTTCAAGCCAAGCTTGCCACGCAAGGTGGACAGGTCTTCTGCCAGGGTGTTGACCGGGCCAACCAGGGCTTTACGGTCTGCTTCCTTGACCTTGTCATAGGTTTCAAAACCGCCATCCTTGGTTTTGTACTTGGCCAGGATCTTGTCCACGGTGGCGAAGTTCTTGTCGACTTTGGCGACGAAGGCCTTGTCCTGCTTCTCGATCTGCGGACGGAACAGGTCGACGATTTTCTTCGCGCCGTCGATGTTGCCCTGGAAGTCATACAGGTCGGTGTGGCTGTAGCGATCTTCTTCACCGGAGATCTTGGTCGCGGCCACTTCTTCCAGCAGGGCAGCAGCACCACCCACGACTTTTTCCGGCGGGAAGGTCAGGCCGTCCACGCGGGTTTTCAGGTCCAGTACGTCGCTGTTGAGCTTGTCCGCCAGGGCGTCGAGGCCTTTGGTGGTGTTCTCGGAGAACAGGCTGTACTCGATGCGGTGGAAGCCGGTGAAGTCTTCGGCTTTCACGCCTTTCTCGTGGTCGTCGACACGGGAGTCGATGGAGGCGTCAAGGTCGCTGAACAGCTCGGCGATCGGCTCGATGGACTCATAGTGAACACGGGTTGGCGCATACAGCTTCTTGGCGGTGGCCAGGTCGCCTTTTTTCACGGCGTCGGTGAACGCCTGGGTCTGAGTGACCAGCTCGCCGATTTCTTCGGTGACGTAGATCTTGTAGTCCGACACCGGCCCTACCAGGTCCAGCGGCGCGGTGGCGGCGAAGGCGGCCAGCGGCGAAAGGCTCATTAACAACGACAATGCGAGAGACGACTTCTTCATGGGACGATTTCCGCTCTGGGGTTTGTTTTAGGTTTTGGCAGTGGTGTGTGGATGTGTCGCATCAAGCAGCGTGCGCCCGATGAAATCCTTGTCCCCGGTGACGCCTGGCAAAGTGAAGAAATAACCGCCGCCGACCGGCTTCAGGTATTCCTCCAGAGGCTCGCCATTGAGCCGGGTTTGCACGCTGATAAAGCCTTTCTCCAGGTCAGCCTGGTAGCAGATGAACAACAGCCCCATGTCCAGCTGACCGTTTTTGTTGACGCCGTTGGAGTAGTTGAACGGCCGGCGCAGGATCAGGTTGGCCTGGGTCTGTGCAGTACGCGGGTTGGCCAGGCGGATGTGGGCATCGAGCTTGGTCAACTTGCCTTCCGGGTCCTTGCTGTAGTCCGGCACCTGGGTTTCTTTCTGGCCATCCATGGGCGCACCACTGGTCTTGATCCGGCCAATGATGCTTTCTTGCTCTTGCAGCGGCGTGCGGTCCCAGCGTTCGACGAAGTTACGGATGATCCGCACCGCCTGGTAGCTGCCATTGGCGGCCCAGGCCGGTTCGTCACTGCCCGGTTGCACCCACACAATCTGGTCCATCGCCTTGTTGTCGTTGGAGTTCGGGTTGGCCGAGCCGTCGCGAAAACCGAGGAAGTTGCGCGCGCTCTGCGCCGGCTCGCCAGGGCGGGCAGGGGCCTGGGGCGGCACGCTGCCTTCCTGTTTCCAGCGCACCAGCAGCAGGTCCGGCAGGTTTTTCACGATGTCGCGCAGGGCGTGGATATTGGTGTCCGGGGTGTTGGAGCTGAACTGCAGGCTCAGGTCGCCGTGGCACTGCGCCGGTTCCAGCGCATCGTTGGGGAAACCCACCATGCGGATCAGGCGCTTGGGCTTGGCTGCGGCCAGGCCGAAGCGTTCGTCGAACAGCGACTCGCCGACCGACACGGTGATGGTCAGGTTGTCCGGTGTCACCACCGGGCCGAGAATGCCGGAGTCGGTGGGGGGCAGTTTCGGGTCGACTTGCACCACGGTGCCGCCGGTCATCAGGAACGCGATGCGCTCGTTCAAGGTGCGGAACAGCCGCTCCAGGTCCTCGCGGTCGCTGGCCAATACGTCGAATGCCACGAGCATGCCGCAGGCCGGGCGCGGGGTGACGATGCCGGTCTGGTGCTTGCCATGGAAATCGTGGTGGTCCTGGGTCTTTTCACTGCTTGGCGCGGTGGTCACTTGTGCAGCCGCGTTGGCGGCCATTGCCGGGCAGCTCAGGCTGCTGCCGGCAATCGCGGCGCCGGTGGCGGCCATGCCCAGCAATACACGACGACGCTGGGATGAAAACTGTTCTGAATCACTCATGTCTACGGTCGTCTTCACTTCAGGCCGGAAAGGCCAAGGGCGGGGTCGATTCCATCGAGTGCAACGGCCAGAGCCTTGGCCTTGTCGGCGATCTGCTTGCGCTGATCGGCGGTAACGCTGTCATACGAGGCGTAGCGGCCATCGACTTTCAAACCGCTGAGTTCGGCGTCGAGGGCGCTGATCGCACTGTCGATCCCCGGCAGCAATTGCGCGGCAGATTTGGTCAACAGCGGACGCATCAGGTCGACCACCTTGCGGGCGGCGTCCAGGTTGGCGGCGAAGCCGTTGAGGTCGGTGTGGCTGTAGCGTTCTTCCTCGCCGCTGGCGGCGCGTACGTCGGCCAGGCTGTTGAGGTTGCGCACCACGATGCTCACCAGTTGCTCCGGCGGCAGCGACTGGGCCAGCAGCTGTTGCTTGAGGCTGGTGACGTCGGTGACCAGGCGCTGGGCAATCGGCGCCAGACCGTCGAGATTGCGTTGCTGGAACAGGCCGTATTCGAGACGGTGGAAGCCGCTGAAGGCCGGGTCCTGCTCGCGCTTTTCAAAGTAGTCGGCGCGGGCGTTGATTGCGTTGTCCAGTTCTGCCAGGCGTTGCGAGGCCGGGGCGAGACGCTGGTAGGCCTCGCGGGCCGGTACGTAAAGTGCCTGGGCCTGGGTGAGGTCGCCGGCCTCGATGGCCTGCTCAAGTGCCGTAACGGCCTTGACCAGCGCGCCGCCCTGACTGCTCAGGTACACGCGGAACTCCGACAGCGGGCCGATAAACGCCACCATCGACGGCTTGGCCTTGGCTTGCGCGTCCGACTCGGCAGTCGGCGTCACCGTCAGGGTGCCTCGTGGGTTGCTCAGCAGGCCGCAGGTGATCTGGTAGTCGCCGGGCAGCAGGTTGGCGTTGATCACCTGGCTCAGGCCCGGGGCTATGTTCTCGCGCTCTTCGACCACCAGCACGCCGTCGAGGATTTCCCATTCCACGGCACGGTCCGAGCGGTTGATGATGCGGAAACTGGCGTGTCCCGCCGGCACCGTCAGCGCATTCGGCTCGCAGCTGTGGGCGTGGATCGTCACCGCGATTTCATTGTGGTTGGCCTGGCGCTTGGAGGCAGCCAGTTGCGAAGCGTAGTAGAACAGGCCACCGGCGGCGATCATCACGACCACCGAGCCGCCCACCGCCCAGCGCAAGGCACGGGAGGGCGGAGCCGGTTGAGGGGTTTGGTTGGACAAGAGGCGGTCCTTACTGGCTGGAAACGGAAGAAGTTGTGCGGGTAGCCGGCTTGCTCGGCGGCGCGGGCAGGAAGAACATCACCAGGGCCACCACCAGGTAGATCAGGTAGGCGCCGAGGGTGCTGATGGTCGGGGCGTCCTGATAGCCGAACATGCCGGCCAGCACCGAGCCCAGAGGGCCATCCATCGGCAGCGTCGCGCTGAAATCGAACAGTACGGTTTGCAGGTGGTTCCACACCCCGGCTTCGTGCAGGGCTTGTACCGAGTTGGCGAGGATGCCGGCGGCAACCACCAGGATGAACAAACCGGTCCAGCGGAAGAACGCGCCGAGGTTCAGGCGCATGCTGCCGGTATAGATCAGGAATCCGACGATGATCGCCAGGATCAGGCCGAGCAGGGCGCCAATCGGTGCGCCCGGGCCTTCGCTTTGCTGGAACACCGCCAACAGGAAGAACACGGTTTCCAGGCCTTCCCGGGCTACGGCGAAAAACACCATGGCGATCAGCGCTGTGACCTGGTGTTTGGAACCGGCGAGGGCGTGATCAAGGGATTCATGCAGGGAATGCTTGATGGAGCGCGCCACCTTGCGCATCCAGAACACCATGGAGCTGAGAATCCCCACGGCCACCAGGCCAACGATGCCTTCGAACAGTTCCTGTTGTTTCTGCGGGAATTCGGCACTCACCAGTTCCAGGCCACCGCCGACCAGCAGCGCGAGGGCCGCAGCCAGAAACACGCCGATCCACACTGCGGGCATGTACTGGCCACGGCCAGTTTGCTTGAGGTAGCTGGCAATAATGCCAACGATCAAGGCGGCTTCTATGCCTTCGCGCAGCATGATGAGAAAAGGAACAAGCATTCGGCACCGAATCGTCACTAGATAGGATGCTAAGTTGTAACATAATGATACTCATTGCTAAACAAGAAATGTTGACCTTTACTGAACCTTGACTGAACGGTGGTGGCAAACCGCAACCGCCACTAGAATGCGCGGCATTGTCCCAGCCACCGGATTGCGCCATTCCCCATGTCGGAAAAAGACACGATTTCCATCCATCTGGTTCGCGAAGCCTTGTTGCAGAGCTGCGCGCCGGGTGCGGCGACAGATGAAGTGTTGAGCAAAGTCGGGATCAATCCGGCGTTGCTGGAACAGGCAAGTGCACGTGTCCCGGCAACGGCTTACGCGCGTCTTTGGCGCCTGCTGGCACGGCGCATGGACGATGAATTCTTTGGCATGGACCCGCGCAAGCTCAAATCCGGCAGCCTGGAATTCCTGTGCCGGGCCTCTATGGCGCAACCGACCCTGGCCACCGCGCTGGAAACCGGCCTGGGCTTCCTGTCGCTGATGTTCGAGCGCATGCCCGCGCAACTGGTGCATCAGCAGAGCTTGGCGGAAATCGTATTGTTGGAGCCAGAGCCCGAACCCAAACGGGCCTTCACCTATTTTGCCTACTGGATGATCGTCCACGGCGTCGCCTGTTGGCTGGCCGGGCGACGCATTCCGATCCTGGCGATTGAGCTGCGCTGTTCGCCGCCGGACTTCTGCGACGACTATCAGGTGATGTTCTCCGACAACCTGCGCTTCGACCGGCCGCGTACCCGGATGATTTTCTCAGCCGACTGCCTCGACCTGCCGATCAAGCGCAGCCCGGAAGAACTCAAGCGTTTCCTGGCCCACGCGCCCGCCAACATACTGGTCAAATACCGCGACCCCGACAGCCTCGCCACCCGCATCAAGACCGACCTGCGGCAGATGCCTGCCGACACCTGGCCGGAAACCGAAGGCCTGGCCGCGTCCCTGTGCATCTCGGCCTCGACCCTGCGCCGGCGCCTGGCGGAAGAAGGGCAGACCTACCAGGGCCTCAAGGACAGCGTGCGCAAGGAGTTGGCGATTGTGTGGCTGGCCGACTCCGACATCAGCTTTACCGAAATCGCAACCCGCCTGGGGTTTGCCGATGCCAGCTCGTTCTACAAGGCGTTTCGCAAGTGGTCGGGCTCCAACCCCGGGCACTATCGCAGCCTGATACTGAACGAAGCGCTGAGCCAATAGGTCACTGCCAGGCTGCACTGACTATCCATGGTTTTAATGACCTGGGTCACTTACCTGTGCCTCCATGGGTGTGATATTCGGCGCCACCGCTCCATCGTTCGTTTCCTGACGCAGCCTGATCGGCATTTGTCGCGATCAACGTCTACGCCATTTCCCTCATTCAAGAGCAGGATTTCATGGCACTTCACAGAACCGTAGAGACCCAGGACCAAGCCATCGAGGACGTCTATTCGAGTGGCTCCGCCCAGCACAAGCTGCCCAAATATCGCCTTCCGGACCACTCGACCACGCCGTCCGCCGCCTACAACCTGGTGCGCGACGAACTGCTGCTGGACGGCAATTCCCGGCAAAACCTGGCGACCTTCTGCACCACCTGGGTCGAGCCCGAAGTGCAGCAGTTGATGGCCGACGCCCTCGACAAAAACATGATCGACAAGGACGAGTACCCGCAGACGGCCGAGATTGAAAACCGGTGCGTGCACATCATTGCCGACCTGTGGCACGCGCCGAAGTCGTGGCAAACCGTCGGTTGTTCCACCACCGGTTCCAGCGAAGCGGCGATGCTCGGCGGCCTGGCCCTGAAGTGGAGTTGGAAGAAGCGCCGGGAAGCAGCGGGGCTGCCCACCGACAAACCGAATTTCGTGTGCGGCCCGGTGCAGATCTGCTGGAAAAAATTCGCCCGCTACTTCGATGTGGAAATCCGCGAAGTGCCTTTGCGCGGTGATGCATTAGGCCTGCGCCCGGCCGACCTGCGGGAATATTGCGACGAGAACACCATCGGTGTTGTGGCGACCCTGGGCGTGACCTTCACCGGGATCTATGAACCGGTCGCCGCCCTGGCGGCCGAGCTGGACTCGATGCAACGCGATCTTGGCCTGGATATTCCGATTCATGTCGACGCGGCGAGCGGCGGGTTTATCGCCCCGTTCATTCAGCAAGAGCTGCAATGGGACTTTATGATCGAGCGCGTCAAGTCGATCAACGCTTCCGGCCACAAGTACGGCCTGGCGCCGCTTGGCGTGGGTTGGGTGATCTGGCGCTCCACTGAAGACCTGCCGGAAGAGCTGATCTTCTACGTCGACTACCTGGGCGGCAACATGGCGACCTTTGCCCTGAACTTCAGCCGGCCCGGCGGTGAAATCATCGCCCAGTACTACAACTTCCTGCGGCTCGGGCGTGACGGCTACACCCGTATTCAACAGGCGTGCTCCGATACGGCGCAGTGGCTGGCATCGGAAATCGCCCAGTTCGCGCCGCTGGAACTGGTGTACGACGGCAAGGACGGGCTGCCGGCGGTCTGCTACAAGCTCAAGGACGGCGTAGACCACGGCTTCAGCCTCTACGACCTGTCGGAGCGTGTGCGCATGCGCGGCTGGCAGATTGCGTCTTACCCGTTGCCGTCCGACCGTCAGAACATCGTGGTACAGCGCATCCTGGTGCGGCATGGCGTGAGTCGTGACCTGGTGGCGTTGCTGCTGGAGGACCTGCGCAAGGCCGTTGCCTACCTGCAGAAAAACCCGGTGGAGCATTCCGACGCGGGCCCCAGCTTCAGCCATGGCGCCATCGCCGCCCCGGTCATCCCGGCCGACACCCCGAACCTCGACTGAACGCACTGAACACTCACCGGGCCTCGGGGCCCGGTACCTTTAGCGTTGCATCGCCAGGTACGAATCATCGTGACTGCCTTCTTTACTTTCCTGCACGACAACCCTTACATCCTGCTGTTCCTGGTGGTTGGCCTGTCCGTCTGGGTCGGGCGCGGCACCATCAAGGGCTACGGCCTGGGCGCGGTGGCCGGGGCCATCGTGATCGGCTGCGCGATTGCGACCTGGGCGTCGTACTACGGCGTGCATTTCGAACTCGATAACTTCACCAAGAGCCTGTTTTATTACCTGTTCATGTACGGCGTCGGTTTGCGGGTCGGGCCTTCGTTCATCAACAGTCTCAAGGGTGATGGCCGGAAGTTCACCTTCCTGGCGATTCTCTCCTCGTTTCTTGGGCTGGGCATCGTGGTGCTCGGCGTGCGGTTGCTGTCCCTGCCGGTAGGCGCGGCAGGCGGAATTCTCGCCGGTTCGCAAACCATGTCGGCGGCCATTGGTTCCGCCGAGCAGGCCATCACCTCGGGCGTGGTTCCACTGCCGCCGGGCACCACCGCGGCAGCGGCCACGGCGATGATCGCGCTGTCTTACGGCATCACCTATATCTGGGGCACAGTCGGGATCATATTGATCTGCAAATACCTCCCGCGCTGGTGGGGCGTGGATGCGCGCAAGGCCGCGAAAGAGTTTGAGGTGGAGCACGGTGTGCGGAACGTCGACGATGCCGGGCTCAGCGGGTACCGGCCGTTTGACCTGCGGGCTTATCGCCTGGTGAACCCGGAGCTGGTAGGACAAAGCATTGCGCAGTTTCGCCAGCGCTTTGCGTTGTACCAGATCGAGAACGTTGAGCGTGGTGAAGAGTTGCTGGGGGCTGATCCGACGCTGGTGTTGCAGCTGGGCGATGTGATCGCCCTGGGCGGCAGCCTGGATGCGCTGACCGATCACATGGGCCTGATCGGGCCGGAAGTACCGGATGCCCGGGCGTTGAATATACCGCTGGATGAGGCGGTGATTCTGGTGACCCACAAGGATGCCGTGGGCAAGGCGCTCAAGGAATTCAGCCAGTCGCCGATTGCCGGGCAGGTGCAGTTGGTGGGGATTGAGAGGGGTGGTGCGCCGATTCCGGTGGGGCTGGAAACGCGGTTGCAGCGCCTGGATGTGATGCACCTGATCGGCCTGCGCAGTGCCATCGACAAGGCCACGGCGTTGCTGGGCAAAGCGGGGCGGCCGAGTACGGCGACGGATTTGCTGACGCTGTCGCTGGGCATGGTACTGGGGTTGCTGATCGGCCTGATTCAAGTGCCGGCGTTCGGTGCGGCGGTGGGGCTGGGCAATGCGGGCGGGTTGCTGGTGTCGGGGATTATCGTTTCGTCGCTGGTGTCGCGGGTGCGGTTTTTTGGGAATACGCCGAATGCGGCGCGCAACATTCTCGAGGACATGGGACTGATTTTCTTTGTCGCGATCGTGGGGGTGAATGCCGGGGCCAATCTGGTTTCGCAGATCAGCGCGATTATTGCGTTGAAGATCTTTTTGCTTGGGTTTGTGGCTTGCACGATTCCACCGTTTATTGTTTGGGCGGTGGGGTTTCATGTGTTCAAGATTAATCCGGCGATTCTCATGGGCGGTGTTGCGGGGGCGCGGAGTCACTCGGGGCCTGCGCGGGAGGCGGCCAAGGAGATCGACAGCACTGTGCCGTGGATCGGGTTTCCTGTTGCGTATGCGGTGTCGGGGATTTTGCTCACGGTGTTTGGGTACTTTGCCATGGTGCTTGCGCGGTAGCTGTATTGGGTACATATCCGTTGCTGCGGTAACGGCCACTTATGGTTCCGCTCTTACAGCGGGTCACTTTTGGCAAACG